>NZ_CP050831.1:5857339-6165620 GCF_012113595.1 Bacteroides faecium
TCCATATTCCGCCGGGAAAGCTCCGGTGAAGAAATCGGAATTTCCGAGTACCTGCGAGCTAAGAGAAGAAAGGATTCCCCCGCCTAAGGTGGCAATATCCGCAAAATGATTCGGGTTAGGGATTTCTACGTCTTCCAGTCTCCATTGCAACAGATGGGGAGCATTGCCGTGAATGGAAATTCCATTCGAGGAAACGCTGGGAGCTACTCCGGCAAAAGAGGAAACCAAGCGTGCAGGGTCGTCAAATCCGCCTGCATAACGGCTTGCCTCTTCCACGCTCAACATGCGTGCTCCGGTGGTAGCCATTTTGTTCATCGCCTCTTCTTTGTTTGTCCGGGCACGGACTACTACTTCATTCAGTTCGTTCACACTCTCTTTCAGAGGTATCTCCAAGTAGATTTCTTTGGCAGAAGTCACCAATATTTCCCTAAAAACCCCTGTTTCATATCCCATAAAAGCTGCCTCTACCGTGTGTCGTCCGACAGGGACTTGCCGGATGGCGAAACGTCCGAGACTGTCCGTTGTCGTCCCCATCCCTTCTGTGCCTGCCAGCTTCACCGTAGCATACGGTATAGGATACTTCGAGTCTCCGTCGACTACAATCCCGCGAATCGTCTGCACGGGGCGGCTTTTCCGTTCCGATGTCTGCCCGAAAGCAGCTACGGACACCAATAAAGCAATTAATAAGAGTATCCACCCTCCATAACGATACATCTTCCGTGTGAGTTCTTCGCTCAACACTCTTTCCAATGTTTTAAGCACTACCCCACATTCATCTACTGATACTCCCGAACGGGTTGCTATCTTCTCCAACAACATAGTTTTATTCATCTTCATGACTTATTCTGTTTTTTATTTCGGTACGAAGATAAGGGACAGGACAGTGCACGTTTTTCAAATGAGACGAACGGGCTTTGTTTGTAGACAAGATACGGGATTGGCAAGACATTTATTATTCTTTTTCACGACTGCTTCTTTTATGTTACTGCATCAGAAATGAATGAAATTGTACGGAAATGAATGAAAATTTGTTTTCAATTACTGATTCATATAAGTAGAACATGAACTTTTGACTCATAAATTTCACCAGTTTCACCTTATCTCTGAAACATCGATGAATAAGGAGATAGCGGGTGAAAGCGTAGAAAAAATCAAGGGGAAATCTCCCGTTATTGCTTTCACCTTTCAAATTTATTTAACCGATTGCTGAACATATAGAGCCACCGTACTGAATATATAGATTCAATGCGGTAAGTATATAGATACAATGTGTTGAATATACAGTTCTACCAGCTCAAGTGTTAGTAGATGAAACTCAAGGTATTAACACCTGACGTCCAGGCTATTAATACCTGATGGATTATCTGTTAATACCTGACAATGGATTTGCTATAAGCATATTTTCATTAGCTATAATCATATCCGGATTAGCTATAATGATATTGTTTTTAGCTCAAGGGATATTTTGAAAAGACAAGGTGAAACCGAGAATGTTCTGTTTTACCAGAATTTTTCACTTGCTTTCACCCGCTATCTCCTTATTTATCGGCATTTCGACAATCAGGTGAAATCGATGAACAGCAATGAGCTTATAGTGGCATTTACGATACTTTATTGATTAAGAAAGAGGTAAGTTACGCAGTATTCCGCTATCGAATGATTTAGGACTCCACAGTTTAGCTCAAAATCATGAGAAAATGAATTAAACTTTGGTACGGTTTCCCTGCTACAAAACAAATTTCGATATGTAAGTCAAAAAAATCCTTTTTAATTGGCTATACAAAGAAAATAATGTATTTTTATAGCATATTGTATAGTTTATTTTATACTATATATGTATGTATCTAATATTCAAACACATAAAATAGAATATATACATTTACCTTACATAAATAAAATAATAAAGCAAAGTCAACATTAGATTTAGACATGAAAACATATCAGACAAAAAAGGGAACCAAACTTCCCTCTCTATACGAGAATAAATTAGGTATATCGAAGTTTGCACCAACAATAATAACGATAATACTTAGAGAAAATAACAGCGGGATTCCGCTGATAGCATAACGTTATCCACATAAAAAAATAAAAATGAATACTGAAAAAGAAATATTTATATCAATAATAGAAACTTGCACAGAAAAGAAAATCGTTAATCTAAGCAAGAAACTGGAAAAGAAATGTTCATTCGAGAGTGGCAACGATGCTGAAAACTTATGCCATTTAGCTTATTACCTTTTTGTTTATGGGCATGAGGAAAAAGCTCTTGCAGTCTGCAATCTCACCCACGACATTTCCTTTCCTGGAAAAAGAAAATTTGGAGTGTGGAATTTTATTTTAAACATCTGGGGGCTGGAAGTTTACCTTCTACAAAGGCGAGGAAATGTAGAAGCAGCCATGGCACGTATAAAAGCAATAGACAACATACAAATGCAACCCATCGGGATTTTTGCTGAGAATGAAGAGAAACATCGGAATTTTGAAAACCAACGAAGAGGTAGATTTACTTATCCTAATGTTTTAAGGCAAAAGGAAATTGAAGCCAGTAGCAACAAGCAAATTGCAAACGAATGGAGATTTATTGCTCTGTTTACTATGCTTGGTTATGGTGTTACAGGACTTTATCCTAACTTGGTCGAACACTGGGAAGAATTGAAACATGATATAGATGAATATGTCGCAATTCTCTCAAATTCAAAATGAGAAGTCGAAAATGGATAACAATCGCCAAACCGCCTAAGTTCGGTTAGCCGAAACACATTATAATAAATATAATCAATGAATTATGGCAAGATATGAATTAGGAGCAATTTATAAAATGAATGGAAAAAATGGAATTGTTTATTATGTGAGACTTCTGACTAAAGATTGTTACGGAGTTTTTGCGCCATTGCAAGGTGGATTAAACGACGAAACATTTTCTAAAACACCTTATCGTCTCTATTTCGTTTGTAATTCTTTTCCTGTGAAGCGAGGTGTATGGGAAAAAATCCTGCCATCTCTTGATAAGACTGATATAAAACGTTGGAAACGTCCTGACCGTTTAGCCAATTTTGCCAATTTCAACAGGAAATTATTTCTTGAACAATGCCTAGTCTACCATGAAGATGGGAATCTCTACAAATGTGAAAGTAAAGAGATATTTATAAAACTGGTGAAGTCTGGGATGATTTCAAATATCTTCAATAGACATGAAAATATACCAGCCTTTTTAATGAGTTATTATGAAGATTATCCGAATAACTATATTATAGAGAAAAAATTTATTCATACTGGAACTTCCGAATACCAAAAAGAACAATTAGAAGTTCTGAATGAATTAGGATTTGATACTAAAGAATTATTATAACAAGCACCTGCACTGCCTAATGGCAGCAAGCTGCAACACATTATCGGTCAAATAATAAAGCAGAAAAAAATGAAACTAAGAGAAGAAATAGAACCTAAAATTATTCAAATAGAAGAAATATGTCCGCAAGTATCGAGGTTACTACGTGGGTATGATAGTGAAAAGGACAATAAATGTTTGGATATAATAAAGAAACTTTCTGAATTAACTCACAAAGTTATTACTAAAGATATTCTTTCTGAATATATGGAAGATGACTCTATTTGTATGGTTGCTCTTAGGCTTTCAATAGGGACTCCACCATTACTCCATATTCCATTATCGTGTGACGAACTTCTTGAAATCATACAAAGAATACATTCTAAGAATTATGTCGAATATAAAGTTAAGGCTTTTCCTGAAGATGAACTTTGGTGGGTTCTGTCACACGATTATTATGTTCCGTTATTGGAAAAAAACATGGAATTATCAGAACCTTCGCTTATTCGTGAAATGCTATATCAAGAAACTGTATTTGACAGTTTGCGGTATAAGCCGGAAGAAGTACTTGAAAAAATTTTAGGTGTAATGAAATAGACCGATAACAAACAGCAAACCGACTGAACAAAGCGGAACGCTGCCAAACCATTATCCGCAATAAACAAAGAAAACAGATATGGAAAAAGAAAAGAAAATCGAAGAAGCCAAACAGGTATTAAAAAAAATGCTTGTTGACGAGTACAATATAAAATCAGCCGACCAGTTTTTCTCTACCGAAGGCGAGGTAATGGCTGAAATATACGAGAGTATGAAAATTGAACAAGAAAATTTTAATCTTACAGACGACGAATTAAATAGTCTTTTAGATTCAATTTTCGATGAAATGTAAATGCGGATAACACGCAGATTATCCATAAATAAGATTAATATGCAAATACATGAAGCTGAGACAAATAAATGCAAGAAAAAATTAATGTTTGAATCGAATGAATTTGAACAGGGAATAGAATTTGCTCTTGCTAATGGTTGTGATGGTTTGCAAATAAGGAACACTTTTGGTGCAGCGATGGACTTCAGACTTTTTGAAAAAGTTGCCAATCAAATAGTATTCTTATCCATAACCGGCATAAGTCCTATCCATATCACAAATTTTGAATACATATACTCTTTTCAAAAGTTAGAAACTTTATATTCTGAGGAAGTGGATTTACCTATAGATTTTAAAAGATTTGGTGCACTCCAAAACATTGGTATCGTATATAATAAGAACTTCCAAAACTTAGATAAATTGAAGCACTTGAAAAGTGCCGTTATTCGCAAATTCTCAGGACAAGACCTGCGACTGTTCTCTAATTGGGAGTCTATAAAGGTATTACACATATATCAATCAAAAATAGAAAGTTTACAAGGTATAGCAGAACTAAGATATATTGATACTTTAGTTCTGGCACATAATAGGAAACTGAAAGATATTAGCAGTATTAATCAGTTAAACTATGTAGCAGATCTTTCATTTGAAAAAAATAGTGGCTTACGTGACTATTCCGAATTAGCAAATAACCAAAGTGTTCATGGTCTTTTTATATCAGAGTTGGACAATCTGGAGTTTATCAAGAGCATGGAGTCTTTAACATCATTCCGTTTTTGGAATTGCAAAGATGGAAATTTGTTTCCATTATTAGAAAGTCCTACATTAAAAAAAGTATGCTTTACTCCTAATAAGAAACATTATTCGCATACAATGGAGCAAATTAATAGATTGATAACAAACACCTCAATCGCCCAAAATGGCGATTAACTGCCGAACATTATCGACTATAAACAAAAAAAAAGAATTGTAAAATATAAGTAAATATGAAATACTATGAATTAGCAGATTATTATAAAAGAGATGTAAACTTTGTATTTGATGAAGAAAAGAATGATTTAGATTACTTTGCTTTAAGTGAAGGTCATCCTGTTATCTACAATCATCCTATCTATTATACTATTGATAAGATTGATTCTTACATTGATAAATATGATTTGTTGCCAACATTAGGTCCTTTACTTGTTAGCAAAAAATTTAGAAACACTTTTTCTTTTCTTGAAAATTCTGAATTACAATTTTTTAATGCTGTTATAACAGATAAAAAGGGGAATCAGATTAATAACTTTTTTGCATTAAATATAACTAATACATTAGAATGCTTGGATTTGAATAAATCTGTAATAGAAACAACAAGATATGGTATAAGAACAATGAAGAAAATCTTTTTCTTAACGGATGCTCTTAACAATTTTTCGATAGTACGTATGAAAGAACATAAATCTTATATTGTTGTTACGGAAGAGTTTAAGAATATATGTGAAAAATCCAATCTGAAAGGGATAAGATTTTTAAGTGAAGGAGATTCAATTTATACAAATGTATAAATTGGTCGATAACAAGCGGCTGTGCCACCCATGAAAAGGTCGGTTAGCCACCGGACATTAGCCACTTTTAATGATAAATATATGGAAGAATTGAGAATAATAGGAAAACCAACTATTTATGGAGATTTGGATTTTTTAGATCGTTTCAGCTTTACGAATGGGCGTAAGTTTCCAACTTCATACCAGAAATTCGTTAAGAGATTCGGTTATGGAAGAGTATTGGGTGAATGGTTTATCTATATTCCAATGGGTGATTATGGTGATTCTTGGAATATTCGTTCAGAAGAAATTAGATCAACTTATTATGATGATGTAATTCAAGGAGAACTTTGGTTTGATTTAGAACCTGACGGCACAATAGAAATTGTAAAACAGTTAGTTCCTTTTGCTCAAAGCGAAAATGGCTATTATCTGTTTTGGAATATTGCAAGTCAACCTATAATAAACGAGTTTGATATATACATAACAGATTTTAGAGGATTAGGAGTGAGAAAAGTAGCTACCTCTATAGATGAGTTGATTGACAAGATGATTGACAAAAATAGATTCAATGAAGTTATGCCGTTATTCTGTCAAGAGCCATATTCTCCAATTTTTGAATGCATAGAGGAACTGCATTAATAGAACTAAACAGTGCTTACTGATAAAATAAATAAGGTGACTTACAAACGGCTCAACTGCCCTAACGGTCTGTTAGCCACCCAACATTAGCAATTTAAGAGTATGGAAGAAGAAAACTATTCATTACCTCAGTATGCTTTCGAAATCGAATTTGAATGGGAAAAGGAGAATGAAGAATCTATCCACAAGGTTTGTCCGCGAACTTTTAACAGATGGTGGGGAAATGATGTGTTTTGAATAGGTTACTAACAAGCGGACAAATCTCCCGCAAGATATTCCTGATATTCATACTTTTTCCGCATTTGAATCTATAAGTAATAGAAGAACAAAATATCTTTTCCAGGGATGTCTTTTAATTTAGATTAATAGTTTTGATAATAATTGATTTTGATTGATCCACACGCTATCTTTGTGTCGGTAAGGATATATTCGGTCAATATATAAAAAAGATGAATATACCTGCCGACTCCCTTACCATTATTTACAATAAGAGTAATAAGAATGGATAATTTAGAACAATACTGGGAACAATGTTTTTCCCCGTTTGGGCATAAGTTCGCTGAGTTTCGTCCCAACTACCAAGAAATGGAGCAAACGGACAGTATAATTGCCGCATTATATTGGCTGGAATTGGAAGTATATAATGGTGGATTTCTCCAATTTTTCTGTAATTGGGGATATGATGCTTATTTACTTACACTCAAAGGATTGGAAACTATCAGCGCGACAGTCACCAAACAGCTTCTAATGTAGGCTTACAGTATCATCCAAAGATTTAAAGATGACAACCGATTAAAATCGTTATGGGACATTCCTCAATATCTGACAGAGGACGAAAATTCTAAATTAAACGAAATAGACCGGGAATACTGGGAAGATAAGGAACATATTATGCGACTTATGCTTCTAAAATTTCATCCAGAGTTAGTTATAAATATAGACAATAAGAAAAGCTAACCTCTAAATGCAAGCGTTATCCACCGAATTAAAGATAGAAACATGGAAATATTGTATTTGATATTATTCTCTCTGCCTGTTCTTATAGCCTATTTGTATCTGAACAGATATATCAAGAAGAAAGGAGATACTTCCTTGAAAAGTATAACTTTCCGAATAGCTATATGGATACACGGAATAGCATTGTTACTTACAATATTCTCTGCTATCCTTTTCTATAAAGAAATTATTATTCGTTGGGGAATAAGTTGGTATATAGTGTATATGACAATTCTGTCCGGAATAACGATATACCTGACCGTATCTAAGAAAACTGCACATTATCTGTGGTGGAAGCTTTATTCGGGCATCTATTATTGGGGAGTCGCAATAAGTATTCCATTTTGGTTTGTGATAATGTTCTTTGTCTTTTTTATTTTCCATGCTAACCCAATATTCAAAAATCGGCAATTCTGCATTTATGATACAAGTTCAGGAAACATTCATCCCAAGTATCATAATAATATCATTTATAAGAACAAAGGACTATTCCTAAAGGAACTGACTTCTTTCGAATATGACGGAATGGTTTGGGAAATACACGATGTTGAAACTAACGACGAAAACACTATATATGTTCACTTAAAAGAAATACGGACTGATAGTTTAGAAATAGCAAAAGATAGTATTTTGACAACAAAGACCGATGACTGACAATCATCTGAATTACTTAATCAATGGTATGAAATGGAATCAAACAATATTGGCATTTTTTCTACTGCTCTTATCGGTTCTACCGATTACAGCAGTCGGAAACACGAATGAACAAAGTAATATGAGAATACCCTTAAAACAAGAAAGCGGCAATCTTGCCATACAGTTGGACAGTATGGTAATAAAACTTATTGATTTCCATATCCAACCCTGTCCCTGGAATGACCGCTCCCCTCAAATACTGTTGAAAATGAAAATTAAATCTCAAAGTAATGAATATGAAACAGCCTTAAGTTATTATGAAATAAATAATAGTCAGATTCAAAATAATTTTCCACTAGCAATAGGAAAGTATCTTTTTAACCTTGATATTCGTAAAGACAGCGTAGATTTACTGATTAGCAGATTAAGAATAGGAGATACATTCGTTTTCGATAGAAAGTATAAAAAAGGTATCACAATAGACGGACTTACCATAACCTATGATTACGGCACAACTGCAAATCTAATCGACGAAAATGGAGATTTCGACGGATACAAAATCACCGATTCATTTAAGTTGTCCGAGAATGGCGAAGAAGAAGTTGTTTCATTTCTCTATGTCAGTACAGGAGTCGCAAAAGACAATGTGAGCGTAAACAACTGGAAAGGTTATAAAATTGAAGTATCGGATAATTATTATGAACATGAACCTTTGAGTTTGAAAGTGACCAAGGAATAGATTTTAGATGGCATAAACATGAGAGATAAAGATTATTATTTTGAAGGAGATGTAAATCTGACAATAAGAGTATCAAATTAGATTTAGACTTCTGTAACTATAAAGATAAACCTGTAAAACAGTCAGAAAACTAAGAAATCATTTTTAATCTGTACAATGTCTATTAATTTTCGAAAAAAGATAGGAAAAATGAAGTTCTTTTGTATCTTTGACAATTAATTGAAAAGTAAGATTGCTATTCTTGAAAAAAGATTAGTTATCAATAAAAACCAAAGTAGAACATATTTTGTTTATAATGAGTAAGATGTGGCGTAAAGGCGTATATTTGTTTGCATGGTGTACAGTAATGTTATTCGCAGCTTTCCCTCGTTTTGTGTTGGAAGGCGACATGGACTTTTTAAATAATATAGCTAATAACAAGGAATATATTATAGGTTTTGTTATTCCAATGGTTATGATTGTTGTTGGTTATCTTTTTGATGTTGCCTATAGTCTTACAAGTGTAAGACCGGGATATAATATGTTAAAATTTGGATTTATATCAAGCATCCTTGTTTTTGCATTTTCTCTATTGGGCATAGTTTTTACTATGTATTTTACAAATTCGTGTGCAAAGATTTTCTGTTTTGTACTGACTTTTTTGCTAGTTTCTGTTTTAAAAGGAATCAGTTTAATCATTGCAGAGGATGAAGTTGTTAATGTAATAAAAGTTTCTTGAATATGGTTCTATTTATTATTATTTTAGTACTTCTTATTGGAGCTTTGGCAGTACTTTTGTTTAGTATAAAGCCTGCTGAAAAATCACAATGTAAGATTGTTAAGGCTGGAGATATAAGCAAGGTTACAAAGTTAACTGCTACAATCAATAATTTAGATAACAAATCTTTTGTTTATGAAAGAGAAAAAATAGATTTATCTAAATATGACATATTTGTAGTTGATGGAGAATCTATGGCAAAGAAAAACATTCATACAGGAAATGGACTTTTGGTCTCTAAACTGTATGGTGAAGAAAAATTTAGATTATCAGGAACTCCTTTACTTGTTTTTGAAATAGATAAAGAACGAAAACATATAAGAAATCCCCATGAAGACATACCACTATTTATAGAATATAAGTTGCGAGAGTTTATAGGATATATAAGTAATGATGAAGGATTAGGAGTTATGATTCAACAACTTTCTGCACAAGACAATATAGATGAAGAACGTAAAAATAACATCTTTCAGAAATTTCATAAAGCTTTCGATTTTTATGATGGCACCACCCCTCTGATTATGTCTTATACATACCCTGACGATCAACTTGGTTATTCATTCCATCATCCTCGATTTTTAGTAGGAAAGGTTGAATATATCATACCAAAGAAAGCTATTCAGTTATAATATAGATAATTGTAGTATATATAGTAAAGGTTATTTTTCCTCAAATTCAGGAAAAGTAACCTTTTATACTTACTGAAATATGCGCAAAAAATGAAAGAATAATCAGAATAGGTCGGACTTGAATATCCCTGATAATTCACTGCATAATTGTAATGGAGAGAGCCGATATAAAGATTTAGGCTCTTATTTACAAGCATATATTGATGACGATGTTTCTGCCAGCGAAAATAAATGGAAATTAGCTGAAATGTAAATATGATGCTAACGGCTGACATCAAAAAACTTAAAAACAAAATATTATGAGCAAGAAAAAGATTACTTATTTTGGTGAAGTAGACAATCAGGAAGAAGATTATTTCGAAGGAAATGTAACTCTTGACAATAAAAGTGTCGAATTAGACTTAGACTTTTGTAGCTATGAAGGCAAACCTGTAAAATGGTCGGAAGAACTGGAAGATTATCTTTCCAACCTCATTAAATACAAGTCGGTAATTGACAAAGCCATATTGGATGATTATGAAAACGGTGGAACAACGAACGAATATGTCCAATGGCATCTTGACGAATGGGATGCTATTGATGATTTATTGCCAAGAACAGATTCGACTAAAACAAAAGAAGAACAATTCCTGTCTCTATTGATACAGAGAGTAGAACTGATAGCTTTCTATCCCGGAGATACAAGTTATGCAGTATGGGATTATATGATTGATAGTGAAAATTCCGATGAAATAGTTGTGGTTCATACCGATAGTAAAGGAAAGATTTTAGATATTACCTGGGAAAGCTAACAGATGACTGACAATCTGCACATCCTTTCGGTTTTCTTACATTGATGCAAGATTGGTTCGGAAATAATGGTGTACGCATAGAAAACAAATAGTCAATACTGAAAATATAGTCAAACTATGATATACAATAATTCTTATACTGTTATATTAGACGATCTGTCAGAATACATAAGTACCAATTATGAATCTCTGCTCAAAGAAGATATGCTCCAATTAGAATATAAAAATTACATTATTGACGTTGGGTTTTACGCTAAAGAATTTATCCTATACATAATAAAAGACCATAATTGGAATATTCCGATAAGGAAGGAACAAATACAAGAGAATGACATTATCAGCAAAATAAATAAAACTTGCATTGAAGTCTTATCTATGAACTTACAAGAATTAATACCTGAAAATAAATTTGACATTGAAGCTGTCAGGCGTTTGTCTGAGAACAATACTGGACAAATTGCTTCAATAGCATTACCGCTTCTGGAATGGATTGCAGATATGAATTGGCCTGTGGCCTCAGAGTTAATCCACGTATTACCCCGGTTTCATAAAGAGTTGCTCCCAAGTATCAGATGCATACTTATTGACCAGAAAAAAGACCTTATCTGGAAGTACTGGATTATTACGCGGCTTTTAATTCAATTTCCCAAAGAAAGTCAGTTGGAACTTCTTCCTATTATAGAAAGATTAGCTGAACTTACTCCGAAAAATGAAGATGAAATAGAACTGAAAGAAGGAGCCTTGAACTTTCTAGAAAATATAAAATAATATTTTGAAGCTGTATGATAGAACACATGAATATTTCTGCTTTGGTCTGTGTTTCCTTATTGGATACAAGAGCCTTAGTAATGATGTTAGGTGCACTCTTGATTAGCCCCTAAAACAGCCAAACCTTTCAGAGCAAATGTTCTATTTTTAAGATTACAGTAAGAAACAGTTGCTCTAAAAAGAATGAGTTACAAAATAAAATGCATAAATCGATGCAACAATATGCAAGAATAGAGTTCCATTCTGTATAAAACTGCCTGAATTATACATCCTCTCCTACTTATAATACATTCGTTGGTTTAAAAGAAACGAAGTGTTCCTCGGTGTCGAACACTTCGTTCCTCACCGAGAAGCTTACCTTTCATCGGTGAGGAAGTTATTAATGAGGTTATTTAGCTCATTTTCTCTCTAGTTTATCACGAATATCGGATAAGAAAAACATGACAGAATAAGCAAAAATCCATGATTATACTTTCCAAATGGAAAACACAAACGGAAAAATAAGTACTATTTACTCAACAAATCCTTAAAATGGTATAATGAGAGATAATCGTATTTACAAATGCCGGGAGATTTTCTATTCTTTCTCATTGAAGATTACAATTATACCCTCTCCTACTTGCGTAAATATTCCTTTTTTAAGAAAGGTCGTTTTTTCAATACCCAGTTGACACAATCTATATATCTTTCACACAAACAAATTTCCACCAGGGGAAAATAGCCAATAATAGAGGCAGAATCGTTATTTCGGATATAGCTGGGAAACACGAACTTTGCAAAGTGAAAATGGATGAGCTGCAACAAGGATAATGGCCAGTCTTTAAGCAGTTAGTCATATCAATATGTATTAATTAAAATAATAAAATTTAGAATGAAAACAAACAGAATTGTGATTGCATGCCTGATGCTTATTTCAGGAAGTTCAATGACTTTTGCAGGTGAAACAGTTGAAATGGAGTCAAACAGACAGACACAAGACAAGAAAGCCAAAGACGAATTTATTATCGACGAACATACAGCCATCGTTATGACGGACCCTCAGAACGATTTTCTAAGTGAAAAAGGCAAAGGTTGGGGACTTTTTGGAGAAAACATTACCAGGAATGGTACAGTAGAACATCTGAGACAGATATTTGATATAGCCGCAAAGAAAAATATGCTGGTATTTATTTCTCCGCATTACTATTACAAACACGATCATCAGTGGCTATTTGAAGGTCCGGTAGAAAAGATGATGCATGAGAATGGTATGTTCGAGCGGAAAGGTCAGCTTACCGGAGAAGATTTTGAAGGTTCCGGAGCAGACTGGTTGGACATCTACAAACCATATATCAATGATGGAAAGAATGTTATTGTCACAGCACCTCATAAGCTATTCGGTCCTGAAAATAACGACCTGATCCTGCAACTTCGTAAACGCGGAGTAAACAAGGTGATTATTTGTGGCATGTCCGGCAATTTATGCGCTGAATCTCACTTACGTGAGTTACAAGAAAGAGGTTTTGAGGCAGCAGTAGTATTTGATGCCACAGCTTCGGCAATCATTGGAAATATGAACGCGGATGATGCTTCAAAAATCAATTTTACTCTTTTAGGCGAGAGAGTTTATACGACGGATGAATTAGTAAAAGAAATGCAAACACGATAAGATTTTCTTAGAAGTAATGGAAGAACCTGCAAATCATTGAATTTGCAGGTTCTTTTTAATTTTATCAAATCCTCCCCAATGCAGTTTTAGGCGAGATTATCATGTTTTGACAGAGATTCTTCACAAACACTTATATACTCAATTATCTTCAATAAGACTACAAGAAGATAATCAATCCAATGACAGTAAATGCTGTATATACACAGTTTATATAAAACGGAACTATTAATAGTCGAGGAATATACTCCGATTTTTTAAATGAGGATGAACCCTGACTGCCCAACAAAGAAAGGAAAAGTACAAGACTAAAAATGATTTGGCTTACCAGCAACCACACCGGATATTCCGGTTTAGAAGATACTGCCCATGTCTGAAGCAAAGGAGTAATGTTTTGCAAAAAAACATGAGCGGCAAAATAACTCAAAGAAGACACAACTTCCTTTTTCTTCCGCAGAAGTGCATTTATAGCGTAAATGCCCATTCTAAGCTGTCCCACCAGTATGGAAAGTTGAAAAAAGTAGAAAATCCAAGCTATTGGATCTTCTGTGATTCTATCGGTAACAAAGTAATCATAAAACCAAAGTGAGGACACGCAACTTATTGCTATAAGTCCGACACAAATAAATGAAGCACTTCTTTTATTCATAGCTTGCAGTATTCATCTTTATTTTGCAATATATCACCCCAAACAGGCTTAACCGTTAAGGTAAAAATCCGGTTTTATCTTTATCGGTTATTTCCCGAATTACCTTACAGGGGACTCCTGCGGCAATTACATTTTCCGGAATATCCTTGGTTATCACACTTCCTGCACCAATCACCGAATTCTGTCCGATAGTAACGCCACCCATAATATGAACTCCGGCACCAATCCATACATTATCTCCAATAGTTATCGGACGGGCATAACATCCGCCCATGACACGTTCCTGCGGGTCGAGTGCATGATTTGCCGTGTACAGCCCTACCCGTGGTCCGAACAATACATTATCGCCTATCGTAATATGATTCCCGTCCAACATGATACAATCAAAATTAGCGAAGAAATTATTCCCGATACTTATATTAAATCCGAATTCACACCGGAAGTTGGGTTCAAAGTGAACACTATCGCCGATATGTTTCAACAGTTCTCTCAATAACGCTTCACGGATTTCTTTAGGTTTCCCATATGTAGCATTGTATTCATTAGTCAGAAAGACTGCCTGCTCCCTTCTCTGAACCAGCTCCGCAGACAAATCATTATACATTTCTCCTGAAAGCATTCTTTCACTCAATTTTTTATTTTCCATATATGTCATGACGTTTTCTTAAAGTCCCTTTGTTATCACCGGAAGTCCGAAGAAGCCTTTCTGTAAAGTCAATTTCTTTGCTTTGCCTTTCCGTGCCTTGTTATAGGTAGAAAGTGATACGTGCAACGTTTCCACAGTTCCGTTCTCAAAAGCCACCTGTAGATAGTATTCCTTACGCACACCATCCGACACATAACGCCGCTTACCTACCCGGCGTGTTTTCTTATGCGTCTCCTGATACTTCTTCTGCACAACAACCGTTTCTTCTTGTGTAGAAGAAGGGTCCGCCAAACAATAATTGCCTGCAAGAAATAAAGCATAGCTAATAGTTCCCACACATATCAGATGACACAGAAGATTGACCGCTTTATTATCCCCTGCCGTCAGCCATGCCCATTTTTTATAAAGAGGAAATGTAGCGATAGCTATCACTGATGCCACTCCGACAGGTATCCACCACTCTGTCAATGTATCTTCATTAATAGCATAACCAATGCCCCACGAAATAAGAAGCACAAAGACCATTAGAACACGAAGTATCTTAATAAATATATTTTTCATGCTATTGCTATGTGTATTGTTGCAGTACATATTAATGGGAAGGATAAAAACATATCTTTAAATCTGGAGTCCGAAATGAAAACAGATAAATGGATATTATTATTCCCAAGAAGAAACCTATGCCGAAATTTATAAAGTATTTTTTCTTTCCCATAATCTGTAAACTCATATGCGGACAAAAGTACAAAAACTACGATTCAGTTTATCATCTATTTGTCGTTTTTTTATCAAGCCTGTATAAAAAACAAATACCGGATATTCATGAAAAGCATTTTGCTATCATGGATATCCGGTATCAGAGAATATTATATTACTTATTTCATGCTATCATAAAGCGCTTTCGCTTCTGCTGCCGTGAATGCACGGTTATACACCAGATAATCATCTATATAACCATCCATAAAGTTTTCATAAGAACGAGAACCTTCTGCTCCTCTATACATCGCACCTATAAAATAAGGATTACGGTCGACAGGTTTTAAGCCTTTATTGAGTGCTTCCGCTTCTTTTACTCCGTCAATATACAAATAGGTACTTCCATTGGTATGTACACATACGTAATGATGCCATTCGCCATCCGTCATTGACTTTGTTTTAAAGTCAGTCCAGTTTCCGGAAAGCCCTGTGTACTCAATGACGTATCTTATAAACGGACTGGATTTTTGGAACCTGAACCAAGTCTGTTTATTCTTTCCGTCTGCACTGGCATTAGGACCGGCCCCATGCTGGAATACACCTATATTAGTAGCAGTCTTATTTGATGTTTTCACCCAGAAAGAAGTAGTCACCGGGGTTGCCTGGAAATCTAACGCATCATTATCCGGCAACGACAAGAAAGCATAATTCTGATTATCCTTACTTCTGAACTCGGCACAAGTAAATCCTTCCTTACGGGCAGGTGCATTAAAGTTGACATCCATATTATCTCCCAGTTTAAGAACTTCCGGATGGATAGCATTGGGACCCATATCTTTACTGTCACCTTCGAACGGATAGAAAAGAACAATATCCGCACTTGGCAATACTGTAATATATCCTTCCTGTTCGGCAGTAGAAGTATTCATGTCATTTGAAGCGACTAAAGTAACTTTATACCTGCCGGCTGTTGAATAAGTGACAGTCGGATTCTGCTCATTGGAAGTAGAAGGCGTTCCGCCTTCGAATGTCCAGTTCCAACGTGTAGGACGTCCCAAGCTGGCATCTTTGAATGATACAGTTCCACCTTCTATAACCATGCGCCGGTCTGCTGTGACATCTGCTGCAACAGAGTTCTTATCAATAATATTCAGATAGTTCTCTTTTGTAAGCGTAGCCGTCGTCTTGGGATTAGTTACGGTTAGTTTAACTGAGTAAACTCCCGGTTCAAATATCAGACTCGGATTCTGTTCTGTCGATGTAACCGTACGACCTTCTGTGGGAATAAATTCCCACGACCAAGCGGACGGGAAGCCAATGGACAAATCCGTAAAACTAATAGTCTCATCACTCAATGCCTGGGTTTTATTGGATTTAAATGCTACGGTAATTTCATCAGGATAGACAACAGTTATAAATTGCTGTATCTCTGTTTCGGCATTTTCTGTTCCCCGACCTACTCTTAATTTTACGGCATAAGTTCCCGGATGATTATACACGATTTCCGGGCTGAACAGGTTAGACACACCGGGTTCTCCACCCTCAAAAGCCCAATCCCATCGTACAGGCTCTCCGGCAGACTTATCCATAAAACATACCTTCTCCCCTGCGGATATAGTTTGTTTGTCTGAAATAAAGTCTGCATTCAACAGTACTTGTTCCTCGTCTTTGCAGGCATAAAAGAACCCTACACATACGAGCAGGAAATATATTATCTTTTTCATATCAATCTATTTTTTAATTCTACGCATTGTTTTATTGCAACTGTGACAACTCAACATTCTGAAAAGCAATGCCGCCGATATTCTTGAATCCATATTCATATAAAACTCCAATCATACCGTCAGGATAACGGGCAATATCCGAGTATCCCCCATAATCACTGCCTGTATAGGAATATTGCTTCTTCCAGGTTACTCCGTCGTCTTCGCTCATCTTCAACGTATTATTATTGCGATTGGTTTGGCTGTCCGGATTCGAGAACAAAATAATTCCTTTACCATCATCTCCCAAACCGTAAAAGAGTATGGAACCCTGACATATCGGCTCTTTCAATGTAGTGTACTTACACGGACTCCATGTCAGTCCGCCGTCCATACTGGTAGAAACCATCCTGTATTTTTCCGTATCGGACTGCTTACGCATATTCAGCATTAAATCACCGTTACTTAATTCGGTTACGGTACTCTCATTCGTATAATCCACGTCCATGATACCACCCAAATGCCAGGTTTCCCCCTTATCATCCGAATATATCACATGAGAACGTCCCGCGCCGGAAGTAGTAGTATTATGATTGCACGACACTACGATTCTCCCCTTATGAGGTTCAAACTGTTTCACTATTCCATGACAAGGCCCCGTAGCATACCATCTGTATTTGTCAGGAGTAACGGAAGCGGTTATGTCTTTTTCTTTCGCCCATGTCAATCCCTCATCATCCGAATAGGTCATAAATATGGAATTAGTCCCCGTTGCCCCCGGATTCCAGCAAGACAATAAAATGACACGGTTGATATCCGGCAAATAAACAGGCACTTGGTTGCGGCAACGGTTTTCGCCATCATCCTTGACCGTTATCAACGGTCCCCAGGTCTTCCCTCTATCTGTGGAACGCTTTAATACGATGTCAATATCCCCTTCATCTTCAGGGCCATTGCGACGTCCCTCGGCAAATGCCAATATCGTACCACTATTAGTAATTACCATTGTGGGGATTCTGAAATAAGCATATCCTTCCCTATTGATAGAATATGGCTTGCTTGTGGGAACCGGTAAAGAAGATATGCTCGGCTCCACATCATTGCATGCTGTCGTTACAAACAACAGGCACGCCCATGCAAATATTAAGTTTAAATTCTTCATTGCTTCTACTTTTTAATAACCGTCAGTTTGTTCCAAATTAGGATTCAAATCAATCATCTTCCTCAAAATCGGGAAATACAACGGAGTGGATTTACCAACCAAATTAGGAATATAACTATAAATATCAATGGTACCCGCATGGTGCGCCCGCATCAGGTCAGGCCAGCGCTTCAACTCGAAACACAATTCCCTGCCCCGTTCGTCCAATATCTCTTTCTGTACCACTTTCTGGTTAGTGCTTCCGGTATAAACTCCGATTCCGGCACGATTACGGGTAGAGAACATGGCATCAATAGCTTTCTGTACATTATCACCACCCAGGTAACATAACAATTCCGCTTTCAGCAATTTGACTTCGCCCAGACGATAGACTACGATATCATTATCATAATAACGGTCGTCGGTATAGGCTGTCCCCCGGAATTTATTCTGTGAAGTAAAGGCTACCGCCCCTTTCGAATTTATGGCATTGATGTACGCTGACGAAGCCCGGTTGTCCTTGTCACTGAAAAGTGAAATCAGACGGGGAGACGGTGCATACACGTGACGTGCGATTGTGGAGTTGGTGTACGGAATATCTTCTTTGTTCACGATATCGTTAGTCAGCAGTCCGGCTGCGGCAGACATGGACAACGTAGACATATACATATTGTTATATTCATCCTTCTTCAAATAAATGGAGAAAATGATTTCGCTGTTCTTCTTGTTTGCCACATCGAAGATATCCGCATATTTATCCATCATACCCACACCGCACTTTTCCACTTCTTCCAATGCGGAAATTGCATCCGTCAAATCATTCTTGTCATTACTCTTCTGAACCGTATATTTCCATGCCAGCGCTTCTGCTTTCAGACATAACGCAGCAGGTCTTGAAATCCGGTTCTTATCCAGAATATTCGTTTCCGGGAACAGGTCGATTGCAGTCCGGACATCTGAAAGAATTTGTGTCATCACTTCAGAAGCTGTACTACGCGCCGGACGTGATTCCTTATCATAGGATTCTGTCGGATTTAAAACAATAGGCACGTCTCCCCACATCTGAGTTAAAGTGAGATAAGCTTTTGCCCTGAAAGTATATGCCTGTGCCAGAATACGTTTCTTCTCATTTTCCAGTGTAAAGTCAATTCCCGGAGCATATTTGATTATCATATTGCAATGATGAATGTTCTCATAGAAAGTACGCCAGTCCAATCCATATTCTTCATTCAATTCATGCTGGTGCGAACGCGAAACGCCGCCAATCACTCCCGATACCATAGCATCTCCACGGTCTTCTCCATACAGGGTGGTACTGGTCATTCCTCTGTAATCCGAATAAAGACCATTCAGATAACCTTTCACATCAGATTCCGATTTCCAATAATTTGCCATAGTTATTTCGGAAATAGGGTCTATCTCCAAAATAGATTCACAACTACCCAAGGTGCAGGCAGCCATTATACTAAACAGTATTAATTTAGCTCTCATCATCGTTTACTTTAATGTTACATTGTGAATTTTACAGAGAATATAAACTGGCGCGGACGGGAATATTTGCCGGCATCAGCGCCAACTACCTCAGGAGTAAGTCCGTCATAAGCAGTCCAATATCCTAAATTATAGACAGCAGCCGTCAAGTCCAGCGTTTCAATCTTAGCGGCACGCAGCCACTTGGTACGCAACGGATACGACAGGGAGACTTCACGGAATGCCAGATAATCACCTTTCTTTATATACAAGGTATTGGCACTACCGCCGCTAAAACCAATTGTAGAACTGCTCGGACGACCATGGTTACGCTTTCCGTTGTCCCAGTCGGACTCCACATCATAACGGGGAATAGAAGCTATGTCACCCGGCTTGTGCCACATCTTGTTACTGGCTACATCATGAATCGTTGCAAAGTTATTCCGTGAATTTGCGTTCGCCTGTGCCCTGAAATGGTTATCAATCACATTTCCTAATGAAAAGTCCGTGGCAATCCGTAAAGTAAAACTCTTGTAAGTGAAGGTATTATTGAAAGAACCCATCTTATCTGGATGAATATAACCTACGAACACCATGTCTTTGGAGTTAATGATACCGTTTCCGTCCACATCACGCCAGATTGCATCACCTGCACATTTTCCTTTGCCCAGCCATCCGGAAGATACTCCTTCATCATACGGAGCATTGGCCGCATCTTCATCCGTTGAATAAACCCCGTCCAACTGATAAGCAAAGCGGGAACCGAAGCGTTCTCCTTCTGCAAATCCACCAACCTCAACATATTTTCCCAGTTTCGGGTCGAAAATGATTCCGCCGCCGGTACGATTCTTGTCTGCTCCATTATTGGGTAGCTTGCCGATAGTTGTTCTCCAAATCGAGAAATTGGCATCTACATTCCAACGGAAATCATGAGTTTGTATGGGAATCGCATTGATGGCTATTTCCACCCCTTTCGTGTTCAAAGAACCGAAATTGGACTTGATGGAAGCAAATCCCGTTTCCGACCATAAGTTCTCGTTCAGCAAACGGTTCGTTGTCTTTTTATAATAGGCATCGAAAGACAGATTGATGCGGTTATTCAGGAAACCGGCTTCAAGTCCCAAATCGGTTGAGGTTGTTTCTTCCCATAACAGATTGCGGTTCATAAGCACTGTATTCAATATACCTGCTTCGCCTGCATAGTTCTTACCGGCTTCATAAGAGCCTTCCGTATTCTCCAGTGCAAGGTTGTCATATCCTGTTTTTCCCCAACTGGCTCTAAGTTTCAAATTGCTGACCACTTTCGACAAAGGTTCAAAGAAAGCCTCACGATGCATGTTCCATCCGGCAGATACACCCGGAAAAGCTGCAAACTTATGATTGGCTGCAAAGTGGGAAGAACCGTCATAACGGATACTTGCAGAGAACAGGTATTTCATATCATAATTGTAATTGACACGCCCGAAGTAACTGTTCATCTTCTTCTCCTCAAAAGTGGAAGTGGTCTTGGCTGATTCAGCCGCAATGCCGTTCAGTGTTTCGATATAATCCGATGTGCCGCCATAACCGGAACCACTGAAACGATACCAGTTATCATAAATATAGTTGCCACCGACCATCAAATCCAGGTTATGCTTATCCTTTATCGTCTTCGTATAGTTCAAAATAAGGTCATACTGATAATGCAGGTCCATATTATGTGCTTCGGACACCGGTCTGTTCTTCACCACTTCATTGTATCTCTCGAAATTGTGGTCTTTACCTTCATTATTGGTGTACGAGAACATGGGTTTGAGATGCAGTCCCGGAATAATCTCCCAATCCAGTTCGGCAGAAAGATTGATTCGGCTCACCCTGTTTTCTTTTTCCTGATAATACACTTCATGCAGACGAGTACGGAATGAGCTTGTCAATTCACCCGGAGCCGGAGTTCCGTCTTCATAATATTGGCGTACCGTAGGCGGCATCTTGGCAGCCCGTGACATTACATTGTTCTCGTTAATGCCCGCGGTCGTTCTCATGGAGTAGTTTACCATACCTCTTACTGTAAGGTTCTTGCGAATCTTGTACGAAGCATTTGTCAGAAAACTCCAACGATTGTAATTAGTACCTACAACAATACCGTCTTGAGTAAGATAGCCCAGACTCATATAGTAAGTCGCTTTCTCGTTACCCCCACTGAAGTTTATATTAAAATCATGGTTGACCGGCGTCTGGAAGAGATTATCCTGAAAGTCCGTTTCCTTAAAAATCAGCATCTTGCCGGGATTGGCAGGGTCTTCCATCATCTCCCACCCCTGGTTATACAACAGGTCTTCCACATACCCCTGACCATAATTAGTTATATAATCATCCAGAAAAGCGGTTGTATTCAAAGCGTTCCGTTTGTTGGCAGTGCTCATCGCAAACGTGCCTGACAGATATTTATCCGGGTCGGTTGCGTGCAGCGCAGCCGTACGGGTTGCGGTGAGATATTCACGAGCACCGGACAGCGGCATTCTTTTCGGCTGGTGGTCTACGGATAATCCGTAGCTGAATGAGATGCTTCCTTTGCCAGCTTTACCCTGTTTGGTCGTAATCATAACAATACCACGGGAAGCCTTCGAACCATAAATGGCTGTCGAAGCTGCGTCCTTCAGTACTTGTATCGTTTCTATATCCGCATAATTAATATCCTTCATTGTACGAATCACACCGTCGATGATTACCATAGGAGAATCACTTTCAGGCGCGGTAGTCGTTCCGCCGCGTACTATAATCTGCGGGTCGGCTCCCGGCTGACCGGAATTTACACGGATTTCCATTCCCGGCACTTTTCCCTGCAACATTGACATCGGATTTCCCGTCGGCGAAATTGCCATATCTTTTGAATCCACTTTAGTGATGGCACTCGTCAACGCTGCCTTAGACTGTTTACCGTACCCGATAACAACAACATCTGACAAGGCAACCGAACTGCTTCTCATCGTCACCAGGATATTACTCCGTCCCTTTACCGGTATCTCCTGTTTTTCCATTCCTACAAATGAAAATACCAGAATACCGTCTGCCGGAGCAGTGATGGAATATTTTCCATCCAAATCTGTTACTGTTCCTTGTTGAGAACCTTTCACCAGAACCGAAACCCCTATTAACGGTTCGTGTGTATCGTCCAAAACAACTCCGTTTACAGTTACCTTCTTTTGTTCCATGCCCGAAGCTTCGAGTGAAGCCGAAAATACGGGCATGCAGAAAGAGAGGATAACCAGTAAGATACCCGACATGCGGAATAGCTTACTCTTTAATAAAAATGCATTTAACATAAATTGTAGATTACAAGTTAATAACTCTAATTTCAAGTTTTTCTATTTTCTCGTCTCATATAGTATAAAATTATTTTGCAACAAAAGGAGAAGCCGGCAATCCGAAGTTTGAAAATAAATTCAACGGCTGATAATTCCTGAACCCGTACTTAACCCCTATCGGTTCGGGAACTTGTTCGCTAGTCAGCACCACTTTGGTTTTATTATCAAAAAGAACCGCCTTCGCCGGATAATAAACGCCATCTTTTCCGGCAATCTCAAATCCGACAATTTCCCGGTCATACGATGTCATCCCCATTTCTGCATAATCGAACTCCACAATTATCTTTTCCTTATCTATTGCAAAAGACTTGTAAAGAGGACCGCTATAAGGTGTTCCGCTACGCTGGTAAGTTTTCGCCAATGCCCACAGAGCAAACCGCTTCCCTACACTCTCCTTGTCAGAGGGGTGTACACAGGTGCGATTTCCAATATCCGCCGTGACAACCATGCCTGCGTTGGGAATCTCCTTCAAACATTCCAGTTGCACTTGCCGGATTTCGGCAGCTTCCGTCTTATCCGCATTTTTCCGCCCGTAATCATAAGGGGCTATCTGCACATAATAAAAAGGAAATTCGCCCTGGTTCCATTCCTTCCGCCAAGACTCTACCATCGCCGGAAACAACCGTTTATATACCTGCGGATTATTTAAGTTACTTTCTCCCTGATACCAGATAGTACCTTTAATGGTGAATTGCTTTATCGGATGAATCATCGCATTGTATAGTAACGTAGGTTCGTCTTTCGGTCTGGCGATGTCTTTAGGGTCTTTGGTCAGTACTGATAAAGATATTTCCGGAAACTTTTCCGTATATACCTCTTTATGAATCCATGACTCAATCTTGGAACCGCCCCAACTGGAACAAATGACGCCTACCGGCATATTCAAAACTTTACGCAGATAACTTGCAAAGAAATAGGCAGTGGCACTGAAATCTGCAACATTGGCCGGAGTAGACTCCATCCAGGGAGTTGCCACGCAATCATCCAACAATGTCTGGCTACTATTTATTTTAAGCGTAACCATACGGATATTATCAGACGGCGAAGCGGTTGCAATTACGTCACATGAACCTTTTACCGGTTGTCCCCTGAATCCCTTTACAGGCATTTCCATATTCGACTGCCCCGAACATAACCACACTTCTCCTATCAGAATATTGGTAAGTGCCACAGGTTCCCCATCGGATATGGTAATGCTATATGGACCGCCGGCAGAAGGCGTCTGTACTTGTAGTTTCCATGTACCGTCCGAAGTGGAAGTGGTTGTATAGGTCTTATTATCCCAAGATGTTTTAACTGTGATTTTCCGGGAATGGGAAGCCCATCCCCACAGGTTAGCATTGGTATTCTGCTGCAACACCATATCATTCCCTATAATTGCCGGTAGCTTTACCTTTGCCGCCAAAGGTAAAAGACAAAGCATACCGACAATTATGCATAGTACCTTTTTCATGATTTATAGTTTTTAAATATTAATCCTTCATATCAATGGTCTTAGGTCGCAGACAGGTGACCAGAATGACCAGCATTATCAATACGAATATTGCCAGAAGCGCGAAATCTCGTCCCAAATGTCCGGCATCCGTAGATTCTCCCAGGATACTGGTTATTGCCGCTCCCGCAAATACTCCGCACATATTCATAATACCATAAGCCGTTGCCCTGTAACGGGCTGAAACAAACTGGCAAAGAATCGGCATATTATTTGCGTCGAACATTCCGAATCCCACTCCGAACAGAACCGTTCCCATCACCAATGCGAAAATGGAATGACCGAATCCGATGAACAATAAAGAGGGGATAATAAAAGCCAATCCCAAAGCTCCCGTATATACTCTTCCACGCACATTTTTGAGCACCCATCGGTCAGATATATATCCGCCGACTAATACTCCGAACAGTGAAGATAAAGCGATGGAGATGGTAGACATCGGCCCTGCCACGGAAATATCAATAGACAGGCTCTCTGAAAAGAGAGTCGGCAACCAGTTTTTCGCCGCCCATCCCGGAGTCCCCGGCACACAGAAGTAAAACAGGATAATCCAGAAAAAGACGTTGGAGAACAACATACCCAAGCTTTTCAGAACCGGTATCCTTTTCACTTTCTCCTGTATGGCAGAGACAGTTCCCCTTTCCTTATCCCGCAAGAAAAAAGCCAGAATGACACCATAGCCTATACCAATAATACCAAACCAATGGAATGTACTGTGCCAAGAATACATGGCTGCAAAAGTAGCTCCGAAACCACCTATTGCCTGCCCGACATAAAGTCCCGTCATATGTATTCCCACTGCCAGCGAACGTGTCTTGTCCTGATGAAAATCAGCTATCAGAGACAGGGCGGCGGGCAAATACAATGCTTCACTCACTCCCATAATTCCACGAAGCCAGTAGAGTTGGTCAAAAGTAGTGGCATACCCCATCAGGTAAGTAACTCCGGACCATACACACAAACTGCCTACAATCAACCATTTGCGGCTCATACGGTCGCCGATAATCCCGGAAATGGGACTCATCAGTCCGTATATCCACAGGAAGACCGCCATCAATCTGCCGAAATTGGCTGCCGATTCCAGTTCACGGACATCTGCCATCATAGGAATCCGCATGGTAGAAAGCATCTGCCTGTCCATATAGTTGAGTAAAGCAACTCCCCATAGTAATCCGACTACTACCCAAGGATATATATTTGAAGTTTTACTGTTCATGACCTACCTGTTTAGAATTTCCGTCAAATCAATTTTAATAAAAGCCATATTTGCCTGACTGCTTTCATATAATATCCCTATTGAATTTTCATCTATTGACGTGATACTGGAATAACCGGCACTACGATATTGGTCAAACAGAATCCAGTATTTTTCAGGCCATGTCATTCCGTCGTCAAAACTTACTTTCAAAGTCAATTTATCCCGTGTCTTATAATCGCTGGGATTGGCAAATAATAATATACTTTTCTTTTCTCCGCCCACGGTATAATTATGCCGGTGCAAGCTTGCCATACACGTTGGTTCCACCAATGCTTTCCGTGACGTGGGATGCTCTGTCCATGTCTCGCCCAAATCTGTTGTCGTACAGATTCTCCGGCCATTCACTTCTTTATTACCCCGGTTTCTGTTGTCGCGCATATTCAGCATTACAGTACCGTCACTTAATTGGGCTGCATTACATTCCGTCACATTCGAATAAGCAGGATTGCTGGTTGTCCATGTCTTTCCGTGGTCTTTACTAAAGGTTATATTGGAGAATGCGGTTCCTTTCTCATCGCGTCCTTGCGTAGGAAAGACCAGAGTACCATCCGCCAGGGTTATTCCTTGTCCGGGAGCCGGAGCAAACAACCACCATTCAGGGCGTTTGGTCTTACCAGTTATATTATCGGGGAAGCTCCATGTCAGTCCGTCGTCCGTACTTTTTGTTATCAAAAACTGGCAGGTTTCTTTCAGACCGGTTCCCGGTTGCGAGCCTTTCTTCCGCCACTGGTGTATCCAGTAAGTACTGTTTTCATTCAGCCCCTCTATCCACTTGCCATTATCATCCAATGCACCGTGCATCCACAATCCGGCTATATAAATGTCATTTGTGTTTTTATCCACAAGGATACATGCATCGCTTACTCCATTAAACTTTTGCGGCAGTCCGCCCCATTCTCCCATATCCAACACCGTCTGGATGGGTTGCCATGTCAGTCCTTTGTCAAAGCTACGATGAAGAGCGATATCTATGTTTCCCTGTAAATCGCGGGTTAAATCATAACGGGCATCAAATATAGCCAGCAGAGTTCCGTTGTTACTGGTAGCCAGTCCCGGAATACGTGAAGAAACGATACCATCCTGTCCTTTCTGTCTCAATGCCACTCCTACCCTCAAGGGTACAGCATCCTTATTCGAGGCTTTCAGTTCTCCCCGGCTGGTTTTTATCCGGCTACAATTCACACTAACACGATGTGTCAACGAAACCGTATCTTTCAAGGTCACCGCTATCCAAAAAGACAAGGAATCATCTTTCACTTGTATATTATCTGTAAAAGATATTTTCCGTGCAGCAGGCATCGGTTTACATATCAGACGAGACTCATCTATCAACCCGTTTTTTTGAGTTCCATACACCGCAACAGAAAGAATATCAGACAAATCCGTACTTCCTTGCAAGTCGACATCAATCTGACGGATGGTGTAAGGACGGTTGCCTGTTTGAATCAAAGTTGCTTTAATAGTCGGATTAATCTGCTTCTTGACCAAAACAGGGATGACAGGTCTTTCCAATTCGAACCTTATATCTTTACCCAAAGATATATCCGGTATCCATAGCAAAATCATCGAAAATATGATAAATATTTTCTTACTTACTTTCATAGTATCTTTATTTTAGGTAAATTTGAACGCATTTAACTAGATTAGGGGGAGATAGACAGGAAGTAAAGTAGCTAACCCCAGCAATACACTTTTACTGTCATCTCCTCTTTCTTATCACTAGAACTCAAAGAATTTTATCGCATCCAAATCACCTTTTAGTTTTTCATACTCTTCCACCGAAAAAGCTTTTATCGGTAACCGGCAACTGCCGCAATCAATTCCTATCAGTTTCATGATAGCTTTACCCCCACGCACGCCGCCGCCATATTTAATAATCACTTCCACTGTACGTATCGACTTCATTTGCCAGGCACGTGCCGTTTCCACCTCATTTTTCTTCATAGACTCGAAAATGGCATGGTAGACATTAGGTATATAATTGTATGTACTTCCCACGCCTGCCACTGCCCCCATGGACAAACCGGCAATCAAAATCTCGTCAAAGCCATGCAATACTTCAAACTTATGCTGTTCCAAGTCGATGCAAGCCCCCATCTCCATCAAGTTATTATGAGTAAACTTCGTACCTACCAAGTTCGGCATTTTCTTCTTACCCTCTACCAAGAATTTATCTACCGGCAAGTTAACCCCTGTGATTGACGGCATATTATAATAATAGAAAGGCAACTCACCGGCAACCTGACAAATCGGTGCAAAGAAATCGACCAGTTCATCTACTGTCCCCGGCTTGAAAAAAGAAGGAGCAATTGAAGCGATAGCATCAGCTCCCGTTTGTGCTGCATGACGTGCCAGTTCCATGGCATCCCGCTGGCAGTTTGAACCGACATGTGCAATCACCTTGAAACGCTTGGCGGCAGAAGCTACCCATTTTTCAAGAATTGCCTTACGCTCGTCAATCGTCAACGAAGAAAATTCACCGGTCGTACCACACACAAATACCCCTTTCACGGGAGTTGATGCTATCCAGTCAGCATACTTATCAATAACAGATAAATTCACGTCCCCATTTTCATCCATTGGGGTGAAGGTGGCCGCAACCATACCTTCCAGTCTTTCATAATTGTTCATAGTGCATTTAATTAGATTATTATTTTATTTCACTTTCGGAAAGTTCCTTTCAATATTAACGGTGTCCGTATGCCGGGCTGTACCTCTCCACTGACTACAAATACCTGGTTTCCAACAGAAACAGCATTTGTAGTAACGGGAACAGGATAAGGGCAATCGAGCGAATCTACCAGAGAATCTGTGTCCGTACTGACTATCCGGAGTTTACGGCTGAATCCCGGATGTTCGGGAGATGTCGGCAGAATCTCTTCCACTCCTCCCAATAACAGAATTTTGTCTTCCCCATAAGGCACGGCAGTACCCGCCATCACCGGAAAAGAGCTGGTCATTTTAGTCCATTTCCCGGTGCCCGATTCAAATACGTACCCCTCCGTATATTCCGTCATCGCTTCATCCGGTGCATAGCTTCTTCCGCTGAAGAGATAAAACCGCCCTCGTTGAGCCACGCCTACCGCATAAGAAAGAGAAGGACCGTCCCAGCCCGGCATTTCCTGCCATCCCTTCTCTTTATGAAGTAAATCAAACATGTAAAAATGATGAGTCGACCGTTCATTTACCATAGACTCCTGCCCCCCAGCAATATAAATACAATTATCACAAATAGCCCCCGCTGCATTAGCCAACGGAACCGGCAAAGACGGATAACTGACAGAATCTATCACAAATGAATCTCTTTCTTTTTTTATCAGAAATACTTTATCGCTACACTGCGCACGGTCGCATCCTCCGATACACAATAAACCTTCCGGCAAACTTATTGAAACCCCATAAGCAAGCGGCCGGTCAAGGAAATCATCATATACAGTCCATTCCTCTGTATCCAAGTCGTAGCTATATAAAGCAGCCCACCAAGTCTTAGTTCCTCCCTCCCAAGGATACTTGTCAGGAAAGTTGGCTCCACCCAGCACAAGCAACTTACCATCCACTATCCCGGAATATGCACCTGCTAATCCGACGTTCTCCGGCATGCCGGCGCATCCCGGAAGCAGCAATGTATTTTCCCATTGTGCCTCTATCCCCTTTTCTCCTTTTCTAAAACAAGATGTATTCATAGACAATAAAATTAAGGATAAACATGAAATTATCAGATGCCGCTTTTTCATATGCCTTCTACCTTTTCACTTTCTTCTTTCTCCGCCATCAATTCCAGACTCCGGTTTACCTTGAAAATCTTATAGACCTCAAAATGTCTTTCGATGGCATCCCGGTAGCCTTTCTCATCCCCTTTCTTGATAAAGTCCAGCAAATCGGCATGAGTAGCTATCCGACCGCTTTTGCTCATTTCTATATTTATAGGCTTCAAGTAGTCCTTAAATTTCTCTTTCACATAGACAAGTATAGGATGAATGATTTCCTGAAATTCGGATATGATTTTATTTCCGGTAATTTTATACAGTTTCGTATGAAAAGCCGATTCACTGATTAACGCGTATTCATTGTTTTCAAAAACGATACCCATTTTTACGATTTCACTCAGTTCTTCGATGTCCTTAGGAGTTATCTTACGGAAAATATCTGTTGATATTCCTATTTCAAGTGCAATTCTAAAATCCAACAAGTCCAGAATTGTTTCTTCACTTAAGACACGGGGGTCTATCACTCTTTTCATCCCTCCCAAGATGGACGGTTCGGTCAGAACCATTCCCTTGCGGGGACGCGCATGAATCAACCCCATCATTTTCAGACGGCTCAGTGCCTCTCTGACAACACTCCTTGCAACTCCCAGTTCCGCTGCCAGACTATTTTCATTAGGAATAGAGTCTCCACGTCCTAAATCATTCTTTTTGAAGTAGGTAAGCAGACTGTCTTCTACCTGGTCAATTAACGTTGTTTGATTGATTTCTATCTTCATATCATTAGATTTTTGTTATTTGTATTATTTGTCGGACAAATAATACAAATGCAATATTAAGGGATTTTTTTTAGAATACAAGAAGATAATAATAGAAAAATAAGCATATGTGTTGAAAAACATACTTTAGGAAACATACCGGTAAGAATCAGAAAATGAGATATACTTGTGAAAAATAGAAGGAAAGTAAAGGGCATAAAAAAAGGCTATCTATCCCAGACAGCCAATCTTTTTTGTTAACCTTAAATCTAATACTATGAAAAACACATTGCAAAGATACGGACTTTCCGCATATCTCCAAATTTTCGGAGCAAAGCGGCGCATCTTATAACATGGTTTAATAAAAGCAATAGACTCGTTAACATTTAACATAAATATATCGGGTATTAACGAATACCTGATGGAGTGATTCAGAGATTATTCATATCGTAAAGAACGGGCAGGTTTGCTCATTATTATCTTCATGGTCTGGAAAGCTACCGTTACGAATGAGATAAACAGCATCAGCAATACAGGCATAATAAAGAACCACGCTTTCAAATCCGTACGGAAAGCGTAATGGCTCAACCAGACATTCATACTAAACCAAGCTATCGGCAGGGCAATGACAACCGCTATCAGAATCAACTGGAAGAATCCCTTGACCAACTGATAGAAGAGTGTCCAACGGGAAGCTCCGAGAACTTTGCGTATTCCCATTTCTTTGGTACGTGTGGAACATGAAAACATGACCAATACCCAAAGTCCCAGGCAGGAAATGAAAATTGCCAGTCCGGTGAAAGAACCAATCATCACACCGAATACTTCATCCTGGCGATACTGGTGGTCGAAAAACTGGTCGAGGAAGAAGTAATCGAAACTGGAATCCGCAAAATATTGGTTCCAAATCTCATGTACCTGCGATACCAGTTCGCGAGGGTCACCGGAAGTCATCACGATAGAGATATAACGTTGTGGCAGCCAGCCAATCTTATCTTTATGAATCAGCATGATAGGTGTGTAATTCTTACTCAATGCCTGTTGATGATAATCTTTCACCACTCCGATAATCTGCATCGGAGCATCGGTACATTCAACGGTCACCAACTCCCCTATCGCCTCATCATTAGATGTGAAACCCAGATTACGTACAGCTGTTTCGTTAATCACCAGTTTATCTACATCGTCTCCATAATCTTCCGAGAAACTTCTTCCGGCTACAACTTGCAATCCATAGGCATCCACATAATCGGGGTCACAGGCAAGCATCTCATACAGGCGATTCTGCTTCAGGGCATCGTTGGTGCGGCGGTTGGAAAGGAAGGTCGCCACTTCTTCGCCCGGCACAGCACCGGAGAAAGTGACCCGATGTACCAACGGAAGACGTGCTATCGCTTTTTTCATCGCTTCCAGTTTCGTATTCAGCCCTTCGGTATGACCGGGGAACTTGACCACCAATGTCTGATTCGTCTTAACTCCCAAAGACTGGCTGCGCATAAAGTTCAACTGCGCAAAGACAATCAATGTGCCGCAAAGCAATATCATCGAAGCCGTATATTGAATGATAACCAATACCTTCCGTGTCCGTTCGCCGGATTTGCTATGCAGGAATTTTCCTTTCAATAACGTAATCGGTTTCCGGTTTAGCAAAGCCAATGCCGGATAATATCCGGAAAGAAATATTCCGGCGATGAAAACAAGAACCAATAGAATCCACCAATAATCCATCAGCCAAACGGAGAAAGTAACGGTACGGCCTACCAGTTGGTTAAAGTACGGAAGAATCAATTCTATCAATCCTACGGCGAGTACAAAAGCTATCAGGTTCATCACTAATGCCTCAAACAGGAACTGGTGAATCAACTGCTTGCGGAAAGCTCCCACTACCCGCCGCACTCCTACTTCTTTGGCACGCTCCATCGAACGGGCTACGGTGAGGTTTATATAGTTTATCCATGCAATAACCAAAATAGCAATGGCAGCGAAAATCAAGGCAATCATCGAAGAACGGTTTCCCTTTGTCTCCGCTTCATATCCTACCTGCGGGGTGAGATGTATATCCGCCAAAGGCATTAAAGACACTCCCCATATCTTGTTTTTCAACGCTTCATCCGTCTTGTACTTTTCCGCCATTACGGGAAATTCTTTCTCTATTTCCGCTTTCCTTTCGGGAGAGTCGAGCAGGACATAGGTATAAGCCTCGTGCTTGTACCAATATTCCTGTACATACTTGGGCAGAGACTTATACGAAATCAGAAAACTGTAATGTATATGTGAATTTGAAGGCATTTCTTTCATCACTCCGGTCACTTCACATGATATTTTATCGTATGCTCCGGTAAAGATGAATATCTTTCCGATAGGGTCTTCGTCCTTGAAATATTTGCGGGCGATGCGTTCGGTGATTACCACTTGTCCCGGCATGGAGAGACAGGTTTTCTTGTCGCCTTTCAGAAGTTCGAAATCGAAAAGGCGGAAAAAGCCGGGTTCGGCATACGCTATCTGATTCTCCCGCAAGGTCAGTTCACCGTATTTCACTATTTGTTCCGGTTGAAACAGGGAACCGATACGGGTATAATCCTCTATTCCGGCAAGATTCTCTTTCATTGCCGAACCATATCCGAAGGAGCTGCTTGCCCAGTAGTCGGTCAGCACTTCCCCTTCGTGAAACGTACTTTGCACACGGTAGATATGGTCATACTTCGTGTGCATTTTATCAAAGCTGAATTCAAAAGTCACGTAGGTAAGAATCAGCAGTGCCGATGCCATACCAATCGCCAGTCCGAATATATTAATGAAGCTGAATCTTTTCCGTTTCATCAGATTCCGCCAGGCACTATTCCAGTAATTTCCTATCATACGGTTTCGCTTTTAGATGACGTGTTCTTTTCCAGAGGGCGGTTGATATTTTCGGCTACGATTTGTCCGTCCAGCAATTGAATGACGCGGTGTGCGTACATTACATCCCGTTGGGAATGGGTAACGATGATGATGGTAGTTCCCTGACGGTTCAGTTCACTCAACAGCTCCATTACTTCTATGCCGTTCACTGAGTCCAGGTTTCCGGTAGGTTCGTCGGCAAGGAGTAATTTACAGTCCGTCACTACGGCGCGGGCGATAGCTACACGCTGTTGCTGTCCGCCGGACAGTTGCTGGGGATAATGGTTGGCGCGATGCAGCAGGTTCACTTTTTCGAGTACTTTATTTACCCTTTCTTTGCGCTTGTCGGCTTTGACACCTATATAAACAAGGGGCAATTCCACATTCTCATATACGGTCAGTTCGTCAATCAGGTTGAAACTCTGGAAGATAAAACCGAGATTTCCCTTCCGGAGAGCTGTCAGTTGGTTCTCACTCATTTTATCCACCTGCTTCCCTTCAAAGAAATAAGAGCCGGAAGTGGGAGAATCAAGTGTACCCAAAATATTCAGCAGCGTGGACTTGCCGCATCCCGAAGGGCCCATTATGGCTACAAATTCCCCTTGTTCCACTTGTAAAGAGACTTCGTTCAATGCTTTTGTCTGCACTTCTTCTGTGGTGAAAAGCATGGATAATTTTTCTGTTTTAATCATGGTGAATCATTTTTAATCGGCTTGCAAGTACTTATGCACATCAAGCCATTATTTTAGTATTAGTTTCTCATTGTCTCCGAATAACTCATAGCCGGATATAATCACTTTCTCGCCCGGAGACAAACCTTCCGTCACCTCATAATACTGTGGATTCTGACGCCCTATCTTCACAGGACGCCGCGTTGCAAATTTACCACTTTCATCAACAACATACATCCATCTGCCGCCGGTAATTTGGAAGAATCCGCCACGGGGGACAAGAATGGCCTGCGCGGGGTCGCCCAATTGAAGATTGATATGATAGGTTTGTCCGGCACGTATATTCTCCGGTCGTTCCGAGATGAAAGCAAGGTCAGTACGGAACTGCCCTTCTTTCACTTCGGGATAAGGTTTGGTTACTTCCAGTTTATAGGTATTCCCGTCACGCGTAAAGTCTGCCGGAAGTCCGGTCAGCACACGCTCTACGTAGTGCTCGTCTATCTGCGCCTGCACTTTCAAGTCAGGAGTAATAATCTGCCCGATATGCTCACCTGCCGAAATAGACTGCCCGACTTGCGCATTCAAATTACCTACCTGCCCGTCAATCGGAGCTTTAATCTTCAGGTTTTCCAAGCGTTCACGGACTAACACAAGACTTCGTTTCATATTCCGTATATTCTCGTCAAGACTGCCAATCTGACTTTCGCGAAAGATATTATCCTGGCGGATACGTTCGTCAATTACCGTAAGCTGTTCTTTCGCAGCCTCAAACTCTTCTTCTGCCTGGCGGAAATCTTCGCGGGCTATCAGTTGCTCTTCTACCAGACGCTTGTACTGCTCATAACGGCGTTTCTTTAACGTGAGTTCCTTGTTCAGTCCGATGCGTTCCTGCTTGAGTTGCAGACGTTCCTGTTCCATACTGATTCGGGTATTACGCAATTCGTTTTCCTGATAGGCGAGGTCGGCTTCGCTTTGCATGATGCCGATATTCAGCAAAGGATTGCTAAGGCGCAAAATCACATCACCCGCCTTCACCATGGCGCCTTCCTCTTTCAAACGCTCTTCCACACGCCCGCCTTCAATGGCGTCCATGTAGATTATCCGGCTGGGCATCACCTGACCGATAACACGGATATAATCATTAAATTCCGCTTGTTGGGCGGTAGCAATCGTCAGACGTTCTTTCTCCACAGTCATGGAAGAGGCGGTATCTCTGAATATGAAATATAAAACAACGGCAATGACAAAGGCTATGCCACCTATTATATATAGGTGTTTGCGGGTAATGCCGGGTTTGCGTTCAATAGGTGTATCCATAAGGAATCAATCAAAATAGGGTTATTATAAATTAGTTATTCGGGAAACATTTATCCTGTTATTCGGGAAGCATCCACTCTGTTATCCAAGATGTATGAATTCTGCCTTTATAAGAAAGTTCCTTCCCGGTAATATTTCTCCAGTTTTATCATCATCTCTACCTGCAAGCGTACACGAACCAGTTCTGCTTTGACAGAGATAAAACGATTGCGGGCTTCCATTAACTGAAAGACAGAGATAAGCCCTTCTTCCCACTTTCGTTCGGATTCTTTCAAGACCTGAGTTTCCGCACTCAATTGCTGCAATACCTGTTGATGTTCCGTATAGCCGGCACGTAGGGAAAGAAGAGTTTGCTCAATGTCGGTATATAGCTGTTGTTTCTCCAGTTCTTCTTCATTCTTCAAGCGATATAAGTTTAGTTTCAGCTTCCTCTGATTCGTCAGACGTTCAAAACCACTCAACAAAGGGAAAGAGATACCGATGCCGACATATTTTCCTATATTATCCCGCAATTGTCTGGCAGAAAATGCAGTGTTGTAGAAATTGGAACCTACCGTAAAGCGGGCATACACAGAAGGAGAAAAAGCTCCGCCTGCTATTGCGTATTCCTTGCGGGCGGCTTTCTGCTTTAAGCCAATTATACGCATGGCAGGAAGTGTTTCCAACGATTGCCCATACAATGTTTCCGTAGAGGGGAGTGAAAGCAACGGGAGTTTACTCAATTCGACAATCGTATCCTGAATGACAAGCGTATCGCCCGGCTGGAAGTTCATCAACTGTTCCAGATGCAGCAATGACAACCGGCAACTATTGGCACGGGATTGATAACGATATATATCCCCTTCCCTGCGGGCTTTCACCTCTTGCAAATCGGAGACGGATTTCAAACCCAGTTCCACAAATGTCTCGGTTTGTTTCAAGTATCGTTCGCTCAACCTGCTTTGTTCCAAAGCCAGATTCAAGAGTTTTCTTTCCAAAACCAGTTTGTAGTAAGCGTCCGTCACTTGATAAGCGAGTTCATTCTGCCTGTCTTTCAGTTCCCACTCGCTGCGTTCCCGGTTTATTTTCCGAAAACGAACCTGATTGATACGCGAGAAACCTTCAAACAAAGACAAAGTCATATCAAGACCTACTGTTCCCTCTTCAAAAGTCTTTTCCGTATAGCCATTGGTATCCGGGTCTATCGAACGCCCGAAACGCTTTCCCGTTTCCGCGTTAGCTACTATACGGGGAAGGAATGTGCCGATAGCGGCGGCATAATCCGTTCGTGCTTCCTTCATGTCGATAGCACTATTCCGTATAGAGGGATTCTGCTTCCATGCCAGACGGATACATTCGTCCAAACTCATTGCAGGCTGAGCATACGTAATTGCGGGCAATAAAACCAATAAAAAGAATATGTTCCTCATTCTTCAGTATATATGCGATTGTGTTCTATACGAATAAAAAAGCAAACATAATGCCACAATATTTAAATCACTGATTACAAGACAGATGATATACATTGCTTTATCGTTCCCGTCCAATTATTACACACCATAACGTCTAAAAATTGGACGTTATCAATAAAAAGCATTATAAGCTGTGTGCAAACAGCCATTATTCAACGTTCGAGCTATGAATATTCCTTAAACGAAACATAGAATAAAGTCATGTTCCAAGAAATGCATCATAAAACGTCTAATTATTGGACACTCCCTTGCAGGAAAAAGCAAAAACGAATATCTTTACCCGAAAACTTAAAGAATCGTTCAACCCAGACAGATACCCCCAATCTTACATATATGGAAACCGGAACTATTTTAATAGTAGATGATAATAAAAGTGTGTTGGCTTCGCTGGAACTTTTACTCGAAAACGAGTTCAATACAGTCCGTACAGCCACCAATCCTAATCAGATAACAACACTGCTTACTACCACTTCCATTGATATTGTAATCCTTGACATGAATTTCTCGGCAGGCATCAATAACGGCAACGAAGGATTGTACTGGCTGAAACGTATTCACGAAATCCGTCCCACGCTGCCTGTGGTGATGCTGACTGCCTACGGAGATGTAGAACTTGCCGTAAAAGCCTTGAAGAACGGAGCTACCGATTTTCTTCTCAAACCCTGGGATAACCGGACACTGGTTCAGAAAATAAAGGAAGCATACAATCATAAATCCGACGGGAAAAGCTCCCCAAAATCAAAGAGCCAAACTGTCGGCTCCGGCAATCCGAACAAACAGGAAATGCTGATAGGACATTCTCCCGCCATGCTACAATTAATAAAAGTAGTCAATAAAGTAGCCAAGACCGACGCCAATATCCTGATAACCGGAGAAAACGGAACCGGAAAGGAAATGCTGGCGAGGGAGATACACCGCCTGTCTCCACGCAATACCCGCTCCATGTCAAGTATCGACATGGGAGCTATCAGCGAATCCCTTTTCGAGAGTGAACTTTTCGGCCACGAGCGCGGAGCTTTTACGGATGCCTACGAAAGCCGTCCGGGAAAGTTCGAAGCCGCCAGCGGCAGTTCGCTTTTTATGGATGAGATTGGGAATCTTCCCCTTGCACTACAAGCCAAGTTACTGACCGTACTGCAAAACAGGAATATCACCCGAATCGGAAGCAATAAAGTCGTCCCCGTTGATATCCGTCTCATTTCCGCTACCAATAAAAACATTCCGGAGATGGTGAAACAAGGATTATTCCGCGAAGACTTATTCTACCGTATCAACACTATCCATCTGGAAATTCCCCCATTGCGGGAACGGGGAGACGATATACTTCTGTTCATCGAAACCTTTCTCCACCGTTTCGCTTCGAAATACCAACGTCCGGAAATGCGGATGCATGAGCAAACGATAGAGAAACTACGCTCCTACCACTGGCCGGGCAATATCCGGGAATTGCAGCACGCCATCGAGAAAGCCGTTATCTTATGTGAAGGCAACGTGATACGTCCCAAAGACATTCTGGTAAAACAGAGCTGGAAACCGCAAACTACCAGCACTGTCCCCAACTTGGAAGAAGTGGAAAGGCAAGCCATCGAAACAGCTATCCTGCAAAACAACGGAAACCTGACTGCTGCCGCCGAACAACTGGGAATCAGCCGTCAGACACTCTATAACAAACTAAAACGCTTCAAACCCTGAACAGCATGATATTCAGCCGCCACCTCTATTGGATTATACTGCTACACGTCATGCTTATTCTCGCTACATCGGGAACAGGCGCCTGGCTTATCATCTCACAACGCGGATTTGTGATAGGTGCATTATTAATCATCTGTTCCCTGCTCCAAATCTGCGGATTAGTAAACAAGTTAAATTCATTCAATCAAAAGTTACGTATCTTCTTCGACGCGATAGAAGATAAGGACAATATGCTTTACTTCCCCGAACACAACGTCAGCAAGGAACAGGAAAAACTGAACCGCTCTCTCAACCGCATCAATCTCCTGCTCGCCAAAACCCAATCAGAATACTCCAGACAGGAACACTTCTACCGCTCGCTCCTGGAAGAAGTGCCCAGCGGCGTATTGGCATGGGATTCTACGGGAAAGATAATCATGGCAAACAGCGCTGCCCTTTCCCTATTAGACTGCCAGCAATTAACCCGATACCGGCAACTGGAATCCCTTCTGCAAGAAAAAGGCAGAAAGGAGCATCTCAGCCTTTCGCAAAGCCGGATGAAACTACAAGATGAAACAATAACCCTCTTGTCTATCAAGGACATCGGCGACGAACTTAGCGACAAGGAAAGTGAATCGTGGAACAAACTAAGCCACGTGCTCACCCATGAGATAATGAACACCATCGCTCCCATTATCTCCCTGTCACAAACACTGTCCACCTATCCGGACATTAACGAGAAAGCGGTTCGCGGACTCCGTATCATTCAGGCGCAAAGCGAACGCCTGTTACAATTTACCGAATCCTTCCGCCATCTCTCCTACCTGCCGCAACCCGAAAAGAAACTTTTCTCACTTACGGCAACCCTGGAGAATCTCCGTGAACTCCTGTCCGGCGACTTCAAAGAAAGCAATATCACCTTCACACTGACCTGTGAACCCGAAACCATTTACATGAAAGGCGACGAGAACCAACTCTCCCAAGTCCTGCTCAACCTTCTGAAAAACTCCATGCAAGCACTGGAAGGAACAGAAAAAGGAAGAATCAGTATCCACGCACAGCAAGACGAACGCATATCCATCGACATTGCGGACAACGGCCCGGGCATTCCGCCCGAATTGCAGGAAAAGATTTTTATTCCTTTTTTTACCACCAAATCAGAAGGCAGCGGCATCGGATTAAACCTTTGCAAACAAATCATCCGCCTTCACGACGGGCATCTCACCATTCAGGAGAGCAACCCCGGCAAAACTGTTTTTCATATGGATATACCGCTATAAAACAAACCTTTCCGCGCTTTTCGTGTTTATTATTATATAAACGAACGAATCGCACGATATGAGCACCAAAGAACAATACTGGAAATATTCTCTCATTGTTATTATCCTGTTTATGGGAGTTATCATCTTCCGGCAAATCACTCCTTTTTTGGGGGGATTGTTGGGAGCACTCACCATCTATATACTGGTACGTACACAAATGAACCACCTGACAGAAAAGCGAAAAATGAAACGCAGTGTCAGCGCGCTATTGATTACGGCAGAAACCGTACTGGTGTTTCTTGTCCCTCTCGGATTGACAATATGGCTGGTAGTAAACAAACTTCAGGACATCAATCTGGCTCCACAGACATTGGTCGAACCCATTCAGCAAGTAGCGGAGTTTATCAAGGAAAAGACAGGATATGATGTACTGGGCAAAGATACATTATCGTTCATAGTCTCCATTCTCCCCCGCATCGGACAGATAATCATGGAAAGCGTCAGCAGCCTTGCCATCAATCTGTTTGTCATGGTATTTGTACTCTACTTCATGCTGATAGGCGGGAAAAAGATGGAAGCATATGTCAATGCCATTCTTCCGTTCAACGAGACAAATACGCAGGAAGTGATTCACGAAATCAATATGATTGTACGCTCCAACGCTATCGGTATCCCTCTGTTGGCTATCATTCAAGGGGGTGTTGCCATGATAGGCTATCTTATCTTCGGAGCGCCCAATATTTTACTATTAGGCTTCCTCACCTGTTTTGCTACCATCATTCCGATGGTGGGCACAGCATTGGTATGGTTTCCCGTGGCCGCCTACCTTGCTATCAGCGGAGACTGGTTCAATGCCATCGGACTTGCCGCTTACGGAGCCATTGTCGTCTCACAATCCGACAATCTGATTCGTTTTATCCTTCAAAAGAAAATGGCAGACACCCATCCGTTGATTACCATCTTCGGAGTAGTCATCGGTTTGCCGTTGTTCGGATTTATGGGAGTTATCTTCGGGCCGCTATTACTCTCGCTATTCTTTCTTTTTGTCGATATGTTCAAGAAAGAATATCTGGATTTGCGAAATAACCTTCCTTCGAGATAACGGAACTACCAAAAAAATGCGTACTTTTGTGAGCGTAAAAACGACACTATAATTCAATGGAAGCATTTACATTCAATACTGTCGAGCTGAATCTACTGTCAGCCGCAGGTATTCTCTTTATTATTCAGCTTATTTACTATCTCGGATTGTACAACCGGATACACCTGCGCAACAAAGCAGTACGTAAAGAAGAAACGCACTTCACACGGGAATTGCCGCCACTTTCCGTCATCATCTGTGCGCGCAACGAAGCTGACAACCTGCGCAAAGTCCTTCCGGCTATCCTGGAACAGGATTACCCGCAGTTTGAAGTCATTGTCATCAATGACGCTTCCACCGACGAGACAGAAGATGTGCTGGGATATATGGAAGAGAAATATCCTCATCTCTACCACAGCTTTACACCGGACAGCGCCCGCTATATCAGCCATAAGAAACTTGCCCTGACCTTAGGCATCAAGGCCAGCAAACACGACTGGCTTGTATTCACGGAGACAAACTGCCTGCCTGCAAGCAAGCAATGGCTGAAACTGATGGCACGCAACTTCACTTCGCAAACTCAAATCGTACTGGGATACAGCGGATACGACCGCACCAAAGGCTGGCTGCACAAACGTGTCTCATTCGACACCTTATTCCAGTCATTGCGCTACCTGGGCTTCGCCCTGGCCGGAAAACCGTACATGGGCATCGGACGCAATATGGCATACCGCAAAGAATTATTCTTCAAGCAAAAAGGATATTCCAAATATCTGAACTTGCAACGCGGAGAAGACGACCTGTTCGTCAACCAGATGGCAAACAGCACCAATACCCGTGTGGAAACGGACTTCAACGCAACCATGCGGATACAACCCGTTTACCGTTATAAAGACTGGAAAGAAGAAAAAGTCAGTTATGTAGCCACCTCACGCTTTTACCGCGGAGCACAACGCTACTTATTAGGTTTTGAAACCTTATCACGCCTGTTATTCTACGTTGCCTGCATCGCCGGTATCGTATTCGGCATCCTTAATTTCCACTGGTTAGCGGCAGGTATTGCGTTGTTGCTCTGGCTGATTCGCTACACCGTGCAAGCCGTTGTCATCAATCAGACCGCCAAAGAAATAGGCGGCAACAGGAAATATTATTTCTCGCTGCCTGTATTCGATATTCTCCAGCCGATGCAGTCATTGAATTTCAAGCTTTGCCGTTTCTTCCGGGGTAAAGGAGACTTTATGAGAAGATAATTAAGGAAGCATCCCCAAAGACTCAGATTAGAAAGTTATTCATATCTCATAGAGCTCGCCGGATTGATTTTGGTAATCAGGAACGAGGGGCCTATCAGCATCAGAACCGACGATAACAATGTACCGATATTAATCAAAAGAAAAAGCCAGATATTGAAAGAAACCGATACAGTATCGACATAATAACTTTCCGGATCAAGCTTAAATATTCCGAATTGAGATTGGAGAAAATAGAATGACAGACCGATTACGTTTCCCCAAAGCATTCCTTTTCCAATAAGAAAAACAGAAAGCCAAAGAAAAGTCTTGCGAATCGTAAAATTAGTAGCTCCCAAAGCCTTCAGGATGCCGATCATATTCGTACGTTCGATAATGATAATCAACAATCCGGAAATCATGGTAAAACCGGCAACGCCTATCATCAGAAGCAAAATCACCCACACATTCATATCCAATAAACCAAGCCACTCAAATATCTGGGGATTCAACTGTTCGATGTTACGCACATAATACACGCCCCCCAGTTCATCCTGTTGGTTGTCAGTGTCGACCGCTATTTCATACGTCGTATCTTCGAGCTTATCATAATCTTTCACTTGAAGTTCCACCCCGGTCACCTGCTCCGGTTGCCAGCCGTTCAAGCGGTTCACCAAGTTCAGGTCAGTCAATAAAAAGAGATTATCGTATTCGGAAAAGTTCGTCTGATAAATTCCGGCAATAGTCAACCGGCGCGCACGGACATCGTCTTGTATATAATAAGTATATATCTTATCTCCCAGTTTCAACTTCATCTTCGTAGCCAAAGCCTTGGAGATAAGCACTTGATTGCTGGAAACCGAATCACTGAAAACGGGAATCTCGCCTTCCAACAGATACTCTTGCATGAAACGAGGGTCAAATTCCGGACCGACACCTTTCAGTACCATGCCCTGAAAAGCATCATCCGTCTTAATCATGCCCGGTTTGGTAGAAAAACGCTGCACATGGCTTATTTCAGGATAGGCGACAAGAGCTGCCATCATGCTATCCCCTACCATAATCGGATGAGTCTCATAAGAACTCGCCGCATCCAGATTGGCAATCTGGATATGCGAACCGAATCCTATGACTTTATTCCGCACTTCACTTTTAAACCCAATAACCACCGCCACGGCAATAATCATCACAGCCAGCCCGATAGCAATACCCGCCATGGCAATGAGGACCGCAGGACGTGACACCTGCTTTCCGCCATCGCTTTCACGATAGATACGCCGGGCTATGAAAAGTGATAGAGACAAGTTTATTTAGTGATTAGTTATTAATCTACTCTTCCCGGATACGCTTCCAAAGCCTTCTGCAAGACAAAAAGCGCACGGGTTAAATCTTCTTTCTTCAACACGTAAGCGATACGAACCTCATTAATACCGGAACCCGGAGTCGTATAGAAACCGGAAGCCGGAGCCATGAATACCGTCTGTCCTTCGTATTCGAAGTCCGAAAGACACCAGGCACAGAACTTGTCCGAATCATCTACCGGAAGTTTTGCCACTGTATAGAAAGCCCCCATCGGAATCGGAGAATAAACACCCGGAATACGGTTCAAGCCGTCAATCAGGCATTTACGACGTTCCACGTACTCATCATACGTCTCGCGCGAATACTCTTCCGGAGCATCCAGTGAAGCCTCAGCAGCAATCTGTCCAATCAAAGGGGGACTCAAACGAGCCTGGCAGAACTTCATAACAGCGTCACGTATCTCTTTGTTCTTGGTAATCAGCGCACCAATACGGATTCCACATTCCGAATAACGTTTCGAAACGGAGTCAATCAGTACCACATTATTCTCGATACCTTCCAAATGGCAGGCAGAGATATAAGGAGAACCCGTATAGATAAATTCACGATATACTTCGTCGGAGAAGAGGAACAAATCATACTTCTTCACCAGGTCACGAATCTGATTCATCTCGCGACGGGTGTACAGATAACCGGTCGGGTTATTCGGATTACAAATCAGTATCGCTTTGGTGCGTTCATTTATCAGCTCTTCAAACTTCTCCACTTTCGGAAGTGAGAAACCTTCTTCGATAGTCGTGGCGATAGTACGAATCTTCGCTCCGGCAGAGATAGCGAATGCCATATAGTTGGCATAAGCCGGTTCCGGGACAATAATCTCGTCCCCCGGATTCAGGCAGGAAAGGAAAGAAAACAATACCGCTTCCGAACCACCCGATGTAATGATTATATCGTCTGCCGTAAGGTTGATATTGAACTTTGCATAATATCCTACAAGTTTCTCGCGATAGCTACGGTAACCTGCGCTGGGGCTGTACTCCAGCACTTTGCGGTCAATGTTGCGTATCGCGTCAATCGCGGCCTGAGGAGTGGGCAGGTCAGGCTGTCCGATGTTCAGGTGAAATACATGGACTCCGCGTTGCTTGGCAGCGTCTGCCAAAGGAGCCAGTTTTCTGATAGGAGATGCAGGCATCTCGTTTCCGCGAATGGATATGGTTGGCATAATTTTAACTACAAATTACTTAATTACTATTTACTTTTTCTACTTGGAGCTGCAAATGTACGCAATAATTTGAATACAGAGACATAAAAACTTTAAAAACCTTAGCAAGGTTAAAATCGTTATGGTTTTATGAAAAGAAAGCTATACATTTGTCATACGGAAAACTTAAAACAATATCATAATGACCATACACCTTATCTCATTCGCGTCACTACTTCATAAACAAACTACGCTGCGCGCTTCGCATGAAGCGATTTTAAGCGAACTCGAAAAATATTATACTGTCAAGCTCGTCGATTATCAGGATATGGACAAGCTGACGAGTGATGATTTCAAGATTATTTTTATCGCTACCGGCGGAGTAGAAAGACTGGTCATCCAACATTTCGAACGCCTTCCCCGCCCCGCCATTTTACTGGCGGATGGCATGCAGAATTCACTTGCAGCCGCCCTGGAGATATCTACATGGCTTCGCGGAAGGGGAATGAAAAGCGAAATCCTTCACGGTGAATTGCCGTCCATTATACAACGTGTGCATATACTTTATAATAATTTCCAGGCACAACGTTCCTTATTCGGCAAACGTATCGGAGTCATCGGAACTCCTTCTTCCTGGCTGGTTGCCAGTAATGTTGACTATCTGCTGGCAAAACGCCGTTGGGGCATCGAATACATAGACATTCCGCTGGAACGGATTTATGAACATTTTCAACAAATCACGGATGAACAGGTAGGTGCTTCCTGCGCGGCAGTCGCCTCGCAAGCTCTTGCCTGCCGCGAGGGAACTCCCGAAGATATCATCAAAGCGATGCGACTATACCGGGCTATCAAGAAAGTATGCGAAGAAGAGAAACTGGAAGCATTGACATTGAGTTGCTTCAAACTGATTGAGCAAATCGACACTACCGGCTGTCTGGCATTGTCCTTACTGAACGACGACGGAATAATGGCGGGCTGCGAAGGTGACCTTCAATCCATATTCACCCTGCTCGCCGTGAAGTCACTGACCGGAAAAGACGGATTCATGGCAAACCCTTCCATGATTAATGCACGTACCAACGAACTTATATTAGCCCACTGTACCATCGGGCTCAAACAAACGGAAAGGTATATTATCCGCAACCATTTCGAAACGGAAAAAGGAATTGCCATCCAGGGACTGCTTCCGACGGGAGACGTGACTATCATAAAGTGCGGCGGCGAATGTCTGGACGAATATTACTTGTCTGCGGGAACACTATCCGAAAATACGAATTATATCAATATGTGCCGTACACAAGTACGCATCCGCATGAATACTTCGGCTGAATACTTCCTGAAGAATCCATTAGGCAATCATCATATTCTGGTTCATGGAAACTATGAAGATGCATTGAACGAGTTCTTCCTGGCAAATGCCTGCAAACGAACCGAATAAACCTGTGCCACATTTTTGTATTATTTTTAAGTATTATAGGGGGAAATACAAAAATGTGGCAGAGCTAATAATCAAACAGTTAAGCCTAAAAACATCCTATTTTTAAGATAAGTTCACAAAAAACAATAGGATGTTTTTGCTTTTTTCTGAAGAAAAACTGCATTTCCCTCACATCACACTAATTATCAGCGAATTATATCTAATAACACCTGTTATCTTCATATCTAACTGGCAAGTATCAAATTACACTTGTGCAACTGCCTGAACAGACAAGTGCAACAGCCTGGTTACTCTTGTGTATCATCCCGGTTACACAAGTGCAACCGGATAATTCAATTAGATGAATTGATTAATAGGACGGCAGAAAATATTAATAGAATAGGAAGAAGTCACTAAATCTTCCTATTCTTTTTCCAAATCAACCACTATATATCTTTAAATGTAGATATTCTTGCCCGTGAAATGGGAATTGCCCGCACCAAACTCTTCAACAAGCTGAAAGAACATCCGGAGTTCAACATATCGGAATCTAATACTAGGTAATACTTAAAAAATAACATGTGACTTACAGATAGTTGTCATTAAAAAAGTGCTCATTTCTGAATCTATTCCAAATGAATATCCGACTTTTGATTCGAAGTCTATATAAAGACTCACTAATATCAACCAATTCGTAAACTAAATTCCTTATGAGTTTAAAGTATAAGAAAAAGAAAATCGCATTGAAGTTCGACAAGAATCACCCGTTGGAAAAATACATTGCCGCTAATGAAACGGAGCGTAAAGATAAAACCAGAGGTGACTATTCGGAAGATAGAACACCCGGTCCTGGAATCTAATCTTTTACGACCTTTTTAGAAATGGGGGTGAAACCGATTGCCGATTTCACCCCCATTTTTCTTTACTTTTTGTTCCGGATACGCAAAATCACCGTTGGCCAATGGTGAATTCACGGTTGGCCAACGGTGATTTTGTCATTGGCCAACCGTGAAAAAGTGCATGACATAGAAAAATTGGAATATTTATTGACTGAAATACCAAATAATCATCCGTCACTATACAAAAAGTAGATATATCCGTCATGTATCCAAAAGGTATATAGTTTGGACGTAAATATCACCTGATTAAATTAAAATTCACTATTTTTGTTTCCAGAAACTCATAAAATAAACTCTGAATGAAAAAGCAACTGTTATTATTTCTTCTGATCACGTGCTGTACAGCTCATGCACAAAAATCCTTCAGCGATTCAATAGCACTAATCAAGAGGAATTATATACATGCAATTCTTGGTGAAGACGAAGGGAAGAGAGTTCTTCTCAAACAACTTGCAACCATTCCCCGGGAGCAAGAAGTCTCCGATCAGAACGTGATTGAATTACAACAACTGTATCCTATCTCCTCTAAAGAAATCAAGCGTTTAATCAGTACTATCGGCACAGACGGCTCATGGAAAGACATCAACTATTCGGATACCAAACGTTCCGGTTGGGAACCGAAGATACATACGGAACGGCTTCTGAAACTCACTAAATATTACCATCAGAATAAACGGAAACTCCAACAGTCTGAAATATCCCGACTGGCAAATGCCATCCATCAAGCTATGGACTTCTGGTTCAGTCAGGAACTGGTATGCAAAAACTGGTGGTATAATCAAATTGGTATTCCACGTACGCTTGGTCCTACATTTCTATTGTTCGAACAAGAGATGAGTGAACAGGAAAAACAGAGCGCAATCAAAGTAATGATGAATTCCGCTTTCGGAATGACCGGACAAAACAAAGTTTGGCTGGCAGGTAATGTTCTCATCAGAGCGTTATTGCAAAACGACTGGAAACTGGCGAAAGAAGCACGGGACGTTATTTCCTCTGAAATAATCCTCGGACAAAAAGAAGGAATCAAAGCGGACTGGAGCTTCCACCAACATGGACCGCAACAGCAGTTCGGAAATTACGGACTGTCTTTTCTTTGCAATATGAGTTTTTACTCGAAACTATTTGCCAGAACTTCTCTTGCCTTTTCTAAAGAACAGCAGAAAATTCTCTCTTCTCTCCTACTCGAAGGTTATCAATGGATTGTCTGGAGAGGATATTGGGACGTAAACGGACTGAACCGACAACTATTCCGAAATGCGGATATCGACAAAGGATTCAACCTGCGTTTTGCAGCCTATTCCTTAATGAAAAGCAGCGAACCGGAAGTGGCTGGTAAAATACAAGAAATGATTGACCGGAATTCCATCTCTTCAAAAGCTCCCAACCCGTTCATCGGAAACAAACATTTCTGCGAATCGGATTATACAATTCACCGTACTCCTCGATGGATGGCTTCCGTACGCATGGCTTCCGAACGAGTGATTGGCACAGAACTGGTGAACGAAGATAATCTGAAAGGATATTACATGGCAGATGGCGCACTATATACTTACGTACGCGGAGATGAATACCATAATATTTTTCCTTTCTGGGATTGGAGAAGGATTCCGGGAATCACCACTTATGAAAGCAATGCTCCTATTCCTAATCCCAACAAAACAGATTCACGGAATCACAGTTCTTGCGTTGGCGGAGTTACTTATCAGCAAACAGGTATCACCGCCATGCAACTGAAACGCAATAAATTGGAAGCTAATAAGGCATGGGTATTCACGGATGACTATGTACTATGTATGGGCAGCAACATTCATGCAGACAGCACAGCTACTATCATGACATCTATCGACCAACGATTCAGTAAAGGCAAGGTATGGTCTGATGGTAACAAACGTTTCTTCCATAATAATACAGGATATATTATATTACAAGCAGACACTTGCATCACTCTGACCGAGAATAAAGAAGGGCAATGGAAAGACTTCATGGGAATGTACAGACCCGAAGTCCTGAAAAACAAATTATTCTCTATTTATTTGAAACATCGCAAAGATATGCCTGCGTCTTATATATATCTGACACTTCCAGCCACCACACAACAAAAAGTTCGCAATTTCGACAGTAACTCTATCCGTATTATCCGTAATGACAAAGAAGCGCAAGCGGTTGTTATCAAAGATTTATGTTACGTAAGCGTATATCATCCTACCCAAATATTAATAGAAGGTCAGAATCCGATAGCTATATCAGAACCGGGAACTTATATTATTCATACAAAAAAGGGGAATTTCGTTGCTCATAGACCATTCACAACAGGAAATAGCATCTGATTTATTTTAAAAACTAAAATGGCAGAAGTTTCTTTGTATCAGATACAATAATATTCGATAATAGCATAAAACGAGATTAACAGATACAATAGTATGTCTTAACTTTACAATTTCGAGTTAGTTGAAAAATAGTAGAACTACCAAATCTACCCTTACATACTAAACTTCTTGCATTTATTCCTATATTACCACTTCATTTCAAAAAAAACATCTATCTTTGTCGCACGTTTTCCATTCATCGGCGCGATGGAACTAATGGAAGGCGGTATTTTATTTCTTTATGGAGTAAATACGTATTATCTCTCTTGAACAAAACCTAGCAAGTTTTTAAACTACAGAGAGATGATACGACAGACACTCCACCTGAACGGCTGTATATCAACATATCCGTAAAAGATGTGTTATATATAAACGATTGGCGTGGATGTCTGTTGTTATCATCATCTTGTAGTGAGGTTGCTAGGCCCTGTTCAGAGATGGTGGTATTCAACAGCATCCATGCCTTTTTTGTATCCGGCCGGTTATCAAAATCCCCATAATAACCTTAAATCATACGCCCGCCGTCCGACATACAAAAGGCTGGATGCACGTTGTACCACATAAACAAAATATATATCACTCACTATTGTGGAACACCTTAAAAAGAAGCATCATGTCGAAATGGATAAACATAAACGAAGCAGCGGCAAAGTATGGATATAATAAAGCAATCATCCAGCTTTGGGCGGAAATGAAAAGATTTCCCATATCATATGAAGAAGATACTCCTGCCATCGACGAAAAAAGTTTCCTAGAATTCATAGATAAGTGTAAAAAAGGAATTACAGCAGAGTACATCGATACACTGGAAGAACTGTGTATGGCAAAGACGAGAATCTGTGATATTTATGTCGAAATCATTGGAGAACAAGACAAAGAACTGATGCTGCAAAGAGATAAAATCGCCCAAATAAGTGAAATACAGGCTACAATGAAAAGACAAAACGTCCGGTTGCGGGATTGCAAAAAAATAGTTGCACAGTACGAAGAGTCTTTCCATGTCAGTTGGATAGAAAGATTATGGAGACGTTTGAAACGATTGATAAAATCGTAATTCCAAAGCAGCTATACCTAGAATTAGTCTTAAGCCATGAAAAAGGACTATAACTGTGCTAGCCTATTCACCCGGCCTTACTGACCTTTCGGAATAAGTCCCTGTTAAGCATCTGCCATATAGCCGTTATACATCTGTTATCCAGTAACTATTGTTCAGTCAAGGTGCCGGTATCGTTTATTTGCCACGGCCGTGGTGAGTATTCGTCACAAGCGTGGTAGCATCTTACCACAGCCATGAAGAGAAGTCACCACGGCTGTGGTGAGCTAACAATAGCGGTGCCCTAACATAACTATATCGGCATCCTAACATAACTATACCGACATCCCAATATAACTATGCCTGCTCCTCTTCCTATAAAGTCTTAGTTAACCAACCGGCAAACAAGTAACCTGACAAGAAGAGAAGGCTGACAATAAAATGTAATCAATTAAGGACTAATTATATATGGAATTTACGGGAAGAGACAAAGAGCCGTATCTTCCCACTTTCCGCCATGCCACTCCACCACCGACGTGAAACCTGCTTTCTTCAAAGCTGCCAAGCCTTCGGGACGGGCATTATTTATTCTTTCGGGATAGTGGGCGTCACTGTTCACTTGCACACGGATACCCAAGTCCTTCAAGAAAGTAAAATAACGTTCATTGGGATAGAAAGTGCCTAATTCGTGATAAGCCTTGGTGTTGATTTCGACAATATATCCATGACGGGCTATCTCTAAGAAATAACCGTGGACTAAAGTGTCATACCACGGTTCGTCCAGTAATCCGGGACGGTAGCAGGAAGCATTGTAATGCATCTTGTCCGCATGACCGACAATATCAAATCCACCCAGTTCGACCATGCGAAGCAGGTTCTCATAATAAAGGCAGACAACGGAATACAGGTCACCGTCGAAATGCTTGTCTATTAACTGGCGGAAAGTATCTGCCGGAGTATCAATATCCACAATATTCCCTTCTGGGGAATATAGCATATGCACGGAGCCTATCCGGTAATCGAGCGGCAGTTCCCGAAAACGGGATGAAGCGGGGTTGCTGTCTTCGTTCAGGTAATCTATTTCAAGGCCGATGGCAAGCTCTATCTTATCCGCGTATTTCTTTTTGAGACGGGAGAATTCGGAAAGATAATCTTCCATTCTGTCCCATTCCATTGTCCATGCAGTAGGAAACGGCAGCGGGGCATGGGAAGAGATGCCATAGGAAGTAAAACCTTCGCTGATAGCAAAGCGGATAAAATCTTCCATGTTGGCTCGTCCGTCGCAGTAGAGACAGTGGCTATGATAGTTAGTCAGGTTTGTCATACAAGGTTATGTTATCGGGGTTACAGCGGCACAAGTCAGCCTTCTATTTCGCTGAGTTCCAGCCAACGCATTGTTTTCTCGTCAATCAAGTCGTTCACTTCGGGCAGGCGTTTCGATTTCTCGGTCAGTTCGTCAACGGAGAGCGTACCGCTGCAAAGGAGTTCTTCAATCCGGGCTTTTTCCGCTTCCAGGTCGGCTATTTCCTTTTCCAGTTGTTCGAATTCGCGCTTTTCCTTGAAGCTCATCTTCCGCTTGTCGTTCAGGCGGACACGAGCAGTCTTTTCTTCCTGCGGCTTTTCGGCTTCTTTCTCCTTTTGGGCTTTCGCGTCTTTCCAGTCGCGGTAGTCGCTGTAATTTCCGGGGAAGTCGCGGATGTCTCCCTGTCCGTTGAATACCATCAAGTGGTCTACTACCTTGTCCATAAAGTAACGGTCGTGGGACACGACGATGACGCATCCTTTGAAGTTCTGGAGATATTCTTCGAGCACATTCAATGTGATAATATCAAGGTCGTTGGTAGGCTCGTCCAGTACGAGGAAGTTAGGATTACGCATCAGGATGGTGCACAGGTAAAGACGGCGGCGCTCGCCCCCACTCAGTTTGTAGACATAGCTATGCTGGGTTTCGGGGGTGAAAAGGAAATGTTGCAGGAATTGTGAGGCGGTCAGTTTCTTTCCGTTGCCCAGTTCGATGACTTCGGCAATGTCCTGAATGACGTCAATCACTTTCATCTGTTCGTCAAACTGGAGCCCGTCTTGCGAGTAGTAGCCGAAACGGACTGTTTCACCGATGTCCACTGTGCCGCTATCGGGTTGTACTTGTCCCATTAGTATCTTGATGAAAGTCGATTTTCCGGTTCCGTTGTTTCCTACGATTCCCATCTTCTCATAGCGGGAGAAGATATAAGAGAAGTCTTCCAGGATTTTCAGGTCGCCGAAACTCTTGTACAGATGGTCGGCTTCGAATATCTTGCTGCCGATATAGGATGCCTTCACTTCCAGTTTTACGTTATCGTTATTGAAACGCTGTTTTGCCACCTTTTCCAGTTCATAAAAAGCGTCTTCACGGTAACGGGCTTTGTGTCCGCGTGCTTGCGGCATCCGGCGCATCCAGTCGAGTTCCGTACGGTAGAGGTTGTTGGCACGTTCTATTTCTACGCTTTTAGCTTCGATACGTTCCTGGCGTTTCTCGAGGTAATAGCTGTAATTACCTTTATATTGGTAGACTTGCTGATTGTCTATTTCGATGATTTCGGAGCAGACACGGTCGAGGAAGTAACGGTCATGGGTTACCATCAGCAGGCTGAGGTTGGTACGGCGCAGATAGTCTTCGAGCCATTCGGTCATGTCAAGGTCGAGGTGGTTGGTGGGCTCGTCGAGAATCAGGAGTTCCGGTTCGGTAATCAGGGCGTTGGCGAGGGCGACACGTTTCAGTTGTCCGCCGGAGAGTTGTTTCACCTTCTGGTCGAAGTTACGGATTTTGAGTTGCGAAAGGATTTGCTTGGCTTTCTGCTCGTATTCCCAGGCTTTCTCCTGGTCCATACGCGCCAAGAGGTCTTCCAGTCCCGGATGCCCTTCGGTTTCCATGCAACGTTCGTACTCTTTTATAAGTTCTACGGTGCTGTTGCCATGATGGAAACAGGCTTCGAGCACGGTCAGTTCTTCGGGGTATTGCGGGTCTTGTTCCAGGTAATCTACACGAAGGTCGCGGCGGAAGACAATGTTGCCGCTATCATAGCCTTCTTTTCCGGCGATGATATTCAACAAGGTGGTTTTGCCGCTGCCGTTCTTCGCTATCAGCCCTACACGCTGACCTTCGGCAATGCCCAAAGATATATTTTCAAAAAGAACCAAGTCGCCGAAGGACTTGGTCAGGTTATCTATCTGTAAATAAGGTACAGCCACGTAATTTAGTGATTAGTCGGTTAGTGATTAGTGATTAATAATCACGGATTTATACTCTTCAATGACGTTGCAAGGCTCTCCTGCCTTTACTTTGCTCCATGCCAGTTTCATCGGGTCGATAATCCGGCCTTCATATTGGAGCACAGGGGCTTCACGGTTGCCGTCAACCAAGGTCTGCCATTCCATGCCGTCCACTTCGTTGGCAAGAATCGCGCAGACTGTGATGCCGACTGCCAGCCATTCTTCCTTCTTCTTCGCACCTATCTTGCCGCTGTCAATCACTTGCTGAAGTTTTTCGAGGTCTTCTTCTATGCCTTGAAAATCTTTTTTCAATTCCTGTTTTACGGTAGATACCACCCATTCGTATCCTTCATTAATCTGGTAAATCTCCGAAAGGCGGACAGGAATCAGTTCAGCGGGATATTTCTCCCCTTCTTTGCGTATCTCCAAAGTGTTGATTATACTTTCGGCTTCTTGCACGCTTCCGCCCTTAGGGACGGTGAAGGAACATTCGAAAGCAATATCGTCAATGCCTGTAATCCAGACATGAGAAGTATAATAGTTTCCTTCTTCCTGGAACATTTCTTTACTGTACGCACATTCCAACGTTCCGACTTTTACCAATGAAGCCGAATCGTTCTCACTCAGTTCCTGGCGGATGGCGTCTTTGCCATAACCGGCCTTGCCTTTAAATGCGGAAATACGGAAGTTGCCCGACCATACATCGGGATTATAGAAAAGAAAAGAGCCTTCGCCATCTTCAAACTCATTCCAGTCCGATGGATAGTTCATGGAAAACCATGCTCCGGGGGAGATAAATTTCTTGCCTTGCATCCTTTTTCATTAAATGATTACTTGGCAAAAATACAATAAAATAGGGAAATTGCATGAAGATAGATAAGAAACTATTTACCTATCGGCTGTATTTTCCTGCGCACCTCTTTGGAAATTTCCAAAAACATATAGTTCAGCTTGCCGGAATGAATGCCTTCTTCGTTCTCTTTGTACTTCTTATTGGCGTATTGTTTGGATTTCTCGAAGGTGAGCAATGACATTTCGTTCTGCGACTTGCCTACCATTGTGGAGTCCAGTTGCTCGTCGGGAAAGAAGTCGTCCAGGTCGACATCACCAATCATCGTTGTCTCCAGAAAGTTCTTGTCGGTATGCGAATTATCTGTGTAGTAACCCACAAACATATGTCCCGGTGTACGCACAAGGATAGGGTCGATATTAATGGCACGAAGCAATGACGCGAATAATACACTGCCGTCCACACAGTTGATTTGAGAGGATTCCAGTGCATCATCAAACGTACGGACACGTTGCGAGAATACGACATTACTCGAAAGACTGGTGTTGGAGACGGAGCTATAACGGAACTTGCGTTTCTGCAAAATATTCCAAAGGGCATACACCTGCTTGTCTACCGCTCCTTTAGCCTTGCTCTGATAGCCGAGGAAACGATTGACGATACGGGTATTCAATGCTTCGCGGAGCAATTGGTCAATCATCGGATTCTCTTCATTGACGTAGGCGGCAAAGAAGATACTAGTATCGTGAAACTTGGTTCCGTTCGCTACATACCCCAGCAAACATTCGTTGATACTACGGACAGAGAAGGTACGTACCCGTTGTCCCAAGTCCTTCCCGTTCATCTCGACAGTCACGGCAACGCTTACCGGCTCGGCTTGCGCGTTATTCTTCAATGCTTCGTAATTCCATATAATATCCGGATAAATCGTATATTCCGTACGCGGCTTGTTCAAGACGAACTCAGATACGGAGCGGGAGAAGAAAGGCGTTTCGGCCACTTCAATGCGTACACGGCTGTATGCGGTCTTTGATTTCAGCCGGATGGCAATACATGATTTCGGATTTCCCAGATAAGTGGAATCCGAAGGTATGATAACTTGCGCATCGGTAGTGGCTACGGACAGAATAGCCGAGGGAAAGATGTTTCCGCCCAAATCGTCTGCTATCTCAAAGCCGGTATTAAAAGAGGTATATTTAAAGACGGACACACCGCCAAGCAGGAGCAGCAGTACGATAACCGCACCTATCACTTCGCGCTTATGCCGTTTCAAGTCAATTTTTATCATCGTTTGTAGTTTCTATTATCAAACATTTCTATCCTATCTCGCTAACAAAGATAACAAATAGCAGACGTTTTTTCCTCTTACAATCCATAAAAACTTCCATATTCCGTATCAATTCCCATAAATCAAGGAATGTAACGCGATTGTAACATCTGTTTCATCTGACCGTAACAAAGTCTTCTCATCTTTGCATCGAATAAAATAAAAACGTAACTTTGTCATATCACATTAATAAATACATCTTATGAACGAAACCCGTATTTTAGTTGTCGACGATGAAGAAGACCTCTGCGAGATTCTGAAATTCAATCTTGAGAACGAAGGTTATGAGGTAGATACCGCAAACTCTGCCGAAGAAGCACTGAAGATGGACATCAGCAGCTACCATTTAATTCTCCTCGATGTGATGATGGGAGAAATCTCCGGATTCAAAATGGCGAACATGCTGAAAAAAGATAAGAAAACAGCCAAAGTGCCTATCATCTTCATCACAGCAAAAGATACTGAAAACGATACCGTAACAGGATTCAACCTGGGCGCGGACGATTATATCTCGAAGCCTTTCTCCCTGCGCGAAGTCATAGCCCGTGTGAAAGCCGTATTGAGACGTACGGCAACGACGGAAACGGAAAGAGCGCCCGAACGGCTTACTTACCAGACACTTGTCATCGACATCACCAAGAAGAAAGCGAGTATCGACGACGAAGAAGTGTCATTGACCAAAAAAGAATTTGAAATCTTGCTTCTGCTGGTACAGAATAAAGGGCGTGTATTCTCACGTGAAGATATTCTGGCACGTATCTGGAGCGACGAAGTGTATGTGCTGGACCGTACTATCGACGTAAACATCACCCGTTTGCGCAAAAAGATAGGAGTGTACGGCAAATGCATTGTCACACGTCTCGGATACGGATACTGTTTTGAAGCTGAATAACTATTTATCATGAACCTGCCTGTAACTCAAAGACATTTTCTTTCTTTCAGCCGGAAGCTTTTCCTTTCGGTTATTTCGTTGTTCCTGGTATTCGTTGTCTGTTTCATCGCGTACCAGTACCAACGCGAACGGGAGTATAAAGTAGAACTGCTGAATACCAAACTGCAGGATTACAACAGCCGGCTCTACGAACGGCTGGATGAGCAACCGCTTGACAACGGAATTATCAACGATTATATCAATAATCATATTCTGGAAGACTTGCGTGTAACGCTTATCGACCTGGATGGAAATGTGGTTTACGACAGTTATCCGAACCACGACGAGCAGATGGAAAACCATCTGAACCGTCCGGAAGTACAAAAGGCACTGAAACACGGAAACGGATATGACGTGCGCCGTACTTCGGAAACGACAGGAGTTCCTTATTTTTATTCGGCTACACGTTATAAGGATTATATTCTCCGCTCGGCATTACCATATAATGTCAGCCTTATCAACAATCTGCAGGCAGACCCGCATTATTTATGGTTCACCGTAATCGTAACTTTGCTGCTAATGATTATCTTCTACAAATTCACGAACAAACTGGGGACTTCTATCAGCCAGCTCCGCGAGTTTGCCATGCGTGCCGACCGGAACGAGCCTATCGAGATGGCGATGCAATCGGCTTTCCCGCACAATGAACTGGGAGAAATATCGCAGCATATCATCCAAATCTACAAGCGGCTGCACGAGACGAAAGAAGCTCTCTACATCGAACGCGAGAAGCTGATTACCCATCTTCAGATTTCTCACGAAGGATTGGGAGTATTTACGAAAGACAAAAAGGAGATTCTTGTCAACAATCTCTTTACCCAATACAGCAACCTGATTTCGGACTCTAACCTGGAAACTACGGAAGAGGTCTTTGCCATCAGCGAACTGAAAGAGATTATACATTTTATTAATAAGAACCAGCAACAGCGTTCAAGAGGGAAAGACGAAAAGCGAATGTCTATCACCATCAACAAGAACGGACGCACGTTTATCGTTGAATGTATCATCTTCCAGGATGCAAGCTTTGAGATTTCAATCAATGATGTCACCCAGGAAGAGGAACAAGTGAATCTGAAACGGCAGTTGACACAGAACATCGCGCATGAGCTGAAAACGCCTGTCAGCAGTATTCAAGGGTATTTGGAGACTATCGTCAATAACGAGAATATACCGCGAGAGAAGATTAATGTATTCCTCGAACGCTGCTATGCGCAAAGCAATCGGTTGAGCCGCTTGTTGCGTGATATTTCCGTACTTACCCGCATGGATGAGGCTGCCAACATGATTGACATGGAACGGGTGGATATCAGTGTACTGGTAGGAAATATCATCAACGAAGTTTCACTGGAACTGGACGAGAAGCATATCACGGTGGTTAATTCTTTAAAGAAGAGCATACAGGTCAAAGGAAATTATTCCCTGATTTATTCCATCTTCCGCAATCTGATGGATAATGCCATCGCATATGCCGGAACGAATATCCAGATTAATATCAATTGTTTCCGTGAAGACGAGAGTTTCTATTATTTCAGTTTTGCCGATACGGGAGTAGGCGTATCCCCCGAACATCTGAACCGTCTCTTCGAGCGTTTCTATCGTGTAGACAAAGGCCGTTCGCGGAAATTAGGCGGAACGGGTCTGGGACTGGCTATCGTGAAGAATGCAGTGATTATCCATGGCGGCATCATCTCTGCCAAAAATAATCAGGGCGGCGGACTGGAGTTTGTCTTTACATTGGCAAAGGAGAAATAAGATTTTCAAGAAGCAAGGTTCTTTTAAAAGAAGACAAAGAAGAAAAGGAAGAAAAATTCTTTGTATAAAATGAAAAGGCATTATCTTTGTCTTCTATGTAATTCATAGAAGTTCAATTATAATAATAGCCAATTATGAAAACGAATCTAAATATTCTTCCTGTTGTATGTCTCCTTTGTCTTTGTGCCTGCAAAAACGGCAATGCTTCCGGCTTAAACAAAACCGAAGTAGCACAGGATACTATCAAGACTTTCACATTACCAACCATCCCGCCGATGCTGACAGCCCCGGATTTACGGGCGGATTTCCTCGTCAAGCATTATTGGGATAACGTAAACTTTGCCGATACCAATTATATCCATCACCCCGAAGTGACCGAACAAGCTTGGGCGGACTATTGTGATATACTGAACCATGTTCCATTGGAAACTGCACAGCAAGCTATACGGAAAACAATCGAACGGACAAATGTGGATAAGAAAGTATTCACTTACATCACCGACTTGGCAGACAAATATCTGTACGACCCTAACTCTCCGATGCGTAACGAAGAGTTTTATATCCCTGTACTGGATGCCATGCTAGCTTCTCCCGTACTGGAAGAAATAGAAAAGGTACGTCCGAAAGCCCGTCGTGAACTGGCTCAGAAAAACCGTATCGGAACCAAAGCTCTGAATTTTAACTATACATTAGCTTCCGGTGCGCAAGGCTCTCTTTATCAACAGAAATCGGACTATACCTTATTATTTATCAATAACCCGGGATGCCATGCCTGCACGGAAACAATCGAAGCATTAAAAAACGCCCCTATCATCAATCAGCTTCTATCTCAAAAGAAGTTGACCATCCTCTCTATCTACCCCGACGAAGAACTGGACGAATGGCGGAAACATCTGAATGAATTCCCGAAGGAATGGATTAACGGATATGACAAGACCTTCGCTATCAAGGAACAACAACTGTATGACTTGAAAGCCGTCCCTACCCTCTACCTTCTGAACAAGGATAAGACAGTACTTCTGAAAGATGCTCCCGCGCAAACCATCGAAGAATACCTGCTAATGAAAGGCGAACAATAAGCATCTCCCACGTCACCCACACCGCCCACACCACACCACCCACACACGTGCCCACGCCGCATGGTCTCCCGGCCTCGTTTTTTCAGCGTCAAGCGCAGGTGTTTTCTTCGGCGTTAAGAAGGGCAGACTGTTTGAGCGTAGCGAGTTTCTGCCCTTTAGCCGGAGAAAACACCGGAGTAGCTGAAAAAACGCAGCCTTGATTCTTTCTTTTTGGTTCTTTTTCTTTCGTATCAAGACGAAAGAAAAAGAACGCCCCCTTTGCAAAAGCCAAATAAACTCCCTATCTTTGTCGCGCATTGGTTCGCAGACCTCAAAACATACGAGGAAAGCGATTAAAAGGGAATCAGGTGTAAATCCTGAACAGTCCCGCTGCTGTAAGTTCTATAAATGTGTTGCGAGCAACCTACTTTTAGCCACTGGAAAGAAACTTCTGGGAAGGCGCCCGCAACAGGAACGAGTCAGAAGACCTGCCGTGCACCCAATTTCACTGCTTTCGAGGAAAAAGCGTTGAGTCTAATGAACCGGACAATCCGTCTATCATTTCATTCATCACTCTGATTCAGAGAAAGTGTGTTTTAATTAATAAACTCTGCCAAGTTTATTTATGCGTGTCCGGTCGAAGGGATTTCGCCCGGACACTTTTAAAAGTGAAAAAATAGACCAGTAGTAGGATAAGGATGAGACATATAAGGCTATACAAGAGTATCTGTGCAGTAATCTGCTGCCAGCTTTTATTCCCGACACTTTTCGCACAACAGCAAAAAGTAGATACAGCACATACATACTCCATCCCCGAAATTACAGTTTCCGATATTTACCAAACACGAGAGATACGTTCTACCGCTCCGCTACAAGTACTTTCCAAAGATGCACTAAAAAACCTGCATGCCCTGCAAGTTTCTGACGCCGTGAAGCATTTTGCCGGAGTAACCGTGAAAGATTACGGTGGCATCGGCGGACTGAAAACCGTATCCATACGCAGCTTGGGCGCACAACACACAGCCGTGGGTTATGACGGAATCACCGTAACCGACTGCCAGACAGGACAGATTGACATCGGTCGTTTCTCGCTCGATAATGTAGACCAGTTATCACTTAGCAACGGTCAGACTGATAATATCTTCCAGCCGGCACGTTTCTTCGCTTCGGCAGGAATACTGAATATACAGACACTTACTCCCCGTTTCAAAAAAGGGAAACGTACGAATATCAGCGCGGCTTTCAAGACCGGCTCATGGGGACTGGTCAACCCATCGGTTCTGTTAGAGCAACAACTCAATTCTAAGTGGACAGTCACAGCCAATGCCGAATGGATGTCTTCAGACGGACAGTATCCATATACCCTGCACTACGGAAATGCAGAGGGTGACCTGACGTCACGGGAGAAAAGAAAGAATACCGACGTACAGACTTTCCGTACCGAGGCCGGACTTTACGGCAACTTCTCCGACAAAGAACAATGGCGATTGAAAGCCTATTACTTCCAATCTTCCCGAGGATTACCGAAAGCTACTACACTTTATAACGACTATTCCTCACAACACCTGTGGGACAAGAATACATTTGTACAAAGCCAATACAAGAAAGAGTTCAGCCAACAATGGGTATTGCAGACTTCCGCCAAATGGAACTGGAGCTATCAGCGTTACCTGGACCCCGACACCAAAAACTCTTTAGGAAAAACGGAAAACAGTTATTACCAACAGGAGTACTATCTCTCCGCATCGGTATTATACAGATTATTGAGCAATCTTTCATTTTCCCTTTCGACGGATGGGAGTATCAATACAATGGATACTAATCTTACTAATTTTGCGCAACCCACCCGCTATTCATGGCTGACAGCTTTTGCAGGAAAATACGTGAATGATTGGCTCACAATCTCCGCATCCGCTTTGGCGACTATCATCAACGAAGATGTAAAGGAAGGCGGAAGTGCCGGCAATCACCGCAAATTGACGCCTTATATCAGCGCTTCATTCAAGCCTTTCCGTAGCGAAGAGTTCCGTATCCGTGCCTTCTATAAGGACATCTTCCGCCTGCCAAGTTTCAATGACTTATATTATCAGGAAGTGGGAAACACCAAACTGAAACCTGAAAATGCAAAGCAATATAATATCGGTCTGACTTATAGCAAGAATGTATGTACATTCATTCCTTATCTTTCGGCAACCGTTGATGCATACTATAACAAAGTAACGGATAAAATCATTGCTTATCCTACCAAGAACCTTGCGATATGGAGCATGAGAAACTTGGGAAGTGTGGAGATTAAAGGAATTGACGCCACAGGAAACTTGTCTCTCCAGCCTTGGGAGAAAATCCGTATCAACCTGTCCGGCAATTATACATACCAACGGGCGTTGGATGTCACTGACCCTAATTCGAACAAGGATAAATCGACTTATAAACATCAGATAGCCTATACTCCCCGTGTTTCTGCCTCTGGACAAGCAGGCCTCGAGACACCATGGATAAATATATCTTACTCATTCCTTTATTCAGGAAAACGCTATACAGTAGGACAGAATATCGCAGCAAATCGACTGGATAGTTACAGTGACCATAGTATTTCAGCGAGCCGCGACTTCCGGATAAGAAAAGTTACAAGTTCGCTATGTGTGGAAGTATTGAACCTGATGGACAAAAATTACGAGATTGTACGATACTTCCCAATGCCGGGACGTTCGGTAAGAGCAACGCTAAAAATAATATATTAAAAGCAGGATACTGATATGAAAAGGAAATTGACATATATATTTTGGTTCTGCCTGCCCATCCTATTATTATTCACTGCCTGTGATGATATGGAAGACAAGCCTTTCACTTCTGACATTGCAGGTGACCCGACTGAAACAGATACAGCCGAGCTCTATGCGTTATGTGAAGGACTATTCAATCAGAATAACAGTTCATTGATGCGTTTCTCTTTCGGAAACCAGAGAATGGTGCGCAACTATTTTAATACAATCAATCATCGGGGATTGGGAGATACGGCAAATGATTTAGCCATTTATGGCGGCAAGATATATGTCATTGTCAATGTCTCCAGTACAGTGGAAGTAATAGACTTCCGTACAGGAAATTCCTTGAAGCAAATTCAAATGCTGACCGAAAACGGAAGTTCACGTGAACCGCGATACATCGCCTTTCATAAAGAAAAAGCGTATGTGTGTTCTTATGACGGAACAGTGACACGTATTGATACAACTTCCCTCGCCATAGACGGTGTCACTTCCGTAGGACGTAATCCCGATGGAATCTGTGTACAAAACGAAAAGTTATATGTTTCCAATTCCGGCGGACTGGATTATGCATCCGGTCTGGGAGTAGACAATACTGTATCTGTGGTCGATATCGCCACATTCAAAGAAATCAATAAAATTACAGTAGGACCGAATCCGGGCAAGATTGTAGCCGGAACGGATGGAACAACCGTTTATGTAGCAACCCGTGGAGAAGATGTAGAAGCAGGAAATTATAACTTTGCAAAAATAGACTGCCTGACAAATGGAGTGACTCATTACAATGAGAAAGTACAGAACTTCGCCATTGACGGAGAGATTGCCTATCTATACAATTACAATTATAGTACGCAAACATCTTCTATCAAGGCATTCAATCTGAAAACAGGAAAAACCGTTCGTGAGAATTTCATCACGGATGGAACAAGTATCGATACTCCTTATGGAATCAATGTGAATCCTTATAGTGGTAACGTGTATATCACAAATGCTTATGATTACACCATATACGGAGATTTGCTCTGTTTTAACCAACAAGGACAACTGCAATTCCGTCTGAATAATATCGGACTGAATCCGAACACGATTGCATTCAGCGACAAGGCTTCACAAAGCGACATTGATGATAATACCGAAGAAGCTGAAAATTCATTGGCTTTCGCCAATAAAGTATGGGAGTATAAGCCAGCTCCCGGACAGTTTATCAATACGAGTACGTCGGCTTATGAGACAGGTTTCACTGCCGAACAAGTTTTAGAGCGTGCCACAGAAAAGCTAAAGAAAAAATCAGTTATCTCATTAGGCGGATTCGGTGGAACAATAACAGTAGGATTTCCTCAACCAATCCCTAATATCGAAGGGGAATATGATTTCAAGGTATGGGGAAATGCCACTTACAACAATAACACTGGAACAGGAGCACTTGGTGGAAGTGCTGAACCGGGAATTGTATTAGTCTCAAAAGATATAAATAATAATGGGATACCTGACGATGAATGGTATGAGTTGGCAGGTAGTGAGTACGGAAAAGATACAGAAATACGTAATTACGCAATCACCTATTATCGTCCCCAACCAGCCAATGGCGATGTCCGCTGGAAAGATAATTTAGGAAAAGAGGGATTCGTCAAACGTAACACATTCCATCAACAAGATTCTTATTATCCGAACTGGATAGAAGAAAACGAAATAACTTTCCATGGGACACGTCTAAAAGACAATGCCGTAGAAGAAGGCAATGTTTGGGTAGGTTATTGTTATCCTTGGGGATATGCAGACAATCATCCCAACAGAACCGAATACAGCCAATTTAAAATAGACCGGGCTGTAGACCAAAACGGACAACCTGTATTATTAGACCAAATAGACTTCGTAAGAATCTATACCGCCGTCAATCAGGACATAGGCTGGACAGGAGAAATATCTACCGAAGTCGTCACAGTAGAAAACTTACATTACAAAAAATAATCAAACAATTAATAATTAAAATTAGAGCAGAAACATGAAAAAGTTATCTTTATTCTTATTAGTATCCATATTCGCTTTTTGCGGATGTAGTGATGATAACGATGAAACAAAAGGGGGTGATGATGAAACAAAAGGTGGTGACAAAAAAGAAATTGTCATTAGTTTCGAGAACCTACTAACTGAAGCTGAATCTGAATTTAAAACAACAGAGGGAGAAGTAGATGGCTACTATACGAAGTGCAATTTCAAAGACCCTCAAAATCTAATAGAATTACCACATTACTACAGTAGTTACCAAGGTAGTACAAGTTTTGGCGGTGGATTCACTTATACTAATTGCACTAATATTACAACCGCTGGGTATAGTAATATCAGTGCTATAACAGGAAAAGGAAAAAACGGAAAAACCTATTTAACATCAAATACCAATAGCTACACCCCTGCCCAAATCACTAATCTCAACACCGAAAAATATGAGCTCAAAGGTGCATGGGTAACAAACACAACATATGCTTATCTTGCTATCAAGGATGGAAATGATGGCTCATCTTCTATGGTTAAAGGACCTTTCACTAATGGGGACTGGTTTACGTTAACAGCAGTAGGATACAAAGCAGATGGAAGTGTTATCGGACGCATTGATTTCTATTTGGCAGATTTCCGTGACAACAAACAAAAAATAGTTAACACATGGGAATGGTTCGATTGGAGTAATATCAGCAATGCTGACTACATTAAATTTGAAATGAATTCATCAGATACAGACCCAGAACTCGGAATGATGACTCCTTCTTATTTCTGCCTTGACGGTATCACTCTCATCGAAAAATAAAAAACAACCGTTCGATTTACCTTAATTATACCCTTTCAATTTATTGATTGTAAATAATAAACCATATAATTACATTCAATTGACTGTATAATTCTAAAGAGTCAGGCTTCCTTTTCCGAAGTCTGACTCTTTTCATATCAAAGTTCCTTTTTATATTCATTACTCCTGCATTTAAAGAAATATTTCGCTATCGCACCACTAACAAAAAGCTATTATATCCTTGTATCTTTCATAAATTACCACTACATTCGTCAAGTAAAACACTTAAATATACTACAATGGAATTACCTTTTGCTGAATCATGGAAAATAAAGATGGTAGAACCCATCCGTAAAAGTACTCGTGAAGAACGCGAGCAATGGATTAAAGAAGCACATTACAACGTCTTCCAACTCAAATCAGAACAAGTTTATATAGACCTTATCACCGACTCAGGAACAGGAGCCATGAGCGACCGCCAATGGGCTGGAATGATGCTCGGCGATGAAAGTTATGCCGGTGCGACATCCTTCTTCAAACTGAAAGAGATGATTACGAAGCTGACCGGATTTGAGTATATCATTCCGACGCACCAGGGACGTGCCGCAGAAAATGTACTTTTCTCCTATTTGGTACACGAAGGAGACATCATACCCGGCAATTCACACTTCGATACCACCAAAGGACATATCGAAGGACGCCGTGCCACCGCATTAGACTGCACCATTGATGCAGCCAAACAGACACAGCTAGAACTCCCATTCAAAGGAAATGTAGACCTTGATAAATTACAGAAAGCGTTGACAGAACATGCAGAACGTATCCCCTTTATCATCGTAACCATCACCAACAACACAGCCGGCGGACAGCCCGTATCCATGCAGAACTTACGTGAAGTAAGAGCTATCGCCGACAAATACGGCAAGCCGGTACTTTTCGACTCCGCACGCTTTGCTGAAAACGCTTACTTTATCAAAATGCGCGAAGAAGGTTATCAAGATAAATCTATCAAAGAAATTACGAAAGAGATGTTCGCCCTTGCCGACGGCATGACAATGAGTGCCAAGAAAGACGGAATCGTCAACATGGGCGGATTCATAGCCACACGGCGCGAAGACTGGTACGAAGGCGCAAAAGGTTTCTGCGTGCAATACGAAGGATATCTCACTTACGGCGGAATGAACGGACGGGACATGAACGCACTCGCCATCGGACTGGATGAAAACACAGAATTCGATAATCTCGAAACACGCATCAAACAAGTAGAATACCTGGCAAAGAAACTGGATGAATACGGAATCCCCTATCAGCGTCCTGCCGGCGGTCATGCCATTTTCATCGATGCGCCCAAAGTGCTGACACACGTACCCAAGGAAGAATTTCCGGCACAGACACTGACTGTTGAGCTCTATCTGGAAGCCGGTATCCGCGGATGCGAAATCGGCTATATTCTTGCCGACCGTGACCCGGTTACTCATGAAAACCGATTCAACGGACTCGATTTACTGCGTCTTGCCATCCCCCGCAGAGTGTACACTGACAATCATATGAACGTAATTGCCGCCGCCCTCAAAAATGTATATGAACGCAGGGAAAGCATTACCCGCGGAGTACGTATCGCTTGGGAAGCTCCGTTGATGCGACATTTCACAGTCCAGCTAGAAAGGTTGTCTCTATAAACAGGAAAAGTCCGTGTAAACAAGGAAAGTTATCTCCGTCAACAATTGTCCGTATAAACAAAAGCTCTTCTGAAGTGTTTATATTATAATCAATCAAACTTAATGCGTAAAAATTATGGCAGAAGATTATAAATTAATAGACAACGAAGAGAAACATCGGTATGAATTTCAAATCGATGGCAAGATAGCCGAAATAGACTATATCAAATCAAATAACGGAGAAATTTATCTTGTTCACACGGAAGTACCCGCTTCATTGGGCGGAAGAGGAATAGGTTCACAACTTGCAGAAAAGGTCTTGACGGACATAGAGCGGCAAGGATTACGCCTCGTACCACTTTGCCCGTTTGTAGCCGGATATATCCATAAGCATCCCGAATGGAAAAGAATCGTAATGCGCGGTATTCATATTAAATAAGAATAGTCATGGGAAAGAAAGTTGAATATACGAATGGCGAACTGACCATTGTATGGCAGCCGGAATTATGCCAGCATGCCGGAATATGCGTAAAGATGCTACCCAATGTTTATCATCCGAAAGAAAGGCCCTGGGTACAAATTGAAAATGCGACAACGGAAGAACTAATTGCGCAAATCAGTAAATGTCCTTCAGGCGCATTAAGCTACCGACTGAACAAGAAAGAGAAGTAACCCAATAAGAAACGGTGAATAATAGAGGAGATTTTCCACTTATTATTCACCGTTTCGTATTTTATATTACATTCGGGATATTCAGTAAATGTCCCTATTTCTTATTTTAGGAATATCCCTACATTTAAATTCCTTCTATAATCAAATGATGATATATTCAATTCATGATATAATCAGTTTATTCCATATTCAATTCAACGTCCAAGTCAACACAAAGTCCGAATGGATACGATAACCGACAGTATAAAGCTTTTGCAACCCCGTCACGAACTCTTGAACTTGAAACGTCCCCTCTTCCCGAGGAATAAAATGTGTCAAACGGAGTTTACGAAGATCGGCGTCGGCATCTTCCATACGTTTAAAAACCGCTTCCTTTGCAGACCAATGCAACAACAGGCTCCAAGTTGTATCTCCCTGATAAGCTTCCGCCTGTTCGTCAGAACGGACATAGCGGTCGGATACCCGATGGACACGTTGCCCATATTGCTCGATATCAATGCCGACAGCAGTCCGGGAACTAAGAATCACAGCTACATATCCTTTTGTATGAGAAATGCTGATAAAAAAAGAATGGTCGGACAGATAAGGTTTGCTTTCAGAAGAGTAAGCAATCTCCTTGTCTTCCCGAAGCATTGAATACAGCAAGACACGGACAGACGTCCATTCCAATTTCCGCCGTTCGGAGACAAAGCGGCTCAGTTCCTGTTCGCAGGAGATTCTTCTCGTCTCAGGCAGAAAAGCCAATAATGTATCCAAAGATTCTTCCATCTTCCAGACAGCCCACTGTATATCATCCGTCTTATGTTGCAGAAATAACGCCATTTTACATTTGCTTGATTTAGCTTTCGTGATTTTATTTTCGTGATTCTATTTTCGTTAATCTGTTTTCTTGAATCTACTTTCATGATTCTATTTTCAAAGATTATTCTTTTCCTTCCGATGCTTCCGTATCCTTAGGCAAAATCGTAAACTTGACTTTCAAAATACGGCGGCTATCCATCTCCAATACTTCAAACTCGTAATTGTGATAAGTCACTTTCTCATGCAATGCCGGGAACTCACCTTTAATCTCAAGCAGCATACCTGCTAAGGTATCGGCATCCCCCACCACTTTCTCAAACTCATCCTCATCTACTTTCGCAATCTTATAGAAATCCGTCAACTGCGTTTTCGCTTCAAATATCCAGGTATGGTCGTTCAACACAACGTATGTACGTTCTTCATCGTCATACTCATCATGAATTTCCCCCACTATTTCTTCGATAATATCTTCCATCGTCACCAGTCCGGAAGTTCCCCCAAACTCATCTACGACGATGGCAATATGAATCTTATTCGCCTGGAAATCACGCAGCAAATCATCAATCATCTTCGTTTCAGGTACAAAATAAGCAGGACGAATCAATGACTGCCAACGAAAATTATCCCCTTTGCCCACATGAGGCAGAAGGTCTTTGATATACAGTATACCCTTTATATTATCCCGCGAACCGGCAAAGATAGGAATACGTGAATAAGCATTTTCAATGATACATTGCATCACTTCCTTGAAAGACGTACGAATATCCAAATCAACCATATCCAGACGAGAAGTCATCACTTCCTTCACGGTTTCTCCGCCAAAACGGATAATTCCTTCCAGAATATTATTTTCTTCGGTAAGCTCCGCCTTATCTGTAAGTTCCAGCGCATGAGACAGTTCATCAACAGAAATATTATGGCTTTTCTTGGCAAAATGCTTGTTCAGAAAAGTAGTAGAGCCCACCAGGACAGTAGCTATCGGATAAAATATTTTTTCCAAGTAATAAATAGCCGGTGCGGAGAAACGGCAAAAAGCCAATGTCTTCTGCGCTGAATAAATCTTCGGCATGATTTCGCCGAACAGGAGCAACAGAAAAGTAAGTATCACAGTCAGTATCAGGAACTCTGCCAATGGGGAATGAAATACAAAGACATTCATAAAGAAGAAGTTGCAGAGCATGATAATGGTTACGTTCACAAAATTATTAGTAATCAATATCGTCGCCAGAAGACGTTCGGAATTACCAAGAAGGGCACTTATTTTATCATCGGAAGGATGATTTCGTTCATCAATATCATTCCGGTCTGAAGGAGAAAGCGAGAAAAAAGCGATTTCAGAAGCCGAAGCAAAACCGGAAGCAAGCAGGAGTACACCTGCCAGTACTATGGCGATAATAGCAGAGATAGAAGGAGTGTTTACGGTAATACCGTTGAAAATATCAGCCAATTGGCTTAAATAACCATCTGAGTCCAAAGAGTATATATTTTAGTTTTACAAAAGACAATGTGCCAATCTGCTCGCGAAAACCTATTGGCACACTATCACATTACTAGAACGGCAAGTCATCTGCCGGATTATCTTGTACAGGCTGCGCTTGCGTCTGCTGCGGCTGTTGCTGTTGCATTTGCTGTGGCTGACCGACGGCAGGTTGCTGTGCAGAAGCAGCAGCTCCCGGATTAGCACCTTTCGGAGACAGCATTTCCATATTATCCACATAAATTTCGGTGACATAGCGCGTGGCACCTGCCTGGTCGGTGTAAGAACGTGTCCTTATCTTTCCTTCCAAATACAATTTGTCACCTTTGTGCACATATTTATCTACGATTTCAGCCAGTCGATTGGATGCAACGATATTATGCCACTCCGTTCTGTCGGGAATCTGGGTTCCATTAGCCAACGTGTAGCCACGTTCTGTCGTAGCTAACGAGAAAGTTGCCACAGCCGAACCTGCATCAAAATATTTCACCCGTGGATCTTGTCCCACGTTTCCTAACAATATCACTTTATTTACTGACATATATGTATCAAGTTTATAATTCTTAAATTCAAATCTGCTGCCAAAATTAAACAGAATAACAATAGGATGCAAGAATTGTTGTAACTTTTATTTCGAATCAATATACTTCTCAATAAAAGCGTGCACCAACCTTGAAACAGCATATTGCTCCAATTCTTCCGCCTTTATTTTCTGAAACTGACCGAAAGAAGCCGTTTCTCCGGGCAATGTCACTTCATAGAAATTAGCATAAATCACCCGATGGGACAATACATGCTTCACTTCCCTACACACCGAACGGACTACCGGCTGCTCACCCGGAGCAAAAAGCGCCTGAAACTCAGGCAAAGCTAAAAATTCTTCTTCCGGCACAGCAACCGGAGTTTCTATCAAAGGCAGTTCAAAAAGATTTTTCCAAATATCATCCGCCGTCCGCTTACTTATAAAGGTATGCGCGCCCGCACGTACATAAATATAATTAAAATAACGGTTCGTCGTTTTCGTCTTATGCTGCTTCACCGGCAGTTTGCCGACCAGCCCTTTCGCAAGAGCCGAACAACCATCCGCCAACGGGCAAAACAAACAATCAGGCGACTGCGGAGTACACTGAATCGCCCCGAAATCCATAATCCCCTGATTATAAAGAGCCGGTTGCTTCCTGTCCAACATCTCGTCCGCCAAAACCGCAAAGAGCTTCTTCCCCTCTGTCGAATCAATCGGCGTGTCAATGCCGAAATAACGTGAAAGCACACGATATACATTTCCGTCCACCACCGCATAAGGCATACCATAAGCAAACGAGCAGACAGCCGCCGCAGTATACTCCCCTACTCCTTTCAGAGCCAGCACTTCCGGATACGTTTTCGGGAAAACCCCATCCATGCTTTTTGCGGCAGCATGAAGATTACGGGCACGTGAATAATAACCCAATCCCTGCCAATATTTCATCACCTCATCCTCTTCCGCGTCCGCCAATGTCCGCACATCGGGAAAACGCTCGACGAAACGAAGAAAATAATCATATCCCTGCACCACACGCGTCTGCTGAAGGATAATTTCCGAAATCCATATCAGATATGGGTCGGAAGACTCCCTCCAGGGCAATTCACGTTTATTCTCCTCATACCACTTTATAATTGCTTCAGTAAACTCATTCATAAGACCATTCTTAACGTATCATCTAACATTTATCTTGTATATGCTGTTCAAAAGCCACACAAAAGTAACTCTTTTGGCTCTAAGAAAACCCAACGCCACCATTTTTTTAGAAAAATGTGCATAATATATTTTTTTAGGAGCTTAAAAAGCTATATATTTGCAGTCCAAAAAATTAGCAATAACATAATAGTAATAATATTTTTTTTAAGGAAAAATGACTAAAGCAGATATTGTAAACGAGATTACAAAGAAAACTGGAATTGACAAGCAGACAGTTCTTACAACAGTAGAAGCATTCATGAACGCTGTAAAAGATTCATTGTCTAACGACGATAATGTGTACTTACGTGGATTTGGTAGTTTTGTAGTGAAGAAAAGAGCACAGAAGACCGCTCGTAATATTTCTAAGAATACTACGATTATCATCCCTGAGCACAACATTCCGGCTTTCAAACCGGCTAAGACATTTACAATTTCAGTAAAGAAATAATAAACAAGAGTATTAACCCATAAAATGTGAAGCTATGCCAAGCGGAAAAAAGAAAAAAAGACATAAAATGTCTACGCACAAGCGTAAAAAAAGACTAAGAAAGAACAGACATAAAAGCAAAAAATAATTTTTAAGTCTGGATCACACAGAAATAAAGAACAAACTTGCGAAGCTCTATGTCTTTCAAGTTTGTTCTTTGTTTAAGTAGCTAACCCAAAATGAACAATTTGTCAAAAAAGTTGTTCATATAAATGAGATTCAATCAATAATAAGGAAACAAAACAGTGACAAGTGAACTAGTAGTTGACGTACAGCCCAAAGAGGTATCCATCGCCCTTCTCGAAGACAAGAGCCTGGTGGAACTTCAAAGCGAAGGAAGAAACATCTCCTTTTCTGTGGGCAATATGTATTTGGGACGTATCAAGAAATTGATGCCGGGACTGAATGCATGCTTTGTAGACGTCGGTTACGAGAAAGACGCTTTCCTTCATTATCTTGACCTGGGTCCTCAATTTAACTCACTCGAAAAGTTTGTAAAGCAGACTTTAAGCGACAAAAAGAAGCTGGCCTCCATCAGCAAAGCAACCCTGCTTCCCGACCTCGACAAGGATGGAACTGTATCCAACACACTCAAGGTGGGACAAGAAGTAGTGGTGCAAATCGTAAAGGAACCTATCTCCACGAAGGGACCGCGACTGACGTCCGAAATTTCGTTTGCCGGACGCTATCTCGTACTGATCCCTTTCAATGACAAGGTTTCCGTATCACAAAAAATTAAATCGAGCGAAGAACGCGCCCGCCTGAAACAACTGCTGATGAGCATCAAGCCGAAAAACTTCGGTGTCATCGTCCGCACGGTAGCCGAAGGCAAACGCGTAGCCGAACTCGACGGAGAGCTTAAAGTCCTGATCAAGCATTGGGAAGATGCGATGGCAAAAGTACAGAAAGCCACCAAGTATCCGACGTTGATTTATGAAGAGACCAGTCGTGCCGTAGGTTTGTTGCGCGACCTCTTCAACCCATCTTTTGAGAATATTCACGTCAACGACGAGGCTGTGTACAATGAAATCAAAGACTACGTATCACTGATTGCGCCCGACCGGGCTAACATCGTGAAACTGTACAAAGGCCAGCTTCCCATTTACGACAATTTCGGTATCACCAAGCAGATTAAATCCTCGTTTGGTAAAACTATCTCTTACAAGAGTGGTGCCTATCTGATTATTGAGCATACTGAGGCGCTTCACGTAGTAGACGTGAACAGCGGAAACCGCACCAAAAATGCCAACGGACAGGAAGGTAACGCACTCGAAGTGAATCTGGGAGCCGCCGACGAACTGGCGCGCCAACTGCGATTAAGGGATATGGGTGGTATCATCGTCGTGGACTTCATCGACATGAATGAAGCCGAAAACCGTCAGAAGCTTTATGAACGCATGTGTGCCAACATGCAGAAAGACAGGGCACGGCATAATATTCTGCCGCTCAGCAAATTCGGGCTGATGCAGATTACGCGCCAACGTGTGCGTCCGGCAATGGACGTCAACACGACCGAAATCTGCCCCACCTGCTTCGGCAAAGGCACTATCAAGTCGTCCATTCTCTTTACGGACACTTTGGAGAGTAAAATTGATTATCTGGTCAATAAACTGAAGGTTAAGAAATTCTCGTTACACGTCCATCCGTATGTGGCCGCTTACATCAACCAGGGACTCGTTTCCCTGAAACGGAAGTGGCAGATGAAATACGGATTCGGTATCAAGATTATTCCAAGTCAGAAACTCGCATTCCTGCAATATGTGTTCTATGATACACATGGAGAGGAAATCGATATGAAGGAAGAATTCGAAATCAAATAGACAGAAAAGGCGGCTCGTTGCAACGGGTCGCCTTTTCTGTCTATTTACTCTTCTTTCAAATCATAATAATACAAACGAGTATGTTCATCATCATCTTCTGGCAGTAATGGGCTAAAATGGTTCTTTTCATAAAACGGAATAGCGTTCAGATATGCATCTACCGTTATAAAGCGACACCCAGTTTTATTGTTTTCAATAAATTACTTCTTATTGTTTTTAGCTATCTACCAAACTCTCTGTTCAAGCCGCTCATCCTTGTTCAATTAAACTCTCCGTTCAATCGGATTTGTACTCGTTTCCTGTTCAAGATGCACGTAAAAAGCAAGCGGATTACAAATCCTGATACGAAAAACCAGCGAATTATAAATCCGCTGGGACGGGGGGATACGGGGGAAGCAATAATATATATTTCAATTCGTTTTTCATACTTCGGAATGTTGACTATTAGCGGCATTAAATATGGTCAGACATTATTGACTATACCCAACCAAGTAGTACGTGAACAACTACACAGCTACTTGTTGGAACAACGACTTTGCACAAAATCGTAGTTGTCTATCAGGGGATGAAAATGGTGGTATGTGAAGAAGCTTAAATTATCTATTTTCCTCCACTATCCACTTTTCAATATTGCGGGTTTCCGCACTGAAGTTTACTCCTATTTTAAAGAGTTTACGTTCATCCATTTCGAAAGGAAGGGCGTAATGCTTGTCGTTAATCTGCTGCAAAGCCTCTTCGGCCGTGCTGTTCAGCTTAAATTCCATTATATAGATGAATTTATCAGTCTGCAGGACGAGGTCGATACGTCCGTCACTCGTCTTATATTCCACGTTGACGTAGAAGCCGACCAGTTTAAAAACGATGAAAAGCACGTTTTCGTAATGCAGTTCCTGGTCACGAATCACTTCGTAAGTAGTGTCCGCAAAGAAACTCCGCAAGCGACGGAAGAAAGAATCATAATCACCGGAACGCACCTCACGGACAAACTTCTGAATCTCAAAAGGGGATTCCACCTTATTCACATTCGCATAAAAAGGAAGTAGGAAACGGATAAATCCCTCTTCCACTTCACGATTTGGGAAACCTAAACGATACATTCCAAATTCTTCATCATACCCCTTGATGGTGAGGTATCCACTCTGATAAATCACAGGAATGGGATTAGTAGATTCTGAGTCTATACTGTTCAGAACCTGGGCATCAGTTTCCTCGTGCGTCATTCGTTCCAAGTCATAATGATGTTTTTTTAGTAACTTCACCAGATAGGTAGGCGTACCCGTCTCAAACCAATAGCTGCCGAATTCCTTGCGTTTGAAAGCGTTAAGCAGACTGAACGGATTGTACATGCCGATTGAATTGTGCGTAAAATGATAGCCGTCATAGCACTCTCTCAGTTCTTCACAAAGCTTGTCATACGTCATACCTCGCGCTGCAGCAAATTCATGGAGTTCTGTTTCCAGATTTTCGTGAATTTCACGCTCGCTGACACCACATATTTCGATATACTCATTCCACATTGAAATATCATCCAGATTGTTCAAGTCACTGAATACACTGACTTTGCCAAACTTTGTCACGCCAGTAAGGAATGCAAACTTAATGCAACCGTCCATTGTTTTGAGCGCTCCATAGAACGGTTTCAAGGTGTTTCGGAATTGTTTTTGAAGTTCCTCATTACCAATGGCTTGTAACATAGGTTTGTCATATTCGTCGACCAAGATGACCACACGTTGCCCTACCAATTTGCAGGCACGCTCTATGATACCGGCGAAACGCAAGGAAAACGAACGTTCGGACGGCTCGGCACCGTAAAGTTTCTCCCACGCTGTCAGCGATTTATCAAGTATATTATCCAGACTTTCCAGTGTGTCATACTTCTCGATATTAAGGTCGAGATGCAATATAGGATATTTAATCCAGTCTTTTTCCAACTTTTCTACTGCCAAGCCAGTAAACAATTCCTTCTTTCCTTGAAAGTAAGCTTCTAAGGTAGAGATGAGCAGACTCTTTCCGAAACGGCGCGGACGACTCAAAAAATAATAACTTCCCGTCTTGACCATTTGATACATCAATGCAGTTTTATCAAAATAGAAATAACCGTCATTACGAATCTTTTCAAAACTCTGAATACCGATAGGATAAATTTTATTGCTCATACTCTCTGCTTTTATAAAAAATGCGCTTTCTTATTGCAAAGATACTGATTTTAGTAGATTTCTCTGCCATAGCAAGTTAAAAGAAAAACATTTCACCTACAATAAAAGTTTCACAACCACTTTCTGTTTTAGCACTACTACGACGAGAATTACAGAAGCTGATACGAAAGAGGGCGGACAGTAATGGGCTAGCTACCCAAGACACAGCCAATAACGCTTCCCGGTATAGCGGAGCCTCATGCAAAATAAAATCGTTCAAGTCGGTATCACCGCAATTGAACGATTCTTCTATTTTCTCCCATTCTTCCATCCGACTAATACGGAATTTCGGTTACCCGTTCAATCAGGTTCTGTTCAATCGGAGCGAGATACAAAGAAGTTCTAGGCATCGCCATTACAATCGAAAAAGCCCGGACTTTCACAAGCCCGGGTTTTCTGTATTCTCAGAACATCTTCTTATCTATAGGGAAATAAGGGACTAGCATATTAATTCTAGCGCAATACGGAAGATGCCCCGGGAATAATAGGAAGATGTCTGTGGGAAATAAGGGAGACATCTTCCTGCTAAGTAGCAGGCACGAAAGATATACTTTCACAAGCATAAACTTTCTATCTGCGTACTTAGGGGAACTATCTTCATACAATAGCATGAAGATAAGTTTATCAATTCAGACCTTATATCAGCCTGTTTTTTTGAAGCTATCTCCCACCCTTACCAGCCTAAGCTAGTAGAGGGGAGATGCTTGTATTATAAAGAAATATTCTCAATTCATGAGTTTATTTCTTAGCAGTACCTTTCGGATACGTAATACTCATTCTTGTAGTTCCGTTCGTTATTGCCTGTCCCCAAGAAGAAGCGGCTTTAATTTCAATGACTACCTGAATCGGTGCATCAAGAGATGTCTCCAAATTATTATAAGTACTATTCAGCTTAATATCCTTAACTGCATCTTCAGTCAATACACCATCGATATAACCAGTCTTATCGAAATATTTTTCAAAATCAGCACGGTTACTACCTTCATCAACCACTGTATATGTCACGTTCAATCCATAAACACCTAAAGCATCGGCTGCAGAGTTAATGCCATCTCCGAAATCTTGAGCAAGCTCTGGCCACATTTCTTTCTTTCTTGAGTCATTCCATGTGAAATTTGCCAACAAGTTTGTAGTTTCAGCCAAATTCCCCTTTATAATGTTAATGTCCTCATCTTCAGTAGGAGCCTGCAAATCGCCTGTCATATCAGGAGCAATAAGCTCAACTGTTCCAACGGTGGCAATTTCATCTTCCGGTTTAGCTTCATCTCCACAGTACAACACAAATTTTACAGTCACCTCATCAGTGTTGGACTTGTTATTGGTGAATGTATATATTTCACTATTTTCTCCTGAAATTGCAACAGTACCAACCTCATTACCAGTTTTCTTACCTGCTGTAAGTACAGTCTTAAGTTCAACATTACCTGCTTTAGCTTCGGCTATAAGGTTATCCCATTCTGATTTCACAAACAATATTCCCAGATTTCTAGTTAAAGTAACTGCAAGAGGATTACCACCAACCGCAGAAATCATTGGTAATACAGAACGACCATCCCAAACTGCTTTTTCTGCATTCAAAGCTTTGAATTCCGGTTTGTTCACTGTTACACTAACTAGTACTTTTATTACCAAAGTGTTTCCAAAGTCAAATGTAATGTATGGAACAGCAGTACCAGAGAATTCACCTTGAACAGTTACTACCACATCGTCGTTATTCACTTCAACATCCACTTTACCATCAGCTTCATGTTTCACAGAACCACTGGCTTCAGCTATCGCTGAACTTACGTCAGAAAGCTTTTTATATTTTTCTCCAGTAGCTTTATTGATTTCATCCAAAATAGCTTTAATTGCAGCCGCTTGAAGATTATATGTTTTCTCTCCGGTATTCCATATCTGTTTATTATCCAGGGTAACTGTCGTTTCAGCACCGCGTGATTTAACAGTTACAGTTTCAGCAGTTCCTGCATATGAAGCAGTTTTATTTCCTACTGTCATTGTTACAGTCGGAGTTACTGTACATACATCCTCCAATGCACTTTCAGCAGTCTTTTTCAAAAGACCATCCTTTAGAGTAAAGTGTTCTTTATTAGCACCATCTAATGCGAATGTAACATTAAAAAGATCAGTCGGGATATTCATGCCACTCAATGATGTTGCTGTTTTCTCATTCTTGCCATCTTTGTCACTCAATGTCACTGAATAATATTCCGAACCATCATTTTCACTAGTAGCAGCAGTAAAGAATGACAATCCATTCACATTATCATCATACATCACATCACCACGTCCTGTAGTCGCATTAGAATAAGTAACATTTTTCACATAACTTTTGCCTATGATGGCAGCAAAGTAATCAGAAGTGATTTCAGTCAGTTTTGTTGTTTCATCATTACCGGTCACGTACAAAGCGATAGCATAACTTTCTGAAGCAGAACCAATATTCAAAGTCACTTCAATTACACCTTCTTCATATTCAGTTTCCGATCCCGATTTTTTAACCTTTGATACTCCGGTAACTTCAAATGGTGCACCAACACTACGACTTTTCACGATATGTTTGTCTGTTGTGATAGTGTATTTACTATTCTCCGCTACCAATGCATCAACGGCAGTAGCCGGAGAAACACGGAATCTTACTTTAGTTTCTACTTCATTGGAAATCAGCACACTGCCAATAGTTTCTTTCTGACCTTCAGCATTAGCAGCAGTAGAAGCATCATCAGTTGTATAATAAGATATGAATTCAACCTTTCTCACCAAGCCGTTTTCGTCATATTCTTGCGGAAGGAAAACAAGGCTCTTAAGCATATCTTTTACTGCGCCAGTAAGAGTTTCTACCTTTGTTCCGATTTCTTTTATGCTAGAATCATAAGAGGCGAAGGTTGCTTTCAGATGGTCATCAATCTCCTTATTCAAGTCTGCTGATTTCAGATATACAGATAAATCTGAAGTTTTTGCACACTTAGCTAATTCATCTTTCACATCTGTTATACCATTCAAAGCATTATAACAGTCATTTGCCTTCTGAATAGTATTATTATTCGGATCCGATAAATTTTTGACTAGTACTTCAAGAACATCTTTCTTGTAGTCCATCAACGTCTTAATATCCACAAATATGTCCTTATATTCTTGACTTTGGCTATCAACAAATGTACTTATCTGTTGTGTAAGCTTTTCCATATCTTCATTGTATGAATCAATACTCAGATAAGTTGTTCCCAGTTCAGTCAAAATAGTTGTTCTGAATGCTCCGTCTACGTACGTTTTCACAGCATCGACTTTATTAGTTACTTGATCTGACGTCAAATAATCAAGCATTTTAGTATCTACATAGTCCTTTGCAGTTTGCAGATATTCATCCAACTGGTCCATTGTAGCGAAATTGGCACTAGCATCTTCCAGATTCTTAATTCTAGTCTTTATGCCTTCCAATTCAGCAATTTGAAGTTCCAGCTTAGCAATTCTTTCTCCGCTTGCCTTATCAAGTTCCAACATTTTCTGCTCAAGTTCTGCCAATTTCAAAGCATTCTCATCTGCTTTTCCATCAGCTGTACCCAGCTTTTCTTCCAAGGCGTCGATTTCAGCTTGCAGTTGGTCTTTTGCTACTTTTACTGCATCAGCGATGGATTTGTCTACTTTACCAATAGCTTCCTCCAGTTTTGTGTTCAATGCAGCAACATCTTCACTTGAAGCTTTGCCCTCTAACGCTGTTTGCAATTTCTGAACTGCTGCTTTCAGTTCTTCTAGCGCAGTTTTGTCTGCTTTGCCCGCTATTGCATCCAGTTGAGATTGTAAATCAGCCACTGCACTACTAATAGCAGTTTTCATAGCTTCCGTTGTTACATCAGCCCCTTTTTTGTTGATGGTGTCAATCTGCTCTTGCAGCCCTTTCACATCATCATCATAGTCCTTACAACCTACGTAGGTGACAGTAGAAAGCGCCAAAGCTCCGAAGAACATCACTTTTACAAATTTTCTTTTCATAACTACTTAAAAATTACATTAATAATATATTATTAAACACTAAGTTTCAATAACAGACTGCCCGTTACTTCGTAGGTAACGGGAAAACCTTTGTTCCTGCTCTTTCAGAGTAGTCAGTACGGAAAAATAAGACAATATGCGATTAGAAATTTTACCCCTGCTTCTGACAAGCGGCAGAGGGGAGGGAAACCTTTTACAATATTTAGAAGTTAACAAAGCCCTAATACAAAGAATCCACGTGTTTTGTCTGTCCCAGTTCCGCTTTTGAGTAGATTATTGGAAAAAATGTACGATTTAGTTTGGTTGTTTTAAGAAATATGCTCATATTTGCACCGAAATACAAACCCGTTACCTACGAAGTAACAGTCTATCTATGAAGCTATTATCCAACCAACTGACCGCTTCACAAAATCAAGGATTTGTTTATTTGCTTCATCAATTTTCCGATTTCTGAACGGTTTCAGATATGTCTCCGTCACGGTAATGGACGAATGTCCCATCGCTTCGGAGATGATTCCCGGGTGTATCTCGCAATAATAGGCAGTGGTAGCCCAGGTGTGGCGGGCGGTGTATGAACTCAATTTGCCTTCAAGTCCGAGTAGCTGCCCGAGCAGTTCCAGTTGGTGGTTGAAGTTGCGCAGTGCTAACTGGTATTCGCGATATGCTTCCTTTGTCCCCTCTCCGCTATGGAGAATCGGGAAGAGATAGGGGGATGCGGCATCACGGCTCTTGTTTTTCTCTAATAGCGACATGGCTTCCGGCGTCAGCGTCACGGACAGGGGGCGTCCCGTCTTACGCCGGCGGTAGGTGATGACGTCTCCCTGCAAATCGGACTTGCGCAAGTATGCCAAATCGACAAAAGGCAACCCGCGGAGCAAAAACATAAGGATGAAACATTCTTGCGCGCGTCTCATGGCAGCGGTAGCGTTCGCGGGAGCCGGGCGGGCAAACATCTTCTTCATGTCCCCGTCGTCCAACGCACGGCGGCGGTCGGCACGCGTGCCTGTATAGACCGCACTGAAAAGGCGCGGCACATAGGGCGCCTTCTGTTGGTCTACGGCACGGTTGATGACGGCACGCAACGTACGCATATAGGTAGACACCGTATTCCAACTGCATCCACGCCCGCGAAGGCTGTTCTCGAAACATTTCAGCCAACCGGGAGTCACCGCCCGAAACGGCAGGCAGTCTTTCCGCAGAAAGGCCACAACCACATTCAACGTACTCTTATACACATGAGCAGTGCCCAGCTTGCCACTGTCTTCCAGTCCTTGGGACACTTGTCTCATAAACGAAATCAAATTTTCTTTCTTCATAAAAAAAATCTTAATTATTAATATTTACATTTATAAAAGCTTACTTTCAGTAACTACAAAAATACGAATATTAAATTTTACATACATAAAAACAGTCAAATAAAAAGTCATAACTTTAAGTTTATCCTTAGAATATATTTGCTTACATTTGCGCAATTTTCAGGGTCAAAAGCCCTATTTCGTTTAATTTAAAATTTTAAGAATCATGAAAACTCATGAATCAGCCAACGACGGCAACAGTATTAACGGTTTCAAACATTTCTCTGACTTAGCGGTAGAGTATTTTCCGGATTTGTCCACTCCCAGTTCGGCCAGCAGAAAATTGCGCAACTGTATCAGAACCCACAAAGAACTGGCTGCCCGAATGACAGAAGCAGGCTACACAAAGAAAACAAACAACGTCAGTCCGAAGATGCAACTCATCCTCATCGAATTTCTGGGGACACCCGTCATCAAGATACCGCCAACTAACGAAACTGCAATCGAAAGTGTAAACGCAGACAAGAAATAAAGGGAAAATCGAACTATATATTTTTAAATATATATTTTATTATTTATTGTTTATAATGTGTTACGTCAAGCGTTACGGGTACTTTTTCTTTACACATATAAAATCCAATAACACAGCAACTTACACAAAGAAAAAGGTGTTACGCTAAGCGTTACGCACAAGTGTCCGTTTTTCCGCCCTCAAACAGAGCCTCTGATTCACCCGAACGCAGGCTCCGTTCACTCCAAACAGACGCTCCGTTTCCCCCCAACGGAGCGTCTGTTTCATTTCGTATCCAATGAACCGCATTCCGGGATGAAAAAGTTTTTTTTTAACTCTGTTCTCCACCCGTCAACTCCCGCGAACCGTGCTGAACATGGCTTATTGCATGCTCATGAAAACTAGTGTATATTTACCGAAAATTTTAAAAACACTCGACTTATGAAGAAATTTAATTTCCAGTCCATGACGGCGCGCGGGTTCCTGATTATCCCCAAATCTTTGTTGCAACAGCAGATTGACAACGGGCATAGTTGCGAAGGGGATACAGAGGCACTCTTAATCATGCTTATGAAGGTCAACTATTCGGAGACGCAATATACCGGATATCAAAATAAGGAATTCGTGTGCCGGCGGGGCGAAAGCATGCACAGCTACCGCGACTGGAGCCGGATTTTCAACTGGAGTATCTGCCGGACTTTCCGCCTGATTCACGACCTGGCCACCGCAGGAGTGATTGAAATCATCCCGCATGAGGACAAGTCCTTGCATATCCGCGTGGTGGAATATGACAAATGGGTGGGGAATCCTGAAGCGATGAAGAAGAAGAAAGCCGTCAACGAGAAGTTCGCCTACTTCTGGGACGAGTATCACGCCATTACGCAACTTCCCAAAGAGAACATAGCCAAAGTGCAGCGCGAATGGAAAAAGCTCAGCGCCAAAGAGCAGCAACTCGCTATCGACAAAATCGAGGAATATTATTTCCATCAGACAAATTCCAAATATGTCCTGCATGCAGGCAGTTACTTATCTAATAAAGCGTTTCTTAATGAATACTGAGAACCGGGTTTCGCCACAAGCGCCCGAAGTGGAAGAGGCTATCATAGGCGCCTGCCTTATCGAGCAGGATGCCTTACCGCTGATAGCGGGGAAGTTACGCCCGGAGATGTTTTACGTGACGCGTCACCAGTTGATTTTCAGCGCTTTGCTCGCCATGCACCAGGCGGGCACGAAGATTGATATTCTCACCGTGAAAGAGGAGCTTGCCCGCCGGGGAAAGCTTGAGGATGCGGGCGGCCCCTACGGCATCACGCAGTTGAGCAGTAAGGTGGCCAGTTCCGCACATATCGAGTATCATGCGCAGATAGTGCACGAGAAGTTTCTGCGGCGGGAGATGATTCTGGGGTTGAACAAGTTACTCGCCTGCTCGCTGGACGAAACCATAGACATCGGTGACACGCTGGTGGACGCGCACAATCTGCTCGACCGTCTGGAAGGGGAATCCGGACACCATAGCAATATGCGCGACATGGATACGCTGATGGCGGCTGCCATGACGGAAGCTGAGGGGCGTATCGCCCGGAGCGTGGATGGCGTGACGGGGATTCCTACGGGGCTGACGGATTTGGACCGCATGACGTCGGGGCTACAGAACGGTGAACTGGTGGTTATCGCCGCGCGTCCCGGTGTGGGAAAGACGGGATTCGCGCTGCACCTGGCACGAAACGCGGCAATGGCGGGGTATGCCGTAGCTGTCTACAGTCTTGAGATGCAGGGCGAAAGGTTGGCAGACCGGTGGCTGACGGGGGCGAGCAATGTCAGTGCCGGTCATTGGCGCGGGGGAACGGTGAGCGCGCAGGAGATGGCGGAAGCGCGCGCCGTGGCTGCCGGACTGGCGCGGTTGCCGATTCATGTGGATGACAGTACGGTGGTCAGTATGGAGCATGTGCGTTCCAGCGCACGGTTGCTGCAAAGCCGGAATGAGTGCGGCATGATTATCATCGATTATCTGCAACTTTGCGACATGAGCAGCGGGCAGAGTAACCGAAACCGCGAGCAGGAAGTGGCACAGGCTGCGCGGAAGGCGAAGTTGCTCGCCAAGGAACTGAATGTGCCGGTGGTGTTACTGAGCCAGTTGAACCGTTTGTCGGAAGGGCAGATAGACAGGCGGCCGGAACTGAGCCAGCTCCGCGAAAGCGGTGCCATCGAGCAGGATGCGGATATGGTGATGTTGCTGTATCGCCCGGCGTTGGCACGGGTCACTACGGATAGGGAAAGCGGATATCCGACCAAAGACCTGGGTGTGGCCATCATCGCCAAGCAACGCAACGGGGAGACGGGAAACGCTTATTTCAGCCATAATCCGGAAATGACGAAGATTACGGATTATGTTCCGCCATTGGAATATCTTCAGAAACATGCCAGATAAGGATGGGGAAAGTGGTTGTTTTTGCGGTTTATTTTTCATTACATTATAGATTTGTTTTCGGGGGTTCAAAACGGTTGTTTTTTGCTTGGAAATATTTTATAAAATACTTGACTTTCCTTTCGTAGTTTTGTATCTTTGTATAGTCGGAATGACAGAAAATAATTATTACTTAAACCTTAACTTTTTCAAATTATGAACGTATTAGTAGAGCGCTATCAGCGCAGAAAGAATGTGAGCGAGGAAGACTCGCAGGTGTTGTATTATGTACGCCAGAAATCGGGTACTGTAAGGGTGATGGACGTCAACAAGCTGGCGGATGCCATCGAAGCGAATTCCTCGCTTACGGCGGGAGATGTGAAGCATGCTATCGAGGCTTTTGTGGAGCAGTTGCGCCTGTCGCTTACGCAAGGCGACAAGGTGAAGATTGATGGATTGGGGACTTTCCATATCACGCTGAGCAGCGAGGGCACGGAGAAGGAGAAGGATTGCACGGTGCGTTGTATCCGTAAGGTGAATGTCCGGTTTGTGGCTGATAAGGCGCTGCATCTGGTGAATACGAGTCATACCACTACCCGAAGTGAGAATAATGTGGATTTCGTCCTGGCGGGAAAGGGTGATGCTAAAGGTGGTTCCGAAGGGGGCGGTTCTGAAGGTGGAAACGGTGGCGGTTCCGGCGAAGGGGATGACGGGGAAACTCCGGACCCGGCAGCATAAAGGCTGTCTCTTTCCTTGAGTTAAACCTTATTAATGAACAGTTCCACACGGATGCCGGGGAGTAGTTATTTTATCCCCGGCATGTGGTTCATGTTTTCTCTCCTATTTTCTAATTTTATGTTTCAATTTTCAATTTATTAAAATGCTAGATAAAATTATAGAGATTATTATGACGATTCTGCCCTTTTTGGGCAGTAACCGCAAGAAGCGCAAGGTTATGGCGCAAGAGGTCAAAGAGTTCAGCGAATTGGTGAAAGGCCAGTATTCTTTTCTGATGCAGCAGTTGGAGAAGGTGTTGAAGGATTATTTCGACCTTAGTTCGAGGGTGAAGGAGATGCATACGGAGATTTTCTCGCTGCGGGGACAGTTGGCGCAGGCTGCTGCTTTGCAGTGTGTCAATAAGGAGTGTGCGCAGCGCAGTAATACAGGCGGCGCGGGTATGGGGTTGAAGAAAGCTTGACGACGGAAGTGATGCGACCTATAAACCTGATAGTAGTCCACTGTTCCGCTACACGCGAGGACAGGGACTTTACGGAATATGACTTGGATGTCTGCCATCGCAGACGGGGATTCAACGGAGCGGGGTATCATTTCTATATACGGAAGAATGGGGATATCAAGTCTACCCGACCCCTCGAACGGGTGGGTGCACATGCCCGTGGTTTCAACTGTGAAAGTATCGGTATTTGTTATGAGGGTGGACTTGACAGTAAAGGACGGCCGAAGGATACGCGTACCGAGTGGCAGAAACATTCTCTGCGGGTGTTGATTCTTACCTTGCTGAAGGATTATCCGGGTTGCCGGGTATGCGGACATCGGGATTTGAGCCCGGACTTGAACGGGAATGGGGAGATTGAGCCGGAAGAATGGATTAAGGCTTGTCCTTGCTTTAATGCTGAGACTGACTGGAGAAAAGTGTAATCCCCCCAAAAAAAGAAAGCGGCTCGTTGATATACGAGCCGCTTTTTGTATTTATAGTCCTTTTACTTAGCATCAAAGGCAGTATCAATCAATGCTTTCAAGTTCTGATAGTGACTCTTATATATGCCACTTGAAGCACTTGCCGCACTGTTCAATTCACTTCTAAGACTAGCCAGTTGTCCGCGGGCAATGGCAGGCGCTTCCGAAGGGGAATCCGAGGAATAACTCATCGGATTAGAGTTATTTTTCGGTTTGTCGAGCATGGCAATCAAGGCGTTCACATAGACTTTCTGCAAAGCACGCTGATTGAGGTCGGGCTTCTTGCCACCTCTGAGGTCGTTCCAAATGCCTTTCTTCAAATCTTGGAACATTTCATTGGAAGTATAGGCTTTGTTGCCGTTCATCAATTCGTTGGTCGTCATCTTGTCCAGCGTGCGGCTGCTAAGCAAACGTTTCAAGATATTACTCTGCACGCGGAAGATATAATTGAAGGTATTGACTCCGGCCTTTTCTGTCAGTTTGTCGTCCATCAACCAAGTAGGCGTGGTGAATAATTCTTTGTTTAAGAATGTCACAGCTTTCTTCTGTATATCCTTCGGCACAAATTCCACTGCTTTCACATCGGTCTGTTCTACCGAAATCGGGGTACTGTAAATACCGGCGACATTGGTTGCCACATGTCCCATATATAGGGAGAACTGTCCGGCTACGTTGCTGTATAAGGTGCTTGCCTTTTGGTAGCCTTCGTTCGGTTCGTACGTCCAGTTGATGATTTCGGGCATGATACGTTTCAGATTCTTGATGCCGTATGTGCCTGCCAGCACTGCGTCGTCGCCCAAGTCTTCGTTCTGGTTACGAGGGTCGTCGCGGTCGCTTTCCGTGCCGAAAGTGTAGCGCTTGTCTTCCTTTAGTTTGCTGATAATCCACTTGTTCATGTGGGGGATTTCAGCTTCTGCCGTCTCAAATTCGGGCATCCAGCGGTAACCCCATTCGATAGACCAGTCGTCGTAGATACCGATGCGGGGGAAGATTCCGGCACGTGAGATGCTGTCTTCCGGTTGGGCGATGTAGTTGAAACGTGCGTAGTCCATGATGGACGGGGTGTGGCCGTTGGCTTCCACCCATGCTTTGTCTCTCAGTTTTTCTACCGGGACGGTGGCGGAAGAGCCGAAGTTATGACGCAAGCCCAGTGTGTGGCCTACCTCGTGGGAAGATACAAAACGAATCAGTTCGCCCATCAGTTCATCGTCAAACTGGGGTTTGCGTGCTCCCGGGTCGATGGCACCGGCTTGCACGATATACCAGTTGTAGAGCAGGAGCATTACGTTGTGATACCAGTTGATATGTGTTTCGAGGATTTCTCCGCTGCGGGGGTCGTGTACGTGAGGGCCGCTTGCATTGGGAATATCGGACGGTTTATAGACGATAGCCGAATGACGGGCGTCTTCCAGACTCCATGTCGGGTCGTCCGTGGGGGCTTCTTTGCCGATGATGGCATTCTTGAAGCCGGCTTTCTCAAAGGCTTTCTGCCAGTCGTTGACTCCTTGAATCAGGTAAGGAACCCATTTTTTAGGAGTGGCGGGGTCGATGTAGATAACGATTGGTTTCTTCGGTTCTACAAGTTCGCCCCTGAGGTATTTCTCCTTATCCTCGTCTTTCGGTTCGAGACGCCAGCGGGTGATGTTCGCTTTGTATTTCATTCCGTGCGGGTTGCCGTCAAAGTCTTTGTAACCGACAGCGAAGTAACCTACGCGACTGTCGTAGAGTCTCGGCTTCATCGGTTCTTTAGGAAGAAGCAGCATGGAGCTGTTCAGTTCGTAGGTCATCGGGCCGGTGGAATTGGTATATTGGGCCATCATTTTCTCGAAGGCGCTGCCCATCGGCGGCCTGCGCTGGAAAGTACGCACGGTGCGGATTTCGATATTTTGCGGGAAGGCTTTCAGTGTGTCGATATAGCTGGCGTCCGGTATCATTGAGGTTGCGCCGATATTGTCTTTCGCAAAGTTGGAGAAAGAGAACATGTCGCCGTCCTTGCGGATAAAGTCGGTCATTTCGATTACGTAATTTTTCGTCAGACTGTCTTTGCGCATTGTTTTCAAGGGGAAGGTGGCGACGATAGGCTGGACGTTGGAGTTCAGCACTGCCTGATACATTCCCAGTGTATCGGTAGAATGTTCCAGATAGGAGATTTGGCGGATAAACAGTTTGTTGTCACGTCCCAGTTCGAAGCGGATTACTTCGTCACTGATATGGTCGCCGGGGTAACCGGCTTTGCGTTTCTGCTTGTCTACCGGGGCTTTCACAATACGGTTCACAATCAATATGTCGCGTCCGAACAAGGAATCGGGTATCTCGAAGAAGTATTTTCCTTCTATGCAGTGCACCTTGAAGAAGCCGTTCATAGTCTTGGCTTTTTTGGTGATTACACTTGCGTAAGGCTGGAAAGGGGATTTCTTGGCTTTGGCTATGGAGTCGGCCTTAGCTTTGTCTGCAGCCATTTCGGTAGCACTTTTCTTTTTTTTCTTCTTCTTAAAGAGGTCGGTAGACTGTGCTCCGGCTGTTGGAATCAACATTGCCAGGAGCAACAAAAGGGTGGTTAGTTTTCTCATGCTTTTATTTTTAAGATGTTAGTTGCTGCAAAGTTAACTATTCATGTGAGCTATCCAAATCATACTATCTTATTTTTACAAAGCGACATGAATTATTTTTTTCCTGTTCAATATTGGCGCAAGATGTTGTCTAGTTTTTCTTCTTATTACCAACCTTCATCAAGGCAAGTCCGATAACAATCCAGACCATTTCGCGCACGCGGGTAATCAATGCAGCATAAACTCCGTAAGCGCCGGAGAGGGAAAGACCGCCTACGGCGAGGGCGAATCCGCCTTCACGTCCGCCTAGCTGCATCGGCAGGAAGAATAAAAGGTTGGCAAGTAAAGAGGAGAAAGCGGCAATCAGGCAGCAGTCGGCAAAGCTGACGTTCGTTGTCAATACGTTCAGTATCAGCCATATTTCAAGGCAGCTAATGACACGGGCTGTATATTCGAGAAAGAGGGCTGCGTAAAAGGTACGTTTCTTTTGCTGATGGAGAAGGGCGATTTGTGTATCTATATTTTCAAGTTTTTCCCGGTGAGTTTCGGCAAAGCGGAGCACTTTCTTTTTCAAGAAAGGGATATGGCTACCCATGCGGACACAGGCTATTGCCATTCCGTGGCGATAACCTTTTATAAAAAGGATGGCAATCAACAGGCAGAATAGGGTGATAGCTCCTAAGATAATGCCCATCACCCACCCTACCGGATATAGGCAGACGTAGAGCAGCACAGAACTTAGCCAAAAGCAGAAATGGGAAAAGATATGCATCATCACATAGAGAATCACGGAAGATGTGGCTCTTTCTATGCCGACGTAAGGTTTCAGCTCCATGATGCGATAGGGCTCACCGCCCATCAGCCCAACGGGAGTCACATAATTAAGCGCAAAGCCCGTGACGGTGAATTTATAGAGCCGGGCAAATGAGAAACCGATCTTGCTGCCACTACGGATGATGATATACCACGAGGTGGTATTAATAAGGTAGACGAATAGCCATAGCAATAAGACCAAAGGCAAATATATTCCCGCACGCTTCAAGTTCACCCAAAGCTCCTGATAATCCATATCAAAAGTGAATATCATTATCAGGACGGCGATAATGCCGAAGGCAAGGAATATATTACGATATTTGTTCTTCACTTATACACTTGTTTGCACATCGGCAGTCGAAACTGCCGAATTTTCCATTATAGAATATCTAAAATATAATTGCAAATACTACTACTTTATATATGTATAGTATCTGTCGAAGAATCTTCGGAATGCCGGAATTTTCATCAATACATATTCGAATACCAGCCAACCGATTAATGCGCATGAGATGCCGAGCAATACGTCGATAATATAGTGATGACAGGAATAAACGGCTGTTCCCCAGATGCCTACCATGATTATAGAGAAGAGGGTAATGACATACCATCTACATTTGCCGATGATGGCATATACCAGGGCTACGACCATATAGGCCGCATGCAGTGAAGGTACTGCGGCAAAGACATTCGCATTGCGTCCGTAGATAGAATCGAAGATTGACACTCCGAAGAAAGCGTCGAAGCGTCCCAAGCCCGCTACATTGCCCGGAGTGTTCAGTATCGGTTCAAAACCGTAGTTGATGGCGTACCAGGGGGGAGCGGCAGGGTGAATATAATAACCGGCGAAGCCGATTAAGTTGACGAAAAGAAATACCAGGGCAAAGCGAAGGTACGTTTTTCTCTCCTTCTTGAAGTACAGGCAAAGACCGAACAAGATGGGGACGGGAACCCAACAGAGGTAGAAGATTCCGGCAAAGACGTCGGCTATCGCCCAGTTGTGCGCGGCAAAGTATTCGCAGGGAGTGACGAGGATGCCGTTGTCCATTACGCCGAAGAGGGATTTCTCCAGGTTGTAGAGTCCGGCCACGTCAATTGGGTTCACTTCGTAGTTGGGGCAGATTCGCATCCAGTCATACGAGATTCCGAAAAGGGCGAAAGGCAGCAGGGCTACTGCCAGTTTGCGGGTAGGCAGTCCGGCGAAGAATAAGACAAGGTAGAGCACTGCTATCATCAGATGTTCGGAACGGAGCCCGATGAAAATAGCTGTCAGCAGAAGAAAAAGAGCCATGATGACTATGACGGTCAGGGCTTCTCTCTTCGATGGCTTTTGAATGTTCTTTATCATTATAAGAGTACGTTTATGTGCCAATTAAGGAATATGCCGGTCATTTTCCAATTGGCATATCAACTTATCGGCATATTGAATTATTATTCTTTCATCGCTTTGTAGCAGTGTCTCACACGCGCAAAGGCAGTGATATTGGCCAGTACGGCGACTAAAGCCAGAGGAACGATTAATATCAGAATCGGTTCGAAAGCGGTGATGTCCTTGAATATGCCACAAAACAGAGCACCGAGGCTGGTCAGCACCACGCGTTCGGGGCGTTGCATGAATCCTACCTTACATTCTATCCCCAAACCCTCGGCACGCGCACGGACATAGCTTACCATCAATGAACCGATAAGCGCCACGAAAGCAATAAGTGCATAAAGGAAATAATCTTTCATTGACAGGTAGTAGCAGATACCGAAGAAAGTCATCAGTTCGCTGTAACGGTCGAGTACCGAATCGTAAAGCGCACCGAATTTGGAACTCATGTTACCCAGGCGGGCTACACGTCCGTCCATCATATCGAACAGTCCGGCAAACAGAATCACACCGCCTGCCCATCCGATGATGGCAAGGTCGTTTTCTCCGCCATAGATTCCGGCATATACGAACATACCCGCCGCTACCACATTCAGGATAAATCCGGTAGTGGTGATGAAGTTGGGAGTGATTCCGATTTTAATCATCCCGTGTATCAAAGGATTGATAATCTTATAAATCAGTTGTTGTAAATAATCTCTGTAATTCATGTGTCTAAATCTGTTTATATCTAAATCTTCTATTTATTTCAAATTCTTCAATGCCTTCTTCCGAACAAGCTCCTTATATCTATATTCCGGTAAACAAAGAGACGCTGCATATTATAATTCCAGAACAGCGCGACAATTACCGCCACCACCACCTTGGGTATAATGAAAAAATCACCGAAATAGAGACTGAGCGTATCCCGCACCCAGGGAATCTTCGCCAAAGACTCCGTCAGCGCATATGTCCCCCATGTGTTCAACCAAACGCTGCAAAACCACACTATGACAAACTTGGCAGCTACATTCGTTTTTTTACCTTTCGACTTAAATGTCCATTTATAATTAATGATGCAATTGACAATTCCCCCGTAGATGGCACCCGCCAAGGTAGCATACACATAGTAGACATCAAACAGCCTTACCAGAAGAATCGTTACGAGAAAGTCTGCAATGGTTGCCATCTGAGCAGAAAGTTGCGCCCTCAAGAACATGAAGAAGCCGCCTTTCTGAGAAATCATCCGCGCAATCTTTTTCAGCCAATCACCCATCTCGCTCCCACTAACAAGATAAAACTATACACTCCCGCCAAAATATCGTCCATCATAACGCCTACTCCACCTTTCAGGCTCTCCATCTTGCGCACGCCCAACGGTTTGGCAATATCAAATGCACGGAACAGAACAAAAGCCGCGATGACGTACCAAAACCAGTTCTCATCATTCGGTACAGCCAGCAACGGTATCCACACTCCCACCATCTCGTCCACTACCACGCGCGAAGGGTCTTCCCCCCAATAAGGCTCCAACTTGTCGGCAGCCCAAATGCCGGCGAATGTAAATACAATCACCAAAACAGCGGTAATCCATAAAACGGTAGTAAAGGGAAACAGGAAATAAAGCGCAATCCAAATGATAGAAGCCAACAACGCCCCAGCCGTACCGGGAGCAAAAGGAGAAAAACCGGAGCCAAAGCCCGTGCCTATAAAAACAGGTAGAAAGGAAGGTCTTTTCATTATTTGCAATAGAGTGTATAAGAATAACAAAACTTTCCCCTTGCTGAAGAAGGGGAAAGTTTATATATTTTCAGGAACATCTTCCCGAATTAAGCCAAATAATCAGGTTCTTTTTCACCGATCATGTTACGCAATGTCTGTTTTACCATTCTCCATTGAGTGAACAAGTCATGTTCCGGCTGGTGCTCGAAATCGTGCATCGGGCTCTTGCAGAAGAATGACAGCCAAGTCTGGATGCCACACATGCCTGCACGCATTGCCAAGTCACTGAACAATACGAGGTCCAGTGCGATAGGAGCGGCAAGGATAGAGTCGCGGCAAAGGAAGTTCACCTTGATTTCCATCGGGTAACCCATCCATCCGAAGATGTCAATGTTGTCCCATGCTTCTTTGTTGTCCTTGCGGGGCGGGTAATAGTTGATACGTACTTTATGGTAAACGTCTCCGTAGAGATCAGGATATTTTTCAGGTTCGAAGATAGTGTCGATAACAGACAGCTTGCTGACTTCTTTTGTCTTGAAGTTGTCCGGATCGTCGAGCACTTCACCATCACGGTTGCCGAGGATATTGGTAGAGAACCAGCCGTTCACACCCAGCATACGGGTTTTGAACATCGGAGCCAATACGGTTTTCATCAGTGTCTGGCCGCTCTTGAAGTCTTTACCTGAGATAGGTACTTGTTTTTGTTTGGAGAATTCCCACATAGCAGGAGTATCCACACACAAGTTAGGAGCACCCATTACGAACGGAGCATCTTCCGCAATGGCAGCATATGCATAACACATACTCGGAGAAATCACTTCCGTGTTGTTGTCCTTCATTGCCTTTTCCAAAGCAGCGAGTGACATGTGTTCGTCAGACAATGGAATGTAGATTTCAGTACTTGCAGCCCAAAGCACAACGACGCGTTCGCAGTTGTTGGCAGCCTTGAAGTCGCGGATGTCCTGGCGAAGTTGTTCCACCATTTCCCAGCGTGTAGCAGCTTTCTTGATATGTGTTCCGTTCAGACGTTTTGCCCAATTGTGGTCGAAAGCAGCCGGCATCGGTTTGATAGCTTCCAATTCGTCCTTTACTCCGTTCAGGTCTTTTTCTTTCAAGACCTCAGCGTACATGGCAGCTTCATATGCGTTATCCGGGAAAATGTCCCATCCGCCGAAAACAATGTCGTTCAAATCCGTCAAGGGCACGACGTCCTTGATGAGTTTTTCTTCGTTGTTTTCCATGCGCATTGTGGCTAACTGGGTAATAGATCCTATCGGTTTTGCCAGTCCCTTGCGAGAGGCTAGTGTACCTACAATCATTGTGGTAGCAACCGCACCACCGACTCCAACTACCAACACACCGAGACGTCCGGTAGCGGGTTTAATTTCTTGTTTCATTTCTATTCTATTAAAATTAAACTAAAATTGATGCAAAAATAAGATTAATTAATTACTAATACGAGCTTTGTTTGCTATATAAACATTGCAATTAGCAGGATTTAACTTTTAAAAGGTCATGTGGAGACTTATTCTCAAACCGGACTTGTCAATTCCCGGAGAATCGCGGTAAGTAAGCCGCCACACGTAGTCCAAACGTAACACCTTAAAAATGTTTTCAATACCTACTCCTGCTTCTACGTAAGGCGTTTTTCCCATTGTACGGGTATCCGCAATCGGAAAAGCGAACAAATCATCACTGAATGCAGGATTGTTCTTGTCGCTCAAATGTCCGTACAGCCCACGACAGGAAACTATTTCACGCCATTTCAGTTTTTTCAACAACGGAACACGATTGAACAACCACCCGTTGAGGAAATAGGTGACATCCCATGAGAAATATTCATCGTTCATAAACTCCATTGCGTTCATCAATGAGTAAGATTCCGGCTGGATGGTATAGGAAAGATTGGCGTTGGGCATGATAAGCAACGGGAACGGTACTTTATCCCACACTTTCCCTGCTTTCAATATCACATCCGTATAGCCGAAAGCGGAGAACCAAAATCGTTTTTGGACGCCGGCTTCGGTATGGTTGTATGTATAGTCGCTGCCCAGGATTCCCTTCCCGGCGATGGTATGCGACAGGGTAAACACGGGAGCATCCAGGGATACGGGGAAACGGTTCCATTGGGTCTGGAAGAACTTCTCGTTCGGAGCGTAACGCAGTTTCAGCTCTGCCGCACTGGTAGAAAAATCTTTTACCGGAGTGAAGGAATCGCCTTGCTTCAGCAGAAAGGGAATCAGGTAAGAGGATTCGTCCGTCCGCCTGCGCGCTGTCAGTTGGAAAGAGAAACCGGAGTAAAATTCATTGGTATAGGTCATTTCCGCTTGTTGGAAATAGCCGATACGGTCGTCTTTCTCACGTTTCAAGGCGAGGAATACGTTGTCCTTGCTTGTATAAAGATAATTTTGCCCGTATTGGTTGACATCTGATTCGTAACGCAATTTCAGCGAATGAATGGGAAATTCATTGGCATATTCTTTCTTTTTCTTGAAGGAGTATTCCAGTTCCGCCAGCCCTTTCATTCTCTCGTCTTTGAAACCGTAGGCGATGTAGCCTTTACCGAACAGGTGCGGGTTGAGCCAGGCGGTGGTCATTCCCCCGCCACGGATACGGACGCCTTCGAGCGTATTGCCGCTGACGGTGGCATTCATCGGGCCGATATAGAAAAGAGGGGCTTCTTTCGATGTGGGGATATAGCCGGTAAAGAGGATGGAGAGTACTTTCTCCGTCCAGTAATAAACCGGATAACCGCGCAGTTGTGCCATCAGCCGGTCTACCGAATTCTCCTGTTGCGAGATGGCGGCTTGCGGACGGTTCTCCGCCCAGAAAGATTCGGGGCGTGCCAGGGCTGCCGTTTCTTCGATGATGCGTTCCGGCTTGCCGAAGGCTTTGTCCGCTTCGGCGGTCGGCGTGAAGGCGTAGTTGCTGTAATCCGCCACGCGACGGGCGAAGATGCCGTCCTGTCCTTCGGTCAGCTTGAATTCTACGGTGATACTTTCGTGGTCGAGCAGGCGCGTACCATCTTCGGCACGTTTAAATTCCTGTTCGAGCAACATATAATCTACAAAGTTCAGGTTTATCTTTTTCGGGAAGTTAAATACGGCACGTTTCACAAAGTAAGTAGAGTCGAGCGTGACATACAGATGCCCGTTGAAGCCGAAAGACTCGGAGTTGAAAGGGGTAAAAGCGAGGTCTACGCAAGGCTCGCCCGCTATCTGCAACGTATCCATCAGGTAGTATTTATAGAATCCTGTGCCGATACGGGACAGGGGGCTGACAAACTTATTGGTGAAGAGGGAGATGTTGTTCTCGTAGATGTCCACGTCCTTGAAAACTTCATTGATGGCTGCCTGCATGCCCTGTTTAGAGAGAAATTCGTCGACACCGGCTTGCTTGCGTCCTTTCACCCATTGTTTTTCCGAACGGGGAGATTTCCGGTAATAGTCCGTAGCGAGCAGTTCGCGGGCGGATACGGTGAGAATCGGCTTTCCGGTGACGGCAGAGGTGTCTACGTATTCGGTGAGGAAATCAAATTTGCGGTAGAGCCATTTCTTCTGTTTCTCTTCGTCGAAGTTATTCAACGCGAAGGTGGTCTTTTCGTAACGCTCGCGTTGCCAGAAGTCTTTTTCGTAAGGGGAATAGTTGTCGCGGCTTTCAATCATCCGGCGGACAAACTCTACGGCAGGATTATCTTTTTTCCGGTAGTGCTCGCGTTTGGGTTTCACTACGACTTCGGAGAGGTCATACGAGGTAGGTGAAAGCGCTACTTTGTAGGATGCGTTACGGGCAGGACGAATGTTCCGGCTATCGTCATTATAGCCGATTACGGAAATCACAAGTACTGCTTCGGAACGGTTGGTCTTGAAATAGAAGCGTCCGTCGCTTCCGGTAGTAGTTCCCTCGGTCGTGTCTTTCAAACGTACAGATGCATAAGGCAGGGGTTCTTTTGTCAGAGAATCAGTAACCACACCCTGTACCACATACTGTGCACTAAGGGGAATACTGATTGTCAATAAAAGAAAGAGCGTCGATATACCTTTCATCATTAATCTCATACCTTATATCCTATTGAATTGAGCGGGGCAAAGGTACGGGTATTTGAGTTCAAAAAAAGGTCTGTTTGACGGAAGAACTGTTCTTATTTGACACAATCAAGGAAAAACAATCTGAAATTTGGTCAATCCGTCGGCATAAGTCCGCAATGAAAAGGTGCACCCGTGGCGCATCAGTACTTCGCGGATAAAGATAAGGCCGATGCCCTGCCCGTTCGGTTTGGTAGAGAAGAAAGGGCTGAACAGTTTCGCTTCCGTTTCTTTATTGATGCCTTTGCCGTTGTCTGTGATTTCGATAGTGGCGGGAGACAAGGTACGGATGATGATTTCACCGTCTGTCCCGATGCTTTCGGCATCTGTTTCGATACTTTCGACGGCGTTCTTGATGATGTTCACAAGTACTTGCTCGAAGAGGGCGGCGTCCAGCATGACGTCTTTCAGGCTTTCGTCCGGTTCCATGCGGAGCTTGATATGGCGGTCGTTGCACATTCCTTCCATGAAACGTTTGCAGGTAAAAGCCAGGTCGTTCAGGTTGACGGGCGAGACGGTAGGCTCGGGTATCTTCACAACGTCGGCGAAGCGGGTGATGAAACGGCTCATGGAGAAGCAGCGTTCGGTACACACACGCATCACGTCGCAGATGTCGTCCATGCCTTCTTCGGTGGAAAGGGCTTGTTCTACGGTGTCCAGTGTGGAAGTGATGCCGGCGGTCGTGTTGTTCACTTCATGGGCTATCATGCGGATTACCTTCTCGTAGGCTTTCTTTTCGGCTTTCATCACTTCGTCCGTCAGGCTTTCTACGAGGAAGAAAGGGTGTTGGAATCCATGGTCGATAAAGGAAGAGTGAGTGCAACGGTAGATATTGGAGTCGTTCAGGCGGACGGTGGTTGTCTCGCCTTTCGGGACGTTGGCCAGCTCCATGGCTAGCGGGGAGTCTATCTCTTTCATCTTCTTGCCTTGTACGTCTTCCAGACGGACACCGAGCATTTTCAATGCCATCGGGTTTAGTTGCGAGAGGTCGTCGTCGAGGGTGGTGATAATGACCCCCATCGGGGAAGCGTTAATCAGCAGGTCGAGAAAGTGATTTTGTTCGCGCAGGCGGAGACGTTCGTTCTTGAGTTGTTCCATCATGCGGTTGAAGACATTTACGACACGGTCGGCTTCGTATTGTCCCACCGGACTGAGGCGGCTGCTGAAATCCTGTTCGCGCAACAAGTCCATGCCGCTTCCGATGGTATTTAAAGGTTTTACGAGCTTACGATAGAAGAATACCAGATAAATGAGAATGAAGAGTATCAGCCCCTCGCCTATGTAGAAGAAGAGCGTGTTCAGTTGGCTGGAAAGGAACAGTAATATGCCGCCCAGTGCCAGCAACAAGAAGACGAGGATGAAAAATAGTCCTTTTATACGCACGTTTATCTGTGGTTAATGGTTAATCTTATATTATTAGGCACGGATTACACGGATTTCACGGTTTTTAGAATAGTGGTTGTATTAAACAACCGTGTAATCCGCGTAATCCGTGCCTAAATTTATCACATTATTATATTATATTTTTCGAGACGGCGGTAGAGGGCGGCACGGCTGATACCCAATGCCGTAGCTACCTGGCTCAAATTTCCTTTGTAACGTTCCAGTGCTTGAAGGATGATCTGCTGTTCTATCTCATCCAATGTCATACCTGCCAGGGATGCGCCTTCGGCTGCTCTTGCATCGTCGTGGCGAATGTATTGGGCGTCGAAGTCGGAAGCGTCGAGAAGCGGTTTGCCGCTTACCAGTATGGTTCGCTCTACCAAGTTCTTGAGTTCACGGATATTTCCGGGGAAAGGCAGACGGCTCAGGAATTGCATGGCGTCGGCGGAGAAGTCCGTATGCGGCAGTCCGTTGGCTGCGGCTTGACGGTCGGCAAAATGACGTGCCAGCAGCGGGATGTCTTCGCGGCGTTCGCGTAAGGCAGGCAGTTTTACAGTTATCAGGTTGATGCGGTAGAACAGGTCTTCGCGAAAAGAGCGTTCGCTCACCATCTTGCGCAGGTCGGCATTGGTGGCGGAGACTACTCGGATGTCGGTCTTGCGGGGACGGCTGTCGCCGAGAACCTCGAAAGTCTGGTCTTGCAATACACGCAACAGTTTCACCTGGCAGGAAGGGTCGAGGTCACCGATTTCATCCAAGAAGATAGTTCCTTTGTTCGCCATTTCGAAACGTCCGATACGGTCGGCGGAAGCATCAGTGAAAGCTCCTTTCTTATGCCCGAACATTTCACTCTCGAACAGGCTTTGGGAAATACCGCCCAGATTGACTTTTACAAACGGGTGCTTCGCACGCTGGCTGTTGATATGGATGGCTTCGGCTATCAGTTCTTTGCCTGTCCCGCTCTCGCCCGTGATTAGTACGGAAGCGTTGGTCTTTGCGATACGGGCGATGGTATTCAATACGTCCGTCAGACCTTGGCTGCGTCCGATGATATGGCTGCGGTCGAAGGAGTCGCTTTGTTCCTGTGTAGTTTCTTTAGAAGTCGTCGAGAGTTCCAAGGCGGTTTCGATTCGTTGCAACAGGGCGGCGTTGTTCCAGGGTTTTGTGATGAAATCGAAAGCGCCTGCCTGCATTCCCTGCACGGCAAGTTGGATACTTCCCCAAGCGGTCATCAATATAACCGGAGTTTCGGGACGGAATATCTTTACCTGCTTGAGCAAAGTCAGACCTTCTTCGCCCGTTGTGGAAAGGGTGAAGTTCATATCCATCAAGATTAAGTCAGGAGTTACGGAACGCACCACATCCATGGCTTCCCAGGGAGTGGGAACTGCCTGTGCCTCATACCCTGCCCGCTTCAGCATGAAGCTGAGGGAAGAGCGCACTGCGCTGTCATCGTCAATTATCAGAATCATGGTTCATTTCTTTATTTATCAAGGGAGATAGTTACAGTGTCTTTATGATATTGCAAATCTACAAAAAATTACTAACGGACATCATGCTTTCCGCTTTTTATTGCCGGATGATTTCATCAAAATCAGCTTCCAGTTCGGTGTTGGTACGGAAATCCCAAAGCGTCAGGCTGCGGATTTGGTAGAAATAATACCAATAATAATAAAGTTCGGAAATATGTTTTTGTCTTGCCTGGTCTTTGGAGTTCTGAGCGTCGTTCAGGTCGAGGGTATTAATCTTGCCTATCAGGAAAGTTTCGATACTGGTCTTGTAACGTTGCTGGGCGATGGTGTCGGCTTCTTTGGCGATAGTCAACTGTTGTGCCTGATTGTTGAAATGTTCCACCAGCAGGAAAATATCCTGATTGAAATTAATCTGTTCCTGGCGAATCTTTGAAAGTACCACGTCACGGTTGCTCTTGGCTACACGAACTTTGCCGCGGCGTTTTCCCCAATCCAGGATAGGTATTTTGACGCCTACCTGCACTATCTGGTTATCTTGCAAGTTTTTATAGACGGTGGGGAAGTTACGGTTTTCTCCGGTATATCCTACGCTGGCAAAGAGGTCGACGCTACGCAGGTTGCCCCGTGCCGTAGCCACTTCATAATCGGCTTCCAACTGGCGGCGACGGATATTCTGCGCGAATGAGTTACGTTCGAGCGCTTTGTTCAATACCCTATTATATTCCATCTTTGAGCCGTCTACGGCTTCGGGAATAACAGGACGGAGTATCTCATCCTCTCCTACTCCCAGAAAGGCACGGAGCTGGAACATCTTGGCATTCAAGTCGCTCTCCGCTTCCGTCAAAGCCGCTTTCGCGTTCAGGGCGGAAAGTTTGAGTTGCAGGAGTTCGTTTTCGGAAATCTGCCCCATCTTCCGTTTGGCAAGGGCTACTTCGTAGAGGTGGTCGGCGTTCTTCCGGTTCTGTTGGGCGGTGCCCAGGTTTTCTCTTGCCAGCAGGAGATTGAAGTAATAGGTAATGGCGCGCATCGTCACTTCTTCGGTAGCGGTGATAAAAGCCGCTTTCGCTTCCGCATAGCGCACCGGTTCGATGCGCCTGTCCCACTTGATGTTGTTCACACCAAAGATGGGTTGTGTAAGTTTCAAGGTTACGGGGACGGACATAAACTGGCGGTCACCACCGGAACCGAGTTGTTTCATATAGTCGAGAGAGGAAGTCAGAGAGAGTTTACCGCCGGTCAGCCAAATGTTCTGGTCGATGGAAAGTTCGCCGGAAAGTCCCAGCGCACTGTTGCGGACGAAGCTGTAGGAACCATTGGAATTCTGATAAGAACTGTATGATTTATTGTAATTGGGCAAAGTGCCGGTAAGATTGACTTCCGGCAGAAGGTCGGCACGGAAGGTACGGTACTCCCAATAGGCGGTTTTCAGTTCATTCAGGGCAACGGCCGCATCGACGGATTGCGAACGTGCCATTGCGATAGCTTCATTCAAGGTTATCTCCCTTTCTTTCTGTCCTTCTTTCTGAGCCGACAATGCCAATGGAAGGCAAGCTGCGGCAAGAGCTACTAATATACTTTTCTTTTTCATTATGCACAGTATTTTCCACTAAAGGAGAATCAAACGATGTGCCAAAAGAATAAAGTATTTATTTCCAATCGGTTACAAGATAAGCATAGTGTTCATTTTCGGACACTATACGCAAAAACGAACGTTCGGGTTTATTCGCAATGGTTGGGAAGGCGTACGGTGAAACGAGTGCCTTTACCTACCTCGGAAGTCACGGAGATGGAGCCTTTCAGACGTTCGATGATAGTTTGGCAGATACTCAGCCCCAGTCCGGCTCCTTGCGTGAAGTTATCGACTTTATAGAACCGTTCGAAGATATGCCGGATGCCCTCTTCTGAAATGCCGACACCTGTATCTTCTACAAAGATACGGGTATATCCGGGGACTTCATCTTCTTCATAGCCGAAAGTGATAAACCCGCTGCTCGTAAACTTGGCAGCGTTATTAATCAGGTTATTGACTACTTGCTGCAGGCGGACATTATCTGTTTTCAGATATTTCTTGTCGCTTTCGGGCATACGCAATACCAGTTCTACGCCCGATGGCATATTCAGCCTTTGCGAATCATGGACAGTCTTTAAAAGTAAAGGCAGGTTGTGGTCTGCAAACATAAATTCCATCGTGCCGGACTCGATACGGGACAAGTCAAGAATGTCGTTTATCAATGCCAGCAGCAGTCCACAGTTCTTGTTAATAGTCGCTATAAACTGGGCGATTTCTTCTTCCGTGAAGCCGCTTGTATCACTCAACAAGTCGGAGAAGCCTACAATGGCATTCAACGGAGTACGAATCTCGTGGCTCATATTGGCGAGGAAAGCGGATTTCAGTTTATCTGCCTGGAGAGCTTTATCGCGCGCTTCCCTCATTTCCTGTTCGGCTGTCTTATATCGCTGGATGCTTTGACACACACCCAATATGCCGTACAGTGAATCCTGCGTCAGACCGCTGATAGCTGAAGAACGGTATTCCCACCACTCGTATTCGCCATTCGCATTGCGTTGGCGGAAACTCAGACGGGGATTCTTATTCTCTCCTGTCAATGCCTTGTCAAATTGCGGAATGATTTCCTTCAAATCGTCCGGATGAATCGTACGGTTCATTTCTTCACGGGTGATGGTAGTGACTGATTCGTCATATCCCATCTGCACAAGGAAACCTTGCGGGAAAATAAAGCAATTGGTTTTCATGTCAAACTGCCACGGGTATATGGAACTTTCATCCAGTGCCATATCAAAGAAACGTTTCTGCATTTCTTCATCCGAGATGTTACGTGCGGAAAGAGCCATGCCCGTAATTCCCCCTTTCGAATGAATCGGAACGATTTCTCCAGATACCGGGAAGTAATTCTCACTGTGCACTTCTTTCATAAAAGAGCCTTGTGGTATCTGTACGCTCTCTCCCGTACGGGCTACCTGTTTCAGCATTTTATGAAGAATATTTTGCCCTTCATGATAGATATTGAAAATACTGCCTGCCATCATGCCTTCATAAAAACGTCCGCCCGACTCGTACGGCAGATGGAGCATCCTCAATAAAGAACGGTTCGTGAAATGGATATGCAGGTCTGTATCATACGTTATCACGCCATCGCGGATGGAGTGGAAGACATTGTCAAACTCATTGCGCTGTTCTACCAGTTTGTTCTGTACGAGCAGGCGGGTCTGGGCTTGCACACGTCGTTTGGATTCGCGACGGTTGGCACGCATCAGCCATACGATAGATGCTATCAATAAAGCCAGGATGGACGGATAGAGAAGAATGAAGAGGAATTTGTATCTCTCCCAATAGGGTTCGTTGACAATGATTCCGCCGGCGGCAGTCGCTTTATCGGGGTCGACGTGGAAAAATTCCAGTTGCTTGTAGTCGTATATAAATCCCTGTTCGGCTTCTGTCACTCCGATACTCAGTGGAGAAGTCCCTTTCAATACCTGTGAAGCTCTTTGACCTGCCATAAACGCGGAAGCATAGGCATCGCTGTCATAGGCGCAAAAGACACCGTTGGTCAGTCCCACAGTCTGGGTTGAGAACACCGGAGCTTTGGAGTTTTTGCCTACGAACGAAAGGAAAGGCGACCATTTTGGAGCAATCACAATGCGCCCGTAGCTATTGCGCGGATAACAAATTGCCGCAATAATGTGACTGGTGGTATGATTCTGAGTATTATAAATTTTCATATTATAATCCGGGTTATCCTGTTGGAAGATTTCCCACTCTTCTTCAAAGTCATCGCGACCTTTGTTACTCAGAAAACTATTATCTATCACGCAAACGACATCTTTTCGCTGGGGAAATATCTTTTGCGCATGACGCAGGATGACATCAAAATCGGGATTGGCCGTGAATCCGCAGACATTGGGGTGAGCTGCAAGCAGTTTTGCGTCAGGATACTTGATACCGAAAAAGACAACCGGAACCTGCAATGGCAACGAGTCTCCACATGCGAAAAGTGTATAGAAAGCCTCATCGCTCGCCGTTACAATCAAGTCCGTCCGACGCTCACGGGCACGTTCGCAAAAACGGCGCATGATTACTTTCTCCGAATTAAATGCCCAGAAGTCAGCGTCCAGATATTCTGTCGTAATATTCACCTTCACCCCGCTCTCTCTGAATCCTTTCACCAAACCTTGATTAAGGTCACTGTGCCAAGGAGTCTGAGAAGTATATGACTGGATGAAGAGTATATTGAATGTACTTTCCGAAGCTGCCGCCCGAACGAGGACAGCTAAAAAGAGAACTACAAACAAACAGTAATATCGTCTATTCATAAGCAAAAGCCTGCATTGTTTTCAGTATTATGCGCACAAAGATAAGTTATTATATTGAAAACAATGCAAATAGCCTTATTTTTTTATTCCTCGCGCAATGCTTCTGCCGGCTGTATGCGGATTGCCTGACGGGCAGGAAACCAAATACCGGCCAGTATCATCACAGCCATCAGGAAATAAGTTACGACAAACGTTATAAGGAAACGGGGAACTCCCCATTCCATATATCCGTCAGTTAAATCCAGGTAGCCTATGTTATAGCAAATCATGGCAGCAGGCAAAGCAGCCAAAGTAAGCAGTAACAGTCCTTCTTTATTCAGACGCCCCCAAAGTTGCATCCGGCTGGAGCCGACCGCCACACGAAGAGCCAACTCGGAACGGCGATGTTGCGTGCGGAACCAGAATGTACCGACAATCCCCAACAGGATATTCAGCAACAGAAAGCCCATCATCCAGAAACGAACCTGTACCTGATTGTAATTACCCTGTTGAAAGTCATTCCGTATATTCTCATAGTCATGTACTTTCAGAATGAACAGATTGCCAACACTCAACTGGCTGGCTGACAGATTCATCAAATGTTCCGGAAAGTCTTTACTAGTACCCGGCTTCACCCGCAGGCAAACTTCCACACTGGAAGGGTAAAAGTCATCATCCAGTTCAACTATCACCTTTTCCATGAAAGCCCTAGCTATATAAATATCGCTATAATTAGGCCAAAAATCGTTATAACGCACTTTGGTTGATACACCGCCTATCTTATAGACTTGGGTAGAATCATCCACATCCACCATTTCCTTGCCCAACAATGTGCGGTCACCCTTATAATCATCAGGCCAAAAATTCTCACTGACTACCACATTCCCGTTTTTCAAAGCCTGTACCAACGGTTCATAGCCACGACCATCCGCACTTTGATAACGGAATACCTGTAAAAATTCAGGAGTCATCGTACGTCGCAACGGAGTACGGACAATAGTATCAATACGCAATATACTACCGGAATTACTTCCGATATAAGGACGTGCATTATTGGATACGGAAACTGCTTCCACTTCCGGCAATCGTTGAAGACGGTTTGCCAGTTCAGTAATGTCCTGCCCCAACGTGGTATTCTTTTTATCTTTAGGGATATAGGAGTTGCTCTTGTTATTTTTCAGGCTAAGCTCCAGATAGTAGGTATCGGTAATATCAAACCCTACCGGTTCATAATAGGTACGGGCGGTCACATATGTCCAGTCGACTACATACCACAGGACAACAAAAACAAGTAATAACTCTGCCCACAACCATCCGTTCGACCGGCGTTCGTTCCATATTTGTTTTAATAGCTGCATCTTCTTTTCAATTTATTAGTTGACTGTTCGGGTTATCTCTCATTTATGGCATCTACAATATTGGTACGGGTGATTCTCCATGCCGGAATAGCCGCACTGAGCAAGTTGAGCAGGAAGCAGGCTAGGAATGCCAACAGGAATACGACAGGGTCAAACAAGAGGTCGACGCACATCGTCCGCAAATCGTTCACCCCATCGGATACGAAGTCTACGGAGAACAACATTCCCCCGAGAAGGAAAGCGGCAATGTAGCTCAATAATAATCCGAAGATACCACCAAAAAGCGAATAAAGCATGTTTTCGGAAAGCACTTGCATCATTAATTCTCTTCTTGGGGCACCGAAGGCTTTCCGCACTCCTATTTCGGAGAGACGTTTGCGCATACGTGATAAAGTGAGGCCGGACAGGTTGACCGCAGGGACAATCAGAAGTACAAGTAATGTTATTATATATTGCCGGACGGCTTGTTTCACTGCCGGGGGATTATTAGCAGAATATCGTTGTGAAGCAACGAAATACGTGTCGGGTTGTCCACGATAAAGCAAATCGAAATTAGGATGTCCTGCCATAAATACTGCCCTCAGGCGGTCTGCTTCATTGCGAATAGCCGGAAAGTCTTTTTCTGATTTGGCTAATATGAAAACAGAAACCATTCCCATAATATTTTCATCTCCCCAGGTTGTGGTGAAAGCATTCGTCGAACTTAAAGGAATCCAGACTTGCGCATAAGCGTATCGTGCCAATTTGGATACCGGGCGCACTACTCCGCTTATCAAGTAAGCAGAATGGTTCAGCAAGAACGTCTTTCCTACGACTTCCGACGTTCCGAACAACCGACGCGCCATATCTTCGGATATAACGGCTTTCGCTGCTCCGGCATCAAAATCGGCATTATCATACGGCTTACCGGAGAGAAAATCAAATTCAAATACTTTCCAAAAAGCATCATCCGTTTGCAGTACGCTGCAACTTTCCATTTCGCCTGCCGGTTTGGCAGCCAACATCGTTTCCTGGAAAGAATTGGTGATGGACACCGCTTCGGGCACGGTCATCTCTTTGAAACAGGCCTTTGCCGTGTTATATCCGATAGGGCCGTTGCTCTGCCAGTTTACGTTTGATTTATTCTGGAGCCCGGCATAACGGAAGACAAGCATACGGTCACGATGAGTCTCCGGTGCAAAAGGGGCAATGGTCGCACGCAAAGTGATTACAATCACCATTATCATGGCAATAGCCAATGCCGTGCCGATGATGGAGATAGAAGAAAGCAGTTTATTTTCTTTCAGCAGTTGGAATGCCTGCTTGAAGTAGAGTTTTATCATTATCGTATCATTATAACGTTCAATCTATTTTTATTCATCTTTCAATGATAACCAGAACTGTACCTGCAATATTCTACAAAGAGATTTATCGCACCTGCCGTCCGTCAAAGAAACGGATGGTACGGGATGTCTGCTTCGCCTGTTCTTCATTATGAGTCACCATTACGATGGTACGCCCGTCTTCTTTGTTCAGACGATGGAGAAGTTCCATGACTTCGGCTCCCATTCTGGAGTCCAGATTACCTGTCGGCTCATCGGCAAGAATTATTTCCGGATTACCGATGATGGCACGGGCAATAGCTACGCGCTGGCACTGACCACCGGAAAGCTGTGTGGGGAAATGATTCATGCGGTGGCTTAATCCCACCTTCTCCAGCACTTCCTGTGCCAGCCGTTTGCGTTCGCTGTTACCGACACGGCGATAGAGCAGCGGCAGTTCCACATTATCCATTACATTCAGCGAATTTATCAGATGGAAAGACTGAAAAACGAAACCAAGTGTCTTGTTACGGAAAGCTGCCAGTTCCTTGTCCTTCATCCCTTGGGTGCGGATTCCGTTTATTTCTATCGTTCCCATTGTAGGCGCGTCGAGCAGTCCCATTATATTCAGCAAAGTAGATTTTCCACATCCTGAAGGCCCCATTATACTCAGAAATTCGCCACGCTCTACCGTCAGATTCACATTTTCCAACGCTACCGTTTCAATCTCGTCCGTACGGTAAATTTTGGAAAGAGAGTTCAGTGTTATCATAACTTCTTGTATTTAGCTTATTTAATCTTCAATTTATTCTTGTTCTTATATGCACTCATGTCGTTGACAACCACTTTATCACCCGGCTGCAAACCACTTATTACTTCTACATATTCAAAGTTGGAATCTCCCAGTTGTACTTTACGTTTTACCAGTTCGCTGTCCGAGTCGTAGACAAACAATTCGTATTCGCCGCGTCCCACATAATAAGAGCCATTAGCAATGCGCATCACATCTTCTTTCACAGCGTTCATCACATAGACATCTGTCTTCAAGCCCGAACGCAGACGGTGATGATTGTCCTCGTTCAACTGTACGCTGAAAGAGATGACTCCATTCTTTGAAAGGGGCGTCACACTGCTGACGGTTCCTTCCAGTTTGTCACTGCCTATCTTCACAACCGCCTTTCCACCTGCCGACACACGGTCGCCATACGTATCGGCAATCTCGCCTTCTACTTTAAAGTGACTTAAATCGGAGATAACAGCCACCTGCTCTCCTTGCGAAATCTGTGCGCCAATCTGATTATTAATATAGGTAAGGATTGCTTTGCGGGGAGAGCGGATTTGCGCGTCTTCAAAGGTACGTTTCATTTCCGCCAGACTCTTGCGGAAGATATTGAAATCAAGCTCCTGCACTTTCAGTTCGGCGGCGGCCACTTCCTGTTCATTCTTATATTGTTGTTGGAGTTGTTCGTATTCGAGCTGCGCGACATTATAGCTTAGTTCCGCCTGACGGACTTTATCCGTCGTTCCCGCTCCGAGACTGTCCAGATAGTGTTCGTTTCTTAGTTCCACTTTCATCCGGCTTAGTTTCATGGCCGAAACTTTAATCTGCATTGCCATATCGGAGAGCTTGGTCTGATTGTTGACACGAAGCTGGTCGAGCTTATACCGGCGCATTTTCTCTTCGTCCAAAAGTTTCTGATATTGCGTTTCCGTACTTTGAAGGTCGAGTTTCAGAATCGGAGTGCCGATGTCTACGCTATCGCCCCCTTTTTTATAGATTTCGAGGATACGGGAGTTAATAGGTGAATTGATAATCTCTTCAAAGGCAGGGACTACCTTTCCCGACGCGCTGACGCTGACTTCAATCACTCCTTTGTCAATAGTAGAGATAACAAGGTCTTTTTCTTCTACTCCCGCCCTCATCAAAGAAATGAGTACGCTGACAACAATAATTCCCGCCACTCCAATGAGCGAATAACGAATGATTTTCTTATTGCGTTCTTTCTGACGAACTTCTTTTGGAATTTCTCTGTCCATATCTGGTTGTTTATGATTTTATGATTTTATGATTCTATGATTTTATCATGTATTCATTTGGTATCTATTATACCAAATCTGTGCCAAAGTCATAAATCACTGATAAACAGAGGATAATTAAAAATACAGGGTGTCCGAAATCGAACACCCTGTACGAATTTACCGTCTAAGAACAAGACGGAGCCACATAAAGCGGACTTATATTTTTGTTTGTTTTGCTTGTTGCGTATATTTTGTTTGTTTCGTTATTCTGTTCTTATATTTGTTTTGTTTATTGCGGTTATCCCATTTATTTTGTTTGTTGCGGTTCTTGTATCAGGTCTTTCCCCAAGTGGGTAGTCGCTTCAACGGCTTCCCGGTCACGGATTTCTTTTGCCTTACGGGCATAGACAATCATACGCATGGACTGGTCATAAGTGAAATAATTCCATATCCAGTTGAGAAGAACAACTACCTTATTACGTACTCCAAGAATGGAACGCAGATGAACGACCAGCCACATTACCCAGGCAAACCACCCCTGCATCTTCACCTTACTGAATTCCGCAACGGCACGGTTACGTCCCACCGTTGCCATCGAACCCAGATTACGGTAATGGAAAGGCTTCATCTCCTGTCCTTTTTCAAGGCGTATCAAGTTCTTTGCCAACAGTTCGCCTTGCTGGATAGCGACTTGTGCCAGTTGAGGATGCCCGTTCGGATAACTTTCGTCGGACGACTGGACACATTGGTCGCCGATAGCAAACACATTGTTCATTCCTTCCACACGGTTGAAGGAATCGACTTTGATACGTCCGCCACGACCTATCAACGAAGCATCCATATTTCCGATAGTCACTCCGGTGACACCGCTCACCCATATAAAGGTACGCGTGGCAATCTCAGTGCCGTCCTCAAGTATGACTTTATGGTCACGGTAATCGGTCACACGCTTATTAAGAAGTATATTCACACCCATTTCACGAAGAAACTTTTCAGCATGAGCAGAAGAGTCTTCCGACATTCCTGCCAGCAACCTCGGCCCTGCTTCAATCAGGTAGATATGCATCAAGCTGCTGGGCATATCCGGATAATCATTCGGCAATACAAACTTTTTCATTTCGGAGAGTATTCCCGCCACTTCTATGCCGGTGGCGCCACCGCCCACAATTACAATGTTGAGTAATTCCTGTTGCTCCTGCTTGGTAGAGCAGGTAAGTGCCCGTTCCAGATTCGCCAAAAGAGCATTCCGCAGTCCCATCGCTTCCGAAACGTTCTTCATCGGCATGGCTTCCTCTTCGATATGCTTGTTGCCAAAGAAATTGGTGGTAGTGCCTGCTGCCAAAACCAGATAGTCATATTCAGCTTTCCCGATGGAAGTCTGAATCATATTCTTCTCCGGGAAAATGGCACGCACTTCAGCCATACGGAAATAGAAATCTTTCCGATGCTGGAAAATCTTGCGGAAGGGGAAAGAGATAGAAGTAGGTTCCATACCCGCCGAAGCTACTTGATAAATCAACGGGGGAAACTGATGATAATTGTTCTTATCAATCAAGACCACCTGAAAGCCTGACTTCTTTAACTTATTAGCTAACTTCAAGCCACCGAAACCACCGCCTACTATGACGACACGCTTCTTATCTACTTTTGCAATATTAAGACTCATACTATAATCATGTTTTACTGTAATAAGAACACATGAATGAGTCATTTAGTTTGCTCGTTGTGGCAAATCTTCAGAGAAAGACATCACAGCAGACTAGGGCGATGCGCCACAGCCTATCAGGAAGAGATGCTGCAGCCTATCAGAAAGATGCACCACAGCAAGCTAGTGAAAATGCAGGTCATCGTCTTATCGAAGGCGCAGGCGGTCACCCACTTCCGGAACGTAGTCACCGTCCTTGCGGTTCATCTTATACAGGTTCTTCAGACGGATACCATATTTCTGGGAGATGCCGTGCATGGAATCACCGTCTCTTACGATATATACGGTATGAGGTTTGGAAGCTTTCTTCTTTTTGGCTTTCAGATAGATGATATCTCCCGGCATTAATGTATATTCACGATGCAAGTCGTTATACTTCACGAGCTTTTTCCAGCTAATGTCCAGTTCCTTGCCTAAATCCTGGAAAGTATCCCCGCTACGGGCAACGATATAGGCTATGTCATTGGCTATGTAAATCTGGTGCGGATTCATCAGCCAGGGGTTCTTTCTCAACTTACGTTCCGAGTAAACGCCTTTGCGGTCGTATTTATACAGGTCGTAATCTTCGATAATCGTAATCAGGCGATTGGCATAGGAAGGGTCGGTGGCATAACCCGCTTTTTTCAGTCCGCGCGCCCAGCCTTTATAGTCGGTAATATCCAGTTTGAAAAGAAAAGCATAACGGGCGCCTCTTCTGAGGAAATCGGAATGGTCTTCGTAGGAGTCACGCGGATGCTTGTAGGCACGGAAACATTCGTTGCGCGCGTCATCGTCATGGCGAACCGTACGTCCCCGCCAGCTACTACCGCATTTGATACCGAAATGGTTGTTGCTTTTTCGTGCCAACTGGCTGTATCCCGCACCACTTTCCAGCAGTCCCTGCGCCAGCGTAATACTGGCGGGAATCTTATGAAGCTTCATTTGTTCGACAGCCAGGTCACTATACTTATTTATATATTCGGTATAACGGGCGTTCCGTTTCTGTGCTTGTACTCCTACGGCAAAAAAGAATACGATAGTTAAAAAGACAAGCCTATGTAATTTGTTCTCCATTTTAATTCAGATGTGGATTATAGGACACAAAAATCTGAAAAATAATTGGGATTATCAATCTCTTTCCTAACTTTGTAACATTAATTGTTAGAAACCAATACCTCAACGCGTATGAAAGACCTCATAATTACCGCAGTTATTAAAGTATATCAATATAATGAGTTGAATGAGGCCGACCGGGCACTTATGAAAACAGCCATGGATGCAACAGCACGCAGTTACGCCCCTTATTCCCGTTTCTCGGTAGGTGCAGCCGCACTGTTAGCTGACGGAACCGTAGTAACAGGAACGAATCAGGAAAATGCCGCCTATCCGTCGGGACTCTGCGCGGAACGCACGACTCTATTCTACGCCAATTCCCAATATCCCGACCAAGCGGTCGTTACCCTTGCCATTGCCGCAAGAACCGAAAAGGACTTTATAGACAACCCGATTCCGCCCTGTGGTGCTTGCCGCCAAGTGATTCTGGAAACGGAAAAACGATACGGACAACCCATTCGTATCCTGCTCTACGGTAAAGAATGTATTTACGAAATAAAAAGTATAGGCGATTTATTGCCACTGTCATTTGACGCATCAGCAATGGAGGATTAACTATGTTACAGCAATATCACACAAAACTGAAAGGAACGCTCGCGCTTACGGATTCATACCTGGCGGAGAAAGCATTGCAAAAGGAAAAAGGACTTTATAAGTTTATATGGGTACGCAACGGAAGTATCACGGTAGAGATAGACCATCAGGAAATGGTACTTGCCAAAGATGAAGTGATTTCACTGACCCACCTGCAACATCTCGAATTCAAATCAATCGACGGCGATTACCTGACTTTACTGTTTAACAGTAATTTCTACTGTATTTATGGTAACGACCATGAGGTATCATGCAGCGGCTTCCTCTTCAATGGTTCGTCCCATCTTATCCGTTTCACGCTGAATGAGAAAGAGCGCAGGGAACTGGATACCATCACCGCGGCATTAGAAAACGAATTCACCGTTTCCGACAGTTTGCAGGAAGAGATGCTGCGCATATTGCTGAAGAGGTTCATCATCCAGTGTACCCGGATTGCACGCCATCGCATGAATATTACTCGTGAAAAAGAATCCGGTTTCGAGATTGTACGCCAGTACTATAATCTCGTTGACGAACATTACCGGACGAAGAAGCAGGTGCAGGATTATGCCGACATGCTGCATAAGTCGCCCAAGACATTGTCGAATATCTTTTCGACTTGCAAACTGCCCTCTCCGCTCCGTGTGATTCACGAACGGGTGGAAGCGGAAGCCAAGCGCCTCTTGCTTTACAGCAACAAAAGCGCCAAGGAGATTGCCGATATTCTGGGATTCGAAGACCAGGCTTCTTTCAGCCGTTTCTTTAAAAATATGACCGGACAAAGCGCCGTACAGTTCAGAAATACGCAGGAAGGGAAGAATTGATAAGGGATACGGAAGTATTGCCATTTTGGGGGTATCGGAAAAGCACGACCTTTGCGGTGTAAGTTAAACCAATTAAAACCCTACAAAATGAAAGAGAAATTTATCGCTTTACTGACCTTCACTTCAAGTCTGAAAAGTTTTGGTATCAAGTTTATCCGTGTAGCTATCCTGGTGGTATTCGTATGGATAGGCGGATTGAAGTATTTCCATTATGAGGCCGACGGGATTGTACCGTTCGTTGCCAACAGCCCTTTCATGAGTTTCTTCTATGCAAAAGGTGCTCCCGAATATAAGGAACACAAAAACGCGGAAGGGGCTTTTGTTCCGGAAAATCGTGCATGGCATGAAGCAAACAATACTTATACGTTCTCTTATGGGCTGGGAGCTCTTATCATGAGTATCGGCATCCTGGTATTCCTTGGAATCTTCTCCTCGAAAGCAGGACTGGTAGGTGATACGCTGGCTATTATCATGACGCTCGGTACACTCTCCTTCCTCGTCACAACACCCGAAGTATGGGTTCCTAATTTAGGAAGTGGAGAATTCGGCTTCCCGCTATTGTCAGGCGCGGGGCGGTTGGTGATTAAGGATATTGTTATCCTTGCCGGTGCCGTAGTGCTTCTGTCCGACTCGTCACAACGCGTACTCAAAACACTTAAAAAAGACTAATCACACTACTGTAGAGGGTTCTGACTTCTTGGAGCTACGGAACAAATCGTATTTTCAGACTGTTATATAGTCTAATACGAATCGTTAAACAAAGAAGTTATGAAACAATATGATGCAATTATTATAGGGTTCGGCAAGGCAGGAAAAACACTGGCTGCCGAACTTTCAAACAGAGGATGGCAGGTTGCCGTCATCGAACGCTCCGATATGATGTATGGGGGCTCTTGTCCGAACATTGCTTGTATCCCTACAAAGACGCTGATACATGAAGCCGGGATTTCTTCCCTGCTGTACCACGAGGATTTCCCGAAACAGGCAAATATGTATAAACAGGCTGTCGCCCGTAAAAACCGTCTGACCTCTTTTCTCAGAGGAAACAATTACGAAAGATTAAGCAAGCGCCCGAATGTGACTGTCTACACAGGGACAGCTTCCTTTATATCTGCCAATACCCTGAAAGTGGCACTCCCTGACGGGGATATTGAACTGCAAGGGAAAGAAATTTTTATCAATACCGGTTCCACTCCTATTATTCCGGCAATCGACGGGCTCAAGGAAAGCCAGCATGTGTACACCAGTGCCACACTTTTGGATATGAACGTCCTGCCTAAACATTTGATTATCGTCGGTGGCGGGTATATCGGACTGGAATTTGCTTCGATGTATGCCGGATTCGGCAGTAAAGTGACTATCCTCGAAAGCGGCAACCGGTTCATGCCTCGCAACGACCAAGATATTGCCAAAAGCGTCAGAGAGGTGATGGAAAGGAAAGGGATAGAAATTCATCTCAATGCCCGTGCACAATCTATCCATGATACGAATGACGGCGTGACACTGACTTATTCGGATGTGTCCGACGGTACTCCTTACTTTGTGGACGGTGACGCTATCCTCATCGCTACCGGACGGAAACCTATGATTGAAGGATTGAACCTGCAAGCGGCAGGCGTGGAAGTGGATGCGCACGGGGCTATCGTGGTAAACGACCAGTTACGCACTACCGCCCCTCATGTATGGGCAATGGGCGACGTGAAGGGCGGCCCGCAATTCACTTATCTTTCACTGGATGACTTCCGGATTATCCGCGACCAGCTCTTCGGAGATAAAAAACGGGATATAGGCGACCGCGACCCTGTTCAGTATGCAGTATTTATCGACCCGCCGCTGGCTCACATTGGGCTCACTGAAGAAGAAGCACTGAAAAGAGGTTATTCCTTTAAGGTTTCCCGCTTACCGGCCACTTCCGTAGTCCGTTCGCGCACATTGCAACAGACGGACGGTATGCTGAAAGCTATTGTGAACAGCCACAGCGGAAAGATTATGGGATGCACGCTGTTTTGTGCCGATGCCCCGGAAATAATAAATATCGTAGCTTTGGCTATGAAGACAGGGCAAGAGGCTGCTTTTCTACGCGATTTCATCTTTACTCATCCGAGTATGAGTGAGGGATTAAATCAACTATTTGATGTATAAAGGATAACATAGTAAAGGATAAAGGCTTTCAGCGATTTCGTTGAAAGCCTTATTTCTGTGTGGAAAGGTATAGTTCTATGAGCCAATCTATTAGTAACAAACTTCATGTTGCTTACTGGCAAACTTGTTTTGGATTAGTACCAAACTTTTCATGCACTAATGATAAACTATAAACGAAGCTTTTGTTTTTATAAATGAAAGTTCCGTTTTTATAAATGAAAGCTTTGTTTTTATAAACGCAAGTTTCGTTTATAGATTGCGATTAACACAAAACAACTTTACTTCCTAATAACCAGAACTTTCCTATTAATCGAAAGAAACTTTTCTCTTAATGTTCTGTACATGATTTGCAGTAGATTTGAAAAGCTACAATATAGGAATAGAAGAATTACCAGCTTCGTGTTAGCCATAAAGTCTGCAAACCGAACAAGTAGAATTTGCAAATCAAAAACAGAGCCTGCAAACTAAGCAAATAAAGGTTCTGAATTAAGCAAACAGAGCCTCTGAATAAGATAAATAGAGGCTCTGATTTGAGTAAATAGAGGCTCTGAAAAAAACATTTCTGCCGAAATAGCATGGGATTCTGCCGGAAAGTGTTATCTTTGCGACCAAGTTAAACTATATACTTACCGCAATGAGAATTTCCAAGTAAGACAACACTTCTAAGTAAACATCACTTTTCATCTATGCTTTTGACGTATCGTTAAGCATCACGAAATTCGTGTTGTTTAGCCAGTATTGTGTTTGTCGCTCCCTTCCCCGTGATTATCTTTCACTATTTCTTTCACTTCAAATCCAATAGACAATCATGCCTATAAGTATTCAACAAATCAGCTATATCCATCCGGATAAAGAGGTATTATTCAGTGACCTCAACTTTGCCATCAGTAAGGGGCAGAAACTGGGACTGGTCGGCAATAACGGCTGTGGCAAATCTACCCTGCTGCAAATTATCGCCGGGCAACTATCACCGTCTTCCGGTGTTATCGTCCGCCCGGACGACCTTTATTACATTCCGCAACATTTCGGACAATACGATTCATTAACTATCGCCCAAGCCTTGCAGATAGACAGCAAGCGACAAGCCTTGCACGCTATTTTGGCGGGAGATGCCTCAACGGAAAATTTCACGCTACTGGATGATGACTGGAATATCGAAGAACGCTCCGTCGCCGCTCTTGACGCGTGGGGATTAGGGCAGTTTCCTCTATCCTACCCGATGCATCTGCTCAGTGGCGGAGAAAAGACCCGTGTCTTTCTAGCGGGTATGGATATTCATCATCCATCTGTCATTCTCATGGATGAGCCTACGAACCATCTCGACTCTTCGGGCAGGGAACGTTTGTATGATTGGGTAGAGAAATGGCGCTCAACATTGTTGATAGTGAGCCATGACCGCACTTTACTCAATCTCCTTCCCGAAATTTGTGAATTGGAGAAACACCAAATCACGTATTATGGTGGGAACTACGAATTCTACAAAGAACAGAAAGCCCTGATGCAGGAAGCTTTACAGCAGCGTATCGAAGAAAAAGAGAAAGCATTGCGGATAGCCCGCAAGGTAGCCCGTGAAACGGCCGAACGAAGAGATAAGCAAAATGTGCGTGGCGAAAAAGCCAATATTAAAAAAGGTGTTCCGCGCATCGTACTAAATGCATTGCAGGGAAAATCGGAGAAAAGTACCAGCAAGCTAAACGGTGTTCATCAGGAGAAAGCCGAAAAACTGACCGATGAACGCAACCAGCTTCGTGGTTCACTCTCTCCAACGGCTGCGCTAAAGACTGATTTCAACAGTTCTTCCCTGCACAACGGGAAAACGTTAGTTACAGCGAAAGACATTAATTTCTGTTATTATCCTAACTTGAACGATAATGATAGTCAAAAAGAGATTGAGAATCAAAAAGAGAATAAGAATCCAAGTGAGAATGATACTTCCGACAGCAGCAACGGTAGCAACCTGCCAGCGCAACTGCTTTGGCAAACTCCCATCAGCTTTCAGCTAAAGAGCGGCGACCGTCTCCGCATAGAAGGAACCAACGGCAGCGGAAAGACCACTCTTCTGAAAATCATCACCGGACAACTCCAGCCACAGGAAGGAACACTCACACGGGCAGATTTCTCTTACGTCTATCTGAATCAGGAATACTCTATCATCGACGACCGGAACAGTATCCTTGAACAGGCTTACGCTTTCAACAGCCGGAACCTGCCGGAACACGAAATAAAGATTATTCTGAACCGTTACCTGTTTCCCGCTTCCGAATGGGACAAGTCCTGCCGGAAACTAAGCGGTGGTGAGAAGATGCGGCTCGCTTTCTGCTGCCTGATGATTAGTAATAATACACCGGATATGTTTATCCTGGACGAACCGACCAATAATCTGGATATACGGAGTATTGAAATCATCACCAATACCATCAAGAACTACACGGGTACAGTAATTGCAATTTCCCATGACAGCTATTTCATACGTGAAATTGGTATCGAGCAACATATTGTATTAAGTTAATCCACCAATATTTTATCCGCGAAAGTCTCCAATATCTATACAGTTTTTTATAACTTCGCAGCGCAAAGAAAAGAATGAGAATAAAATGAGTGAAACAACGCAATCATGGTGGTTTGTCTTTTATAAAGACCAGCTATTGCTCGAAAAGAGAGGGAATGGCACATTTGCCCTTCCTTGCGGAGAAATTCCCCCTATTGTCATCAAAGAAAAAACAACCGTACACAATATCACTACGCTGGAAGGAAGAAATTGCAAGTCTTTCTCCCTCTCCTCGCCTGTCGAAGAATCGGCGCAATATGCAATGATTGGACTTCGTGCCTCTTATGAGTATCTCCCGCTGTCTCATTATCAGGCAGCAGGAAAAGCGTATGAGATTCTGCACTGGGACCGGAACAGCCGTTTTTGCTCCGCCTGCGGCACTCCTATAGAGCAGAAAGAGGACATCATGAAACGTTGCCCGAAATGCGGAAGGGAAGTATATCCGTCCATTTCAACCGCAGTTCTCGTCCTGGTGAGAAAAGAAGATTCACTGCTCCTGGTCCATGCCCGCAACTTTAAAGGAACGTTCAACAGTCTTGTTGCCGGATTTTTGGAAACCGGAGAGACACTAGAAGAATGTGTAGCGCGTGAAGTGAAAGAGGAAACCGGACTGGATGTGAAGAATATCACTTATTTCGGCAATCAGGCATGGCCTTATCCCAGCGGGTTGATGGTGGGTTTTATTGCAGATTATGCCGGTGGGGAAATCAAACTGCAAGAGGAAGAACTAAGCTCCGGAGATTTCTATACACGGGATAACCTGCCGGAACTTCCCCGAAAACTGAGCCTTGCACGGAAGATGATTGACTGGTGGCTGGAATCTCCTAACCAATAACCGGCCATGGAAAACATTATCAAAGGTATCCGCCAGTATTATCCGGTATCTGATAAATCGCTGGAAATACTTTTCAGCCGCATGGAAAAGTTGGAGCTTCCCAAAAAGCACTTGCTGATACACGGTGGTGTAGCAGACCGTCACGTCTATTTTATCGAAAAAGGTTTTTGCCGGTCATACTGTTTACGTGACGGGGAAGAAATCACTATCTGGTTTTCCCGCGAAGGCGATATCACCTTTGCCATGAAAGATTTGTATCACAATGAGCCCGGATACGAATATGTAGAATTGCTGGAAGATTGCGAATTGTATGCCATACGTATCGAAGACTTAAATCAGATTTATGAAACGAATATAGAGATTGCAAACTGGGGACGGGTTATCCATCAGGAGTGCCTGCTATATATGGATATGCATCATATCAACCGGCTCTACCTTCCGGCCAAGGAGCGTTACGAACAGCTCTTACATGAACAGCCCGATGTCATCCACCGCGCCCAACTGGGATATATCGCTTCTTTTCTTGGCATGACTCCCCAACATCTCAGCCGCCTACGTTCCGAAGCTTAAGTTCTTTTTTAATCTATGTGAATTTTTATCTCACAAGAAAACAGTACTTTTGCAGTCGAGTACAAAAAACTGATAAGTATCGTGATTAACACATTAACTTCTTTACGGATATTCTTTGCCTTGATGGTATTTGGGGCGCATTGCTATGTTATTGATTCAAGCTTCAACGCTCATTTCTTTAAAGAGGGATTTGTCGGAGTCAGTTTCTTTTTTGTGCTCAGCGGATTTATTATTGCTTACAACTATCAGGAGAAGCTACTGAAAAAGACTACCACACGACGAACTTTTTGGGTAGCACGCCTTGCGCGTATTTATCCCTTGCACCTACTGACATTATTAATTGCCGCATGCATAGGCGGATACGTGCAATATAGCGGCACGGCAGACTGGATAAAGCACTTTGTCGCTTCCACCTTTCTGTTACAACCGTTTTTCCCCTCTGCCGACTACTTTTTCTCATTCAACAGCCCCTCGTGGAGTTTGGGATGCGAACAGTTGTTTTACTTCTGCTTTCCTCTGGTTATTCCTTTCTTAAATAACAAGCGACATTTAGTTATCATTCTTTTTATTTGCCTTCTCTTTATGCTGGCAGGCATGTATCTGACCGGTGAGGAGCAAATCAAAGCATACTGGTATGTAAATCCCATTACCCGGCTGCCGGACTTTTTCGTAGGTGTTCTGCTTTACCAGTTCTACCGGTCATTGCGCAATAAAAAGATTTCTTATTCCACCAGCACATTATTAGAAACAGGAGCCATTGCATTATTTCTTCTGTTCTTCCTTTGCGCCGCAGACATTCCTAAAGTTTACCGTTATTCTTGTTATTACTGGTTGCCCGTTTCGCTCATCATTCTTATCTTCTCCTTACAAAAAGGGGGCATATCCCGGTTATTATCCAACCGTTTTTTAATCATAGGCGGAGAAATCAGTTATAGTTTCTACTTGATACATTTGTTTATCATACTCACGTACACAAAGATGACTGCTCTCTATCAATGGCAGTTACCATGGACAGTAAGTGTTCCCATTATTTTCTGTATCACCATTATACTCAGCCTGCTTTCTTATTATTACTTTGAAAAGCCTGCCAACAAATGGGTAAAACGAATATTCACTAAAAAAACAATCATAAACCAACCTCATGGAATTATCAACAAAAACACCACGAATTGAAGTAGTAGATGCCCTCAGAGGCTTTGCCGTCATGGCTATCCTCTTGGTACATAACCTTGAGCATTTCATTTTTCCCGTCTATCCGGAAAGTTCGCCCGAATGGCTCACCATTTTGGATGCCGGGGTATTTAATGCGACATTCTCACTGTTTGCGGGAAAATCTTACGCTATCTTCGCCCTGCTTTTCGGATTCACTTTCTATATCCAGTCGCACAACCAGCAGTTGAAAGGAAAAGACTTCGGCTATCGTTTTTTATGGAGAATGGTATTACTGGCAGGCTTTGCTACTCTTAACGCTGCCTTTTTCCCGGCAGGTGATGTCTTGCTTTTGTTTGTTGTAGTCGGCATCGTACTGTTTATCGTACGCAAATGGAGCGATAAGGCTATTTTAATCACTGCTATCCTGTTCTCGCTGCAACCTATTGAATGGTTCCACTACATTATGAGCCTTTTCAACCCTGCCTATACCCTGCCCGACTTAAATGTCGGAGCGATGTATGCCGAAGTGGCTGCCTACACCAAAGACGGCAACTTCTGGGAGTTCCTGATAGGTAATGTCACTCTGGGGCAGAAGGCCAGCCTATTCTGGGCTATCGGCGCCGGACGTTTCTTACAGACTGCCGGACTTTTTCTGTTCGGTCTGTATATCGGACGCAAACAGTTGTTCGTCACCACCGAATCTCATCTGAAATTCTGGGTAAAAGCGCTCATTATCGCTGCTATCAGCTTCGCTCCTCTTTACTCCTTGAAAGAGCAAATCATGCAGAGTGACAGCAGCCTTATCCAACAGACAGTAGGCACCGCTTTTGATATGTGGCAGAAATTCGCGTTCACCATCGTATTAATTTCTTCTTTCATTTTACTGTATCAGAAAGCCAAATTTCAAAAAGCCGTTTCCAGCCTGCGCTTTTACGGTAAGATGAGTCTGACAAACTATATTTCCCAGTCTATCCTGGGTGCTATTATCTATTTCCCATTCGGATTTTATCTGGCTCCTTATTGCGGATATACTCTAAGTTTGGTGATTGGTATCGTTCTTTGCATATTACAGGTTCAGTTCTGTAAATGGTGGCTGTCCAAACATAAACAAGGACCGTTGGAGACGATATGGCATAAATGGACTTGGATAGGAACTAAAAAATAATGGAAAGGCTCTTATAAAATAAAGAAAGCAGGCTACGAAATACACTCAAACTACAAACGAACAACTTATGAATATGAAACTGAACGTATCACTCTAAAGCATCAACAAAACATGTGTATCCGCAGCCTGCCTGTTGAAATTGAGATGATGCCAATAGAACAAGATTCTTCTAAGAATGATTAGAAAGTCGGCTTAAAGAATGCAAAGGAATTGAAAGAACTGTGCTTAATCGGGCCAAATGCTTGAAAAATGGGGAAATCAAGACTATCATATAGATAAAAAGAAGCGCCTCTATACTCTTCGGAAAGATTATAGAGGCGCTATTTTTATTATTGTCCTATTCTGAAACTATCAGAAGAAACAGAATCAGATGCCCAATGACTTCTTCACTGCTTCAATCTTTTCCATAGCGGCAGACTCAGCAGAAGCGAAACAGTTGCGGCATCCCATTTCACCTTGAACTTCCATATAGAACTTAATCTTAGGTTCTGTTCCGGAAGGACGGACTGAAACTTTACTGCCATCTTCTGTGAAATACTGAAGAACGTTTGATGATTCCGGCATATCGATTGCCGTTACATTTCCCTTGTCGTCTGTCTGCTTCAAAGTTTTGTAATCTTTGCTCAGGATTACTTTAGAGCCACCCAATTCTTTCGGTGGGTTAGCACGGAAGTTTTCCATCATGGCTTTGATTTCTTCAGCACCGCTCTTGCCCGGCTTCACAACGTTTACGGTGAATTCTTTAGAGAATCCGTATTCTACGTAAATATCAAGCAGTAATTGATACAGTGACTTGCCGTTATCTTTTGCCCATGCAGCAACTTCTGAAATCAAGCAGCAAGCTGATACAGCATCTTTATCGCGAACGAAGTCTTCGGCAAGGAATCCGTAGCTTTCTTCACCACCGCCGATATATTTCTGTTTGCCTTCACGCAGACGGATTTCACGTGCAATCCATTTGAAACCGGTATAGCAGTCGAGCATTTCGATATTATTCTTGTCGGCAATCTTCTTGATAAGTTCGGTAGTTACGATTGTCTTCACGCAGAACTCATTACCTTTAATCTTACCCAGTTGTTTGTATTGAGTCAGGATATAGTAAAGATACATCATACAAGTCTGGTTACCATTAATAAGCACCCATTCGCCTTTGTCATCCTTGCAGGCAATACCAACACGGTCAGCATCCGGGTCGGAAGCCATTACAAGTTCTGCATCAATTTCTTTAGCCAGGTTCACAGCCATAGAAAGAGCTTCCGCATTTTCCGGGTTCGGAGATACGACAGTCGGGAAGTTACCATCCTTAATCATCTGTTCGGGAACAGTGAATACGTTTTCAAATCCCCACATCTTCAATGCACGCGGAATCAACATCATACCTGTACCGTGAATCGGAGTATAAACGATTTTCATATCCTTGTGGCGGGCAATAGCTTCCGGGTCGATAGAAACGGTTTTCACCATATCCAAATAAACCTTGTCGATATCTTCACCGATAATCTGAATCAAATCCGGATTACCCTGGAATTTGATGTCGGCAGCAGAAGCAATAGCGTTTACTTCGTCGATAATGCCCTTATCATGCGGAGCCAATACTTGAGCTCCGTCATCCCAATATGCCTTGTAACCGTTGTATTCTTTCGGGTTGTGAGAAGCAGTCAGGATAATACCGCTCTGGCAACCGAGGTGACGGATAGCGAAAGACATTTCCGGGGTGGGACGCATATCATCGAACAGATATACTTTGATACCATTGGCAGAGAAGATATTAGCGGAAGTTTCTGCAAACAAGCGGCTGTTGTTACGGCAGTCGTGACCAACTACTACAGAAATCTGCGGCAGGTCTTTGAAGTTCTTTTTCAGATAGTTGGAAAGTCCCTGGGTAGCGGCACCTACCGTATAGATATTCATACGATTGCTACCTACACCCATGATACCGCGCAGACCACCCGTACCAAACTCCAGGTCTTTGTAGAATGCTTCAATTAGTTCGGTCTTATCGTCATTTTCCAACATACGTTTCACTTCAGCCTGAGTTTCGGCATCATAAGCCGGGGTCAGCCATTTTTCGGCTTTCTCAGTGACCTGTTTAATAAGTTCCTGATTTTCCATTTCGATTGTTATTTATATGGTTAATGAATTATTTACTGTTATATTCTTGAGCACACAAATGTAAAATAATAAGTTTATAATTCCTATTCTTTTAATTGAAATTTGAGAATTTAGAATTAAAAAACAGCATACTTAATACCTGATATCCGATACTCAATATCTATTCTTGAGGCACTTTATATCTGTCTCCGGTCTGTTTGACATATTCCTGCAAGAATTCCTTCGGATAACCAGGACGAAGCACTCCGGCAGGTTGTCCGATAGAATTACGTTCGAATTGTCCGTCCTTCACACGTTTCACTACTCCATCGTTATACTTCACAATCAAGAAAGTACCCAGTTGCTTCCATGTATCGAAAGTACTCTGTGCGGTCATGTTGGTATAGTTTGTCAGGAAATCAATTGCAGCGTTCTTATCCTTCTCCAACAATTTGGCTGCCATTTCCTCAATGCCCTGCTGTGCGTTGTTGAAGGTAGTCTCCATCTCCTTCTGCGCTTCACGTACATCACCAATCATCAAATCATAACGCGGATAAACCATGTTGGATACCCAGTTGAAAATCCAGAAAGCTGAATTCCAGGAGAAAGTAATATAATCGGCTCCATCCACACGCGTATAGCAAACCGGCACTTTCGTAGCACAACAATAGACAGGAGTAAATACCGCCATATTCGCATCGTCCACGCCAAACCAAAGTACGCCGCCTATCGGGTCGGGCATATTAGCACGCATTTGTGCAACAAATACAAAGCCGCTTTGTTGAGTAGAAATAGGTCGTTCGTTGAAATATTCCTGGTCGCCTACCTTAAAGTTCAGAGGAGAGAGACGGTATGGAGTTTTGTAAGGCCCTGCCCCGAAATCATTAGAGATGTCGAGCGGAGTTCCTTCGTAATGGTCGCGCATCATATCTTTCACATCTTGTACGGACAACTTCTGTTTCGGTTTTACGAAAAGAGGCATCGGTGTATTGGATTTTCCTTCGATATAAGGAAGGTAATCTTTACCGTTATCAGTGTACTTATTGAAATAGCTCCATACACGGGCTTCGCAGAAACGACGCGCACCGAAATCAAGGGGCGCATAAGCAAGCGAGAAACTAAAATCCTTGTTCACTCCATTAAAGTATCCCCTTTCACGCGCGAAAGAAACAACGTCAGGAGAGTACATACAGTTTTCCTTGTCGTTCATGTCAAACTGATGGATGCGCGCCTGGTTGGCATGAGCCGAAATACAATCGTCCGGCACACGTACAGCCACCCAAACGGCTCCGCGGATACCGGGGCCTTTGCCAATCATTTCCATAATCCATATTTCGTTCGGGTCGGCAATGGTGAAAGATTCCCCTTCGCTATAATAGCCGTATTGCTGCACCAAGTCAGTCATTATCTTGATGGCTTCACGGGCAGTACGCGAACGTTGCAGTCCGATATAAATCAGGCTTCCATAGTCAATAATACCAGTAGAATCCGCCAATTCGGGACGTCCGCCGAAAGTCGTTTCACCAATCGTAACCTGATATTCGTTCATATTGCCGGTCACGTTGTAAGTCTGCCGTGCCTGTTCGATTTCTCCCAAGTATTTACCGGTATCCCATTCGTACACTTTCAGCATGGTTCCTTTCGGATAAGTGGCTGCCGGATAATGATACAGTTCTCCAAACAGCCCATACGAATCGGCAGAATAGGAAACGATGGTCGAACCGTCGGTAGAAGCATTCTTACCGACTATCAGATTGGTACAGGCGAAAGTATTCGCCACAGCCGCCATCAGTACGGCGGCACACAAAATCATTCTTTTCTTCATAATATTATATATGATTCACTTTTAATAATTACCAAACAAAAGTCTCACGGGATACAGTCTCATTTCCGCAATTATCGGTCACCGTAAATTCAACGGTATGTTTGCCGCCTTTCTTCACGTGTTTTGAATCAAGCTTGCACTCCCAATATGACTTCACAATATTAGGCCGCCCGAAAAGTGCGTACTTTCCGTCAATCATGCCCCGATAGGAAGCAATGCCGGCGCCTTCGTCTTTCAGCCGATAGACAATCTTTCCGTTTCTTCCCCACTGGTTCTTATTGATAGGGATGATTTCGGGCGGTATCGTATCCATGGCAACGGTGTAAGTCCCCAATTCACGGACAGATGTTTTCATGTAACCGTCCTCATACTTCCCGCCTACACTATATTTCCTGCCTTTCGGAGTCACACGGGCTACATAATACTTTGTTGTGTCGGCTACCGGCTTTCTGCGCAGACCGATACGAATCTCGCACCCCGCATGAAGCGGAACAGGTTTGTCATTTATCTGATAAGTAAATGCGACTGCCCCGCTATCGGCTTTCACCTGATAGTTAAGAGGAACATCGTCATACAACATTCCCTTCGGAACAACCAGGCTCAATCCCGGTTCTTGCAGATAATTTGTCTTATCCCAGGCAAAGAAGTATTTCTCCCGATGACTCAAAGGTTCAACCGGCTGCTTCCGTCCACGTACAGTAAAACTGTATTTGGAAGTATTCCCGAAAGCATCTTTTAAGGTATATAGAAACTGATAATCCCGTTCTTCGTCAATCGTCACCAAACCGCGATTACCATTCGATGCCTTCAACAGACGCAAAGTATTCCCCGGTTCAATAAAAGATTTCATGTATTGCCCGCACGTCCATGAGTTTATCATTCTGTTTTCTTCCTGAGAAAAGCGGTCTACCGTACTACGGAAAACCTCATTTCCATCTATCGTAAGAACAACCGAATACACTCCATAATGATTGCTGACCCCATCCATGTAATCATATGCCTTGATGCCCGTACCTATCACTCCCCATGCTTCCACCGGACTTTCCGCGTTCGGAAGAATTGTTTTGGTCTGCTGTTTTCCATCTACCACACCTTTACTCGGCTGCGGAAAAAACATAATACCATCAGCTTTGGGGGCACGCGTATCTTTTATCTTCGATTTGAAGAAAGGCATCGGGTCGATATAATCCCCCGATTCTGTTTCGAACACATCCAAATGCAGATGCGGACCGAACGAATAGCCTGTATTCCCGCTCCATGCTATCTGTTGACCGCCTTTCACCGGATATTCATCCGGTTCGGGAATAATCTCCACTTCCCAATTCTCATTTTCATATTGAAGTTTCTCCACCCTTTCGGCAATAGGGGAAATAAAACCGCTCAAGTGCCTGTTGATAGTAGAATAACCGTTATGATAACAAACATCAAGTACATATCCCGAACCATTGGTGACACGGATACGTGAAATATACCCATCGGCAAGGGCACGGACAGGTTTGCCGATAACTCCGCCTGTTTTAAAATCCAATCCGCCATGAAAGTGGTTAGAGCGGATTTCTCCGAAGTTTCCGCTCAATGTAAGAGGAAAGTCAAAAGGTGGCACAAAGGTGGCTTGCTTCTTTTCTTGTCCACAAACTCCGACGCAACAAGCCAGCATCAAAGCAGTGATATATTGTTTTATCATTCCATTCACTATTTTACTCCCCGCAAATGTACACTATTCCAACTAAATTACGAAATATCCGGGCGGAATGATAGCCGGAGATACTAGTTAATATTTCTTTTTATTATTATATTCATTGCAAACCTGTACCAATTATGTTATTTATATTAGTACTTTTGTATCCGTTTTTAATTTTAATTAAATATAAAGAACTCAATGAGAATGTATGTAAAAGTAATGGCAGCGGTCATTGCATGTATATTGATGAGTGGAGAAGCGCACTCAGCATTTGCAACCAGCCCCGCTACAGAAAATCTGAGTTGGTTTAAAAAGAAAAAGAAAAAACCAGAAGAAAAAGAAGAGAAGAGTAAAAACGACTACGAAAAATTAGTGGAAGGCAGCAAAACAACAAAAGGAATGTTTGCTGTACATCAAAAGAAGAACGATTATTATTTTGAAGTTCCCACATCACTTTTAGGACGTGATTTATTAGTTGTCAATAAACTGCAAAGAGTTCCTGCCGAACTGAATGATGCAGGTGTAAACCGTGGAGTAAATTATGAAAATCAGATGGTTTGCATGGAATGGGACAAGGCAAGCGGCAAACTGATGTTCCGTCAACAACGTCCATTACCACTGGCTCCTCAGAAAGATGCCATATTCCGTTCGGTAAAGAACAACTTTATCTCTCCGCTGATTGCCGCATTCAAAATCGAAGCAATCAACGCGGATTCTACGGCATTGGTAATCAAAGTAAATGACATTTATGACGGTACTGAAACCAGTATCAATAATGTATTTACCAATATCAACCTGGGTACTTCGGCTATCAAGAACTTATCACGTATCCTTTCTATCAAGTCTTTCTCAAACAATGTCGTGGCAACTTCCGAGTTAACCACCCGGGTGACAGAAGGCACTACAACTGTATACGTGACGGTGGAAGTAAGCTCTTCTATCCTTCTGCTGCCTGAAACACCGATGATGGGACGTTTCGATAATCAGAAAGTCGGATACTTCACCAACCCGTTATTAAATTTCAGCGATGCACAACAAAGAACGGACAAAACGCAGTATATCACACGTTGGCGCATAGAACCCAAACCGGAAGACCGGGAAGCTTACCTGAAAGGTCAACTAGTGGAACCTGCCAAACCCATTATATTCTATATTGATAACTCGACTCCTTACCAATGGCGTTCGTATATCAAAAAAGGAATTGAAGACTGGCAAACCGCTTTCGAAAAAGCTGGTTTCAAGAATGCGATTATTGCAAAAGAAATCACGGACAGCATGCATGTAGATATGGATGATGTCAACTACTCCGTACTGACTTACGCCGCTTCGGAAAAGAAAAACGCAATGGGGCCTTCCCTATTGGACCCTCGTTCAGGAGAAATCCTGGAGGCTGACATTATGTGGTGGCATAATGTGCTTTCCATGGTACGCGAATGGATTACAGTACAGACGGGAACCGTTTGCCCGGAAGCCCGCAACGTACAGTTACCTGATGCCTTGATGGGCGACGCCATCCGTTTTGTGGCTTGCCACGAAGTAGGTCATTCTTTGGGATTGCGCCATAACATGATGGGCTCATGGGCTTTCCCGACAGATTCGCTACGTTCGGAAGCCTTCACTAGCAGAATGAATTCTACCGCTTCATCCATTATGGACTATGCACGTTTCAACTACGTCGCCCAGCCGGGAGACGGTGTGAAAGTACTTTCTCCGCATATCGGTCCTTATGATATGTTCGCTATCGAATATGGCTATCGTTGGTATGGAAAGAGTACTCCGGAAGAAGAGAAAGACCTCTTGTTTGATTTCCTGAGCAAACATACAGACCGTCTTTACAAATACAGCGAAGCACAAGATGTACGCGATGCCGTAGACCCGCGCGCGCAGAATGAGGACTTAGGTGACGACCCTGTTCGTTCTTCTTTACTCGGTATCGAAAACCTGAAACGTATCGTCCCGCAAATCCTTCAATGGACTACTACCGGAGAAAAGGGGCAGACTTATGAAGAAGCATCCCGTCTCTATTACGCTGTTATCAATCAATGGAACAACTATTTGTATCATGTACTTGCCAACATCGGCGGTATCTATATCGAGAACACAACCGTAGGAGATGGTGTCAAGACTTATACATTTGTAGAAAAAGAGAAGCAACAGGCTTCACTGAAATTCCTCATGGACGAAGTTCTGACTTATCCTAAATGGCTGTTCGACACAGAAGTGGGAGAATATACTTACTTGCTCCGCAATACTCCAATCGGTCAGCAGGAGAACGCTCCTACCCAGATATTGAAGAATGCCCAAGCCTATATTCTTTGGGACTTGCTTGGCAACACCCGTCTGATGCGTATGATAGAAAATGAATCCGTCAACGGAAAGAAAGCCTTTACAGTAGTGGAACTGATGGACGGGCTTCACAAGAACATCTTCGGTATTACCGAACGCGGTGGTATCCCCAACGTGATGGAACGCTCTTTGCAGAAGAACTTCCTAGATGCTTTACTTACTGCTGCCGCAGAACCGGAAGCCGTGAAAATCAACAAGAAAATTGCGAACGAGCATTTCTTGCTTGACCATGCCACTCCTTTCTGTAGCTGTTATGCTGCCGAACAACGTGCACTCCGCCAGGAAGACCGGATGGGTGCTCCGCGTGTGCTCAATTTCTACGGCAGCCAACTCAACCGCATCTCAGATGCCATCTCTGTGAAACGCGGTGAGTTATTACGCATCAAGAAGTTGTTGCAGAATCGTCTTGGAACTTCCGATACTGCTACACGCTACCATTATGAAGATATGATTTTACGTATTAATACCGCTTTGGGAATCAAGTAAAACAAACCTATTAATTAAACTATCTTACAATTAATGAGAATCAAATTTTTGTGCATTATTATATGCTTATTTGTTAATGCACTGGCTTCCGCCAGTGCTGCCAACCGCACTATTACCGGAGTAGTAATCTCCGGTGAAGATAATGAACCTCTGATTGGTGCTTCCGTTTATGTCCATGCAGACGATTTGAAGAAAGCCGGAGCATCACAGACTTCCCTAGGTACTATCACCGATATTGATGGTAAATTCTCTATTTCTGTTCCGGAAAAAGTAACGCGTATTCATTGCAGTTATATTGGTTTTGAAGAACAAGCAATCGTATTACAAGGAGAAAAGAAGAGTTATCGCATAGTACTTCAACCTTCAGCACATGCTTTGGCAGACGTAGTCGTAACGGGATATCAGACATTGGAACGTAGAAAACTGACTGCTGCCATCTCAAAAGTTGAATTATCAGATGCGATGGTAGGTGCTACCAAAAGTATCGACCAGGCATTGACAGGACAAATTGCGGGTGTGGCAGTTACAAATACGTCCGGTGCTCCGGGAGCTCCGGCTAAAATTCGTATTCGTGGTACTGCTTCATTAAATGGAACACAAGATCCGTTGTGGGTATTGGATGGAATGCCTTTGGAAGGAACAGATATTCCCAAATTAGACGATACTAAATCTGATAATGATATTGTGAACATCGGACAATCGTCTATTGCCGGATTAAGTCCTAATGACATTGAAAGTATCACTATTTTAAAAGATGCAGCAGCCACCGCTATTTATGGTGCGCGTGCTGCAAATGGAGTCATTGTAGTGACCACCAAAAGAGGACGGACAGGAAAGCCTGTTGTCAACTTCAATACCAAGCTTACTTACACCCCAAATTTGGATACTTCCCGTCTCAACCTATTGAATGCAGAAGAAAAAGTTAACTTGGAACTCCAGTTAATGAGTGAACCAACATATCTATTATTCGGCTTCATACCTACCTCTGTTTATGAAGAAAAAGGAGGTGTAGCCACTATTTTGAAAAAATATGACCTGCTAAATACATTTAGAGAAAAAGGCTGGGACGGATTGTCCCCTGAAGCACAAAATGCCATCACTCGGTTAAAAAGCATTAATACCGACTGGAATGACATATTATTCAGAGATGCTTTTACACAAGAGTATAATTTAAGTATTTCTGGTGGTAGCGAAAAAGTTACTTACTACAACTCACTTGGATATACTAAAGAAAACGGTAATGTGCCGGGAGTAAGCTTCAGCCGGTTCAATTTGACTTCCAAGACTTCATATCAAATAAACAGACTACTTAAAGTGGGAATATCGGTCTTTGCTAACAGGCGTAAGAACCAAACATTTATGACTGACTCGCAAGGCCTTACCAACCCCGTATATTACTCACGTATTGCCAATCCTTACTTCGAGCCGTTCGATCAAAACAATAACTATATATACGATTATGAAGTCGTGGCTGGTTCCGTCTCCAACCTTAATCAAGGCTTCAATATTTATGAAGAACGTGCCAATACCAGTAAGGAGTCCATCAATACTGCCATAAATTCGATTTTCGATGCAGAACTGCGTTTCAATGACCAATGGAAACTTACCTCACAAATTGGTGTACAATGGGAACAGCTTTCTCAAGAAGAATTTGCAGGAATGAATAGCTTCAACATACGTAATCAACGTGAAAAACACACTTATGAAGAGTCGGAGATTACGAAGTATATCATCCCGGAAGGTGGAATGCTTAAAACAACAAATTCTACAACATCCCAGATAACATGGAAAATTCAAGGAGAATATAAAAACACATTTAAAGATGTCCATGACATACAAATAATGGCCGGATCGGAAATCCGTAAAAACTGGTATGAAAATGCATCCTCCACCGGATATGGATACGATCCGAAAACACTAACGTTCAAAAACTTGAACCTTAGAAAGCAAGATCTTAACGACTGGAAGCTTAAAAGTAAAAGTTATACAGAGAACGCATTCGCCTCTTTCTTCGCCAATGGTTCATATACTTTAAAAAGCCGCTATACACTGGGAGGCAGCGTCCGTATGGATGGTTCCGACCTGTTCGGCGTAGATAAAAAATATCGTTTCCTGCCCATCTATTCAGTCAGTGGCATGTGGCGTCTTTCCAATGAACCTTTTATCAGCCAATTAAAATGGATTGACAACCTAGCATTCCGCCTGTCATATGGTTTACAAGGAAATATCGATAAAACGACTTCTCCATTCCTTGTAGGAAGCTATGGATACGTTGATATTATACCAGAGGGGGATGAAGAAAATATCACTATTGACAACGCCCCGAACAGCAAACTGCGTTGGGAGAAAACAGCTTCTTATAATGCAGGAATCGATTTTTCAGTATTCAATCAAAGCATCAATCTGAGCGTAGATTATTATTACAGAAAGGGTACTGACCTTATTGGTTCCAAGATGTTACCATTAGAAAACGGATTCACAAATATGACTGTCAACTGGGCAAGTATGGAAAACAAAGGAATTGAAGTAAACCTACAAACACGCAACATTACAACCAAAGATTTCTCATGGTACACTTCTTTCAACTTTGCTTACAATCAAAATAAGGTATTGAGAGTGATGACAAACAAAACACAAGCAACTCCCAGTCTCGAAGGATATCCTGTAGGAGCTATATTTGCTCTGAAAACAAAAGGTATCAAGCCTGAAACCGGACAAATACTTCTTGAAAATAAAGAAGGGAAAAGAGTCACAATAGAAGAACTCTTACAAATGACCCCAACAGGAGATGGATACTATGATTATGGTATATCGGCAGCCGATCAAGAAAGAGAATTGTATAGCTATATCGGTACATCCGACGCGCCTTACACGGGAGGATTCATGAACACCTTCAATTACCGGAACTGGGAATTAAATCTGAACTTCTCATACAACTTTGGAGCTCACGTTAAGACAACTCCAAGCTACCACATGGACATCGACCCCGCACGCAATTTAAACAGAGATATTTTAGACAGATGGACAGAAGAGAATAAAGATGGAAAATTTCCGGCATTAGCCACTCCCAATCGTAATCCGGCAGACTATCGGGCATTCTCTGATAAAAGATACCTTTATAATTCACTTGATATCTGGGTCAAGAAATTGAGCTATGTACGTCTGCAAAATATACGCCTTGCATACCACATCCCATCCGAATGGTTGCACAAAGTAAATATCGGAGGGGCTACCGTCGGACTGGAAGCCCGCAACTTGTTTGTATTCGGTAGCAGCTATAAGAACTATATGGATCCCGAATCTATGGGTAATCTTTATTCTACTCCGATTCCCAAATCCGTGACATTCAATCTTAGTCTCAACTTTTAAAGAAGAAAATATGCATATGATGAGAAAAATATACATCGCCACCATATTGATAGGAAGCATCTTATTGAGTTCCTGTGACAGCTATTTGGATATCCAGCCCGTAGGCAAAGTAATACCCAATACATTGTCCGAATATCGTGCATTGCTAACTACTGCTTATAACAAAGGTGCCAAAATAATTGACAAAGGCGTTATTGACTTTCGTAGTGATATGTCAATAGTCTCAACAAGTAGTACCGCACAAAATGCCTACTCTGACATTGAAAAATGGAATGATATTACACCTAGTAGCACCACTAGGGAATTTCAATGGGAATCTTTCTACTCTGTCATATACTATGCCAATGCAATCATTGACAAACAGAATCAAATAACAGAAGGAAGTCAGGAGGAAATAAACCAACTTGTAGGAGAAGCCTACCTACTAAGAGGATATACACATTTTATACTTGTAAATTTTTACGGTCAGCCCTATACCAAAGAGGGAGGCCCTGAGTCTAAATCTATTCCATTAAAATGGGATCTTGATCTGGAAGGAACCCCATCACGTAATACCGTCAAAGAAATCTATACGGCAATCCTGGCAGATATCGAGTCAGCCCGTAAACTTATCAATCAAGAATCATGGAAAGAGAAGTATTCATACCGTTTCTCCTCATTATCTGTAGATGCTATGGAATCCCGTGTCAGACTATATATGGGAGAATGGGAAAAAGCCTATGCAGCCGCGGAACTGACATTAGCAAAAAAATCGGATTTGGAAGATTTTAATAACGTAGACTCCAAACTTCCTAATAACTATGAATCGGTAGAAACAATTACAGCATACGAAGTTATATACTACAGTGTTTTTGCTGACCAAGCTCTGCTGGCCGCCTCATTCATGCAAAAATATGCAGCAAATCATGATCTACGTCCAGCCAAATATTATAGTACAGCAAATACAGATGGAAATTATCCTTCTTTAAAAAGCAAAGAAAACTGCACCTTCCGTACAGCAGAACTGTATCTTAATGCAGCAGAAGCAGCCGCTCATCTGAATAAGATAAAAGAAGCTCGTATCCGCTTACTACAACTTATGAAGAACCGTTATACGCCCGAAGGATATGAAGAAAAAGCAAATGCTGTGAATAAGATGGAAAAAGATGCGCTAATCACAGAGATTTTGGAAGAACGGGCGCGCGAACTAGCTTTTGAGGGACACCGTTGGTTTGATTTACGTCGCACAACTCGCCCTAGAATCCAAAAAGTTATAGATGGACAAACCTACATATTAGAGGAAAATGATTCACGCTACACATTACGGATTCCACAAGCGGCAATCGATGCAAATCCTGGATTATTAAACTAAAAGTTTATTTATCCTTCCCAATTATAATCTGATAAAACTCCTCTTGCAGCCTCATTTGTAAAAGGAGTTTTTTTTATTCCCCCCCACCACTAACCCGACATTTTACTCTACACTTCCCGTTTGTTCTAAAATCTTTATCCCCAAAACGCATTGTCATATGCCAGGAAAATAATATCTTTGTAGCGACTTATTACGATAAATAACGTAGAAGCGTTTAGAATATTATCTCTATTCAGAATCTGGTAAATTCATCAACGGTGAGATAATGACAACTAAGCGTTCACGTCTTTGTTATACAAGGGCGTGGACTCTGTTGTTCATTCGCCGTTGGGCTTACCAGAGCCTTGAATAGGATGAACTAACGACGTCCACGCTTCTTCTGTATATACACGGTATCAGGGACGCTTACCGCCACAAACAATCAATAAGTATGAGCAACACTATTACAAAGCTCTTTGCGTCTTTTTTAGCTTATGGGGTAGCTAATAAAAAAAAACGTTTCTCGGCAATCGGTCGTTTTGCGGAAGGGTTAGCTCCCGCCAAAGGAAAAATCCAGTGGGGATACATCAACAAAGGATATGACATTGTCATTCCCCTAAAGTACGAACGGGCTTTTTCCTTTAAGGGAGGATTGGCGATGGTAGTACTTAACTCACAATATGGATATATTGATTGCACGGGACAAATACAGATACCTCTAAAATTCTCGGCAGCCCACTCATTCGAAGAAGAATGTGCACGAGTATGTAACAATGGACTATGGGGATTGATTGACAGACAAGGAAACTACATTCTGCCTCCGACATACAACCAGATGGAGCAGTTTACAGAAGGACTAGCCCTCGTCTCACTACATAACAAGGTGGGCTTTATTAACATGAAAGGCAAAATCGTTATTCCTTTGGAATATGACAACGGCTGTCCTTTCTCAGAAGGACTGGCTGCCGTCTGCATCGAAAGCCAGTCGTCCAAATGGGGATATATAGACAAGAACAACAAGGAAATACTTCCTTTTAAATATGATATTGCAGAACCCTTTTATAGCAATATAGCTCGAGTGGGTCTCTATGGAAAAAGCATGAAAATCAACAAACAGGGCAGTGAATGTCTATAAACAACCACTCTACGCATTTATTCATCTCAACAAACGACATTCTGTTCTAAAACATCCCCTTACGAATAACAACGTAAGGGGATTATTCGTACATTCGACCATGTTAAACCCTTAATATGTAACATTATGGTCATCGGAATACCCAAAGAAATCAAGAACAATGAGAACCGCGTAGGGATGACGCCTTCCGGAGTAGCCGAAGTGGTGAAGCAAGGGCATCAAGTATATATCCAGCATACAGCAGGAATCAACAGCGGTTTCCCGGATGAAGCGTATCAAGCTGTCGGTGCACAAATTCTGCCAACGATAGAAGATATTTATGCCATTGCCGAGATGATCGTAAAAGTAAAGGAACCGATAGCTCCCGAATATAAGCTCATCAGAAAAGAACAGGTATTATTTACCTACTTCCACTTTGCTTCCGACAGAGATCTGACACTTGCCATGCTTGCCAATAAATCAATATGCCTGGCCTACGAAACTGTAGAGAAAGCCGACCACTCATTACCCCTGTTAATACCCATGAGCGAAGTAGCCGGACGAATGTCCATCCAAGAAGGCGCCCGTTTTCTGGAAAAGCCACAAGGGGGAAAAGGAATTCTTTTAGGCGGTGTTCCGGGAGTGAAACCTGCCAAGGTCTTGATTTTAGGTGGCGGAATCGTAGGTAGCAATGCTGCGCAAATGGCTGCCGGGATGGGAGCAGACGTAACAATTGCAGATATAAACCTGGCTCGTCTGCGTTATTTGAGCGAGACACTGCCTAAGAATGTAAAAACGCTGTACGCATCCGAATTAAGAATAAGAAAAGAATTACCGGACGTCGACTTGGTTATCGGGTCCGTACTGATACCCGGCGATAAAGCACCACATCTGATTACAAAAGAAATGCTTTCAATGATGCAACCCGGTACAGTATTGGTAGACGTAGCAATAGACCAGGGGGGCTGTTTTGAGACATCTCACCCAACAACTCACAGTGCGCCGACTTATGTCGTAGACGGTATCGTTCACTATGCGGTAGCCAATATCCCGGGAGCTGTCCCCTATACTTCCACTTTGGCTCTTACCAACGCTACCCTGCCCTATGTTATCGCTCTAGCAAACAAGGGCTGGAAAAAAGCTTGCAAAGACGATCCGGCACTGGCACTCGGATTGAATATTATAGAAGGAAAAATCGTTTATAAAGCCATAGCCGATGTGTTTGGCTTGAAATACGAACCTGTCAGCCTATAATAAATGGGATTTTTTTAGGCACGGATAACACGGATTTCACGGTTTTTAGAAATATGATTGCATAAAGCAACAGCGTAATCCGCGTAATCCGTGCCTAAAATGGCAACATCCCGCATGGAAACTTTGCTGGGGCGCTACGCCCCTAAATTATCATTTATCTTTCAAAGAAATATTTCTTCTCTACCGCTTGCCGATAAGATTCAACCAATTCGCTCATTACCTCTACCACCGACTGCCGACGGGATATTATTGCCGAAACCTGTCCTATTTCCAGCTCACCTTCCTCTAAGTCACCTTCAAACATCCCTTTCTTTGCTCGCCCTCTTCCCAGCAGGGTTCGTAATTCTTCGGAAGAAGCACCACTATCTTCCGCCTTTTCCACTGCATATCGGAAATCATTCTTTACCAAACGTGTCGGAGCCAGTTTCTTTAATAATAACTTAGTGTCCCCCTCGCCAAGACTCAGGCAATAATCCTTAAACACCGGACTTGCAGAGCTCTCTTCGGTCAAGGCGAAACGAGTACCTATCTGCACTCCCTCAGCCCCCAATACCATAGCAGCCAATATCCCTTCTCCCGTACCAATACCGCCAGCAGCTATCAAAGGCAAGGTCGTAGCCTCACGCACAGCAGGAATCAGGCAGAAAGTTGTTGTTTCCTCACGACCATTATGCCCGCCGGCTTCAAAACCTTCAGCCACCACAGCATCCACTCCCGCTTCCTCACATTTCACTGCAAAACGAGAGGAAGAAACTACATGAACAACTTTTATTCCACGTTCTTTCAGCCATCCTGTCCATGTTTTCGGATTTCCGGCAGAAGTAAAAACAATCTTCACTCCTTCTTCCACCACAATATTCATTATTTCTTCTATTTGAGGATACATCAAAGGGATATTCACGCCAAAAGGAAGCTCCGTAGCTGCACGGCATTTACGAATATGCTCGCGTAAAGTTTCGGGATGCATAGAACCTGCACCAATCAGACCTAAGCCACCCGCATTGCTCACTGCGGAAGCCAGCCGCCAACCGCTACACCATACCATTCCACCTTGAATTATAGGATACTGTATTCCTAGAAGAGAAGTTATTCTATTCATAATTAACAATTTATCAATGCGCTAATAATCTCATCCCCCATAAGAAACCGGGTTATTTACTAATGCGCTAATACAACAATATACAAATATATAAATTATTCAATTACAAACACTCTCCGGTCAAGTATATTGTCGTATCGCAACATTAGTACATATATATAACGCCCTTACCGGGCAATCTGTTCGATTGGTTTATTTATCAATACAGTCGTCGAGTCTCCGTAAGTCCGTAAGACTTCCAACGTGCGGGCACGATTATCCCTTCCCTTCTTATTCCAAAAATCTTTTGTAAAGACAGCCATCAAGTCAAGCCCTCCGATGGTTCCGCCATTGATATACACCCCACTCCCTCCAAATAAAGGAATAGGACTGTCCATCACTACCGAATTTACAAACATCCCATTGGCACGCTCACTCAACTGGCGGAAACGTACTCCGCTCGCCTGTATCTCATCCAAAGACTTACGCATTCCCTTTGCCATCGGATTACGCGCCCAATTGGAGTATGATCTCTGATGCCGTAGTTCGTAGAAAGGATCTCCCCGCCAGGTATTCTTATCCACCCTTATCTTTTTCTGATAGACAGGATCCCAATTAAAACGGGTATTTGCCTTATACGGCATCAGGCTCAACACCACTTTCGGTTTAGGTAATGCTTCGGGTAGCGATTCGTCAGGCAGCATCCAATTCTTCTCCTCCGACATCCGGGGAGTTCCTACCGCACTACCGAAATCAATCGACTTTACAGCATCCATATTTAAGTGCAACTCCTGGTCACTATCCAGCAACTTCTTCAGATGCAATGAGTCTTGCGCCGTCCAGACTTGCGAATACGCAAGTAAAGTTACAAAACACAATGCCATAGTTGCCAAAAAACGTTTCATCAATCTATTCATCCTCTTTATACTTTCATTACCTAATACCTTTCAAACGCTTCATACATACCTGCCTCAACCCGATTTTCAGCAGTCCATTGAGCGTAGCAAGCCCCTGTCAGCAGTAAAAAGACTACTGATACAAACAAACGTTCCCACATGAATGTTCTCTATTTTTTATTCCGAACGCAACTCCTTTTTAGTGTCACCACCAACGATAGCCCGATCCGCAAAGCGGTTCGTCATAACACGGATCAATCGTCCACCGTGTCTTCGGATATTGCCGTTCTTCCCACCAACTACGATAGCAAGCGGCTGCATCGATCACTTCCTCGTCGGTCAGAAAATAGATTGCTTCATAATTTTCAGCATTCGCCAATACCATTTTGCAACCCATTGACGGCGGTATGCCCTGACGGATATACTCAATCACCCAAAGCATACATTCACCCAAACGAATCTTACCGTTGTTCGTATTATAAACCGACGGAAAAGAGGGGATAATTGTCAGATCTTCTGCATATTTCAAAAGTTCGGGAATGTCCTCTTCCATGAAATGAGGAACTTCCACCACTCCTTTATCATTCTTCATCTTATACGTGCCCGACTTCAATTGCTTCACAAAAAGAGCAACATCAGGGTTGTTATAATCCATTTCTTCGCTGCTGCATCCACTGAAAGATACAATCAGGCAAAGTGCCATCCACAGCATTACAAGTGTTTTTTTCATTTTCATAAGGATTAATACGTCATGCGAAGTCCGCAAAGTAAATTAAAATTAGTCGGCCGTTTCGTGCGTACCGTAGCCAGTTTCGAATCCGTGCTGAAATGGTGCGAAATACCGGGTTCGACAAAAAGCGCAAGTCGGTCGTTAATCTTATAATTGATTCCAATGCCGGCAGTCACTGCCAGTTGGATAGGTTCTTCCTTGAAGCTATTGTCCGGCGCGCCGGCGATGCATTTATCCGCTATCCCGCCTACAGTAGCGTAAAGGTCAACTTTCTTTGTATCTATCAGCGTCACGTTTACCCGGACAGGGATACCCAAATAGTGCAAATGTTGTCCTGCCGAACGGAGATTTGAATAAAGCAATCCGGTTTCTATTCCCAGATAATCATTCAGTTTCCGTTCTACTGTCACACCTGCAGAAATTGGCATCTTATACGTACCGCCATCTGCCGGAAGTGCCGTGCCTAACTGCGCTTTTATCGCCCAGCGATCTCTCTTCACAACTTTTTCGGGAGTAACAGCCGGACTTGCAGTTTCTTCCTGCACGGCAGATGATTCCGTATTTCCATTTGCAGCCTGCCAATAACCATTATAACCTTGATTACCGTAACGATTGCCACTTCCCGCAGTAGTTGACGAAAAAGAGAACGACATGGAGAAGGTAATAGAAAGCGAATCCTCCTCTTCTATACATTGTGACAACATACCAAAAGACTTAGGAGCCGGTTTCGGTAAAACAGGTTCCACCGGCAACGGCAATTGATTGACACGTATCCCGTCTCCGTCCATCTGCCCGCCATTCGTCACGGCTATCTTCGTAAAAGCTTCTTCCATCTCTTCCTTGGGAGAGAAATACAGGAAAGTAGCCGATGAAGCCGCCAGGACGAGCAACACAGATGCCGCAGCCGCCACACGGAAGAGCAGGATCCGACGGCGATGTTGGCAAGCCACAGGAATATCCTGCGAGAGCTCTTCCCAAAAGCCATCCCGGACACTCATCCCCGCATCAGCGAGACGTGTGCGAAACAGATCGGTTATTTCATCATTTTCTTTCTTCATTGTTCCTATACTCTTTAATTCTTTTTGCTAACAAATACTTGGCGCGATGCAACTGCGAAGTAGACGAATGCTCTTTGATATGGAGCATCTGAGCTATCTCCTTGTGTGACTTTTCTTCAAACACATAAAGGTTGAAAACGGTTCGGCAACCATCCGGCAATTCGGCAATAAAAGCCATCAACCGCTCCTCGGAGATTCCAGCCCCTCCTCCCGAATCCGATATATCGGGTATATCGGGAAGTTGCTCTTCATGCACTACCAACTGACTGACTCGTTTCTCCCGTCTCAGATAATCGAGCGATTGAGTGACCATCACCCGGGTTATCCATGTGCAGAGCGACGATTCGCCCCGGAAGGAGAAGTTGGTAAAAATCTTGATGAAACCGTCATGCAGTACATCGTGCGCCGCATCCATATCGCCCGTATAGCGGAAACATACCGCCAGCATCTGTTTGGAATAGAGGGTGTAAAGTTCCTTTCGGGCTGAATCCTTTCCTGCCCGACAGCCCTTTACCAGTTCTATCTCGTTTTCCAAGTCAATTACCTTTTTTAAAACCGAACGTATGTCTGCGTCGTTTTATCTATTAGACGCAAGAGTTTGGGGAATGCTGCAACAGAAAATGTTAAAGAATATAAATAGGGAAGTTTTTCTGAAGCATTTGCAAAAAACATGGAAGATAGGAAACAATATTTAAATGCAAATAACGCGGATAACGCGGATTCTTTTTACTAAAGTCTCAAATCCGTGTCATCCGCGCTATCCGCGTCTAAAAAAACGTCATGCCAATCTTCTCCTTTCCATTAACATGCCTTGAAACTCATATCCAGTCCTTTCACTGAATGAGTCAGAGCACCTACGGAGATAAAGTCTACACCACATTCGGCATAGTCACGAAGAGTATCAAAGGTGATACCACCCGAAGATTCGGTTTCGTATTTACCGCCCACCATCTCTACTGCTTTTTTCGTCATTTCGGGAGTGAAGTTATCAAACATGATACGGTCTACTCCACCGAGGTCGAGAACTTGTTGCAGTTCGTCGAAGCTGCGGACTTCTATTTCTATCTTCAGGTCTTTACCTTTTTCTTTGCAATAATCTTTAGCACGGGTGATAGCTTTATCAATACCTCCGGCAAAGTCAACGTGATTGTCTTTCAAGAGAATCATATCGAACAGACCGATACGATGGTTTACGCCGCCACCGATTTTCACAGCCATCTTTTCGAGGATGCGCATACCCGGAGTAGTCTTGCGAGTATCCAGTACGCGGGTATTTGTACCTTCCAGCTTCTTTGCGTATTTGCGGGTCATTGTCGCGATGCCGCTCATACGTTGCATCACGTTCAGCATCAGGCGCTCGGTTTGGAGCAATGACTGTACTTTTCCTTCCACTACCATCGCTACATCGCCTGGCTTCACTTCCATTCCGTCGTTAATAAATACTTCGACTTTCATAGTCGGGTCGAAACGGTTGAAGATTTCCTTAGCCACTTCGATACCTGCCAGCACGCCGGCTTCTTTGATAAGCAATTTTGATTTTCCCATTGCCGTAGCCGGGATACATGAAAGGGTGGTATGGTCGCCATCACCTATATCTTCTGCAAAAGCAAGATCGATCAGTTTGTCGATCAGTTCTTTTTCCTTATTCATTGATTTTGTCAATTCTTATTTGGTGTATTAAACATTTATCCTGTACTTTCTTCAAGAAGCAATTCACACGGAAACTTCCCTGCGTAGTAGCCAACGTACCGATAACGAAACTTGACTCGTCCCGTTTTCCCTGATGGTTCACGTTAAATCCGCTGACTTTATTCTCCGTAAAGAAATCCTGCATCATAGCCGTTGCTTTCTGCTTGTCAACGTTTGTCGAGCGACCTTGGAGCACCAGGTTTACCTTGTCCCCCATATACTTACTCAGTTCTTGCGAACTTCCTCTTTTAAATGCCGTAATCACCCCTGCCGGTATCTCTTGTGCCATTAGCAACGAGAGGGAAAGAAGCAAAGCGGCCATTCCTACGAGCACTCGTTTTTTCATAATTACAAGCTTTTAAGTTGAAGTTTAAAGGCTTAAACTTTCAACTAATGATAGGCAAAGGTAAGCATTAATTGCAGAATAACATAAAAAATGCCTATTTTTGTGCATTAATCAGAATTATAGAGGCATGAAAACAACCCTGCTCGTCGTAGGACGAACCGTAGAACAACACTATATCACAGCTATCAACGACTATATACAGCGCACCAAACGCTATATCACTTTTGATATGGAAGTGATTCCCGAACTGAAAAACACGAAAAGTCTTTCGATGGAAGTTCAGAAAGAAAAGGAAGGTGAACTGATATTGAAAGCCCTCCAACCGGGGGATGTAATCGTGCTGCTCGACGAACACGGAAAAGAGATGCGTTCCCTTGAGTTTGCCGACTACATGAAGCGGAAAATGAACACTGTCAACAAACGACTGGTTTTTATTATCGGGGGGCCTTATGGTTTCTCAGAGAAAGTGTATCAGACATCCCATGAAAAGATTTCAATGTCAAAAATGACTTTCTCGCATCAGATGATCCGGTTGATATTCGTGGAGCAGATTTATCGGGCGATGACGATATTGAACGGGGGACCGTATCATCACGAATAATATTTCACGAACCAACCGGAAAAAACCGGAAAAAGAATGGAGCACTACACATATCCATTCTTTTCATTTATGTAAAGTTTATCAAATACCCGTTGGAGTTCTTCTTTATTCATAATCAATCGGCGAAGTTCCGCCAAACGTCCGGCATTCTCTGATTGAGATATCCATAATTTCAGATACCCGCCTTCCGCATACTTATCATTAAGATGTTTCCGAAAGCGGACATATTGCTGTTCTTTATCCATTTCCGGATAATGAGACAATCCATATTGAACGGTACGGCGCAAAGTTATTTCAGGGTCAATGATACGATCGGCTTCGGCAACTATTTTTCCATAGATGCTTCTCGGAGCCTGTTTATTGGAAGCCCGATGATCTTCTATCGCTTCTTTCATCTGCAACAGTTGCTCATCCGTAAACCAGTGCCGCAAGGTTTCATCCGCCAGCAATATCCTGCCGGAGACTATATGATGAAACTCACGTCCCTCACATAGTCCCAGGTCATGATAAGCAGCAATGATGTAAACCATCGAATAATCGACCTCATAATACACCGCCAGTTTCAGACTTTCTTCAATCACTTTTTCCACATGGTCTATCTGATGTGCCTTGTCAAAGCCAGCATATTGCGGAATAATCTTTTCGCAGACATAATCTTGCAACTCAACGGGGATATTATGAACCATATTCAATATTATATATTTGGACTATTCAATTTATTATGGTACAAATATAGGTATTATAATAAAGAAACTATTCAGTTTTTTCACTCTTCCCCGAATATAAATCCCGGTAGTACTTAATCCTCACTGTCCACGACTTGTCTTCCAGTGGAAAAACATTATACTTTTCCGCCCACTTATTCCAACGGGTTTCCAGTTTTCTGGCAAGTTTAGGATATTGACCGGACAAATCTTTCGTTTCAAAAGGGTCAGCCGATAAATCTATCAGTTCCCATGCGTCATTCCTTCCGGCACGCACTAGCTTCCAATGCTCAGAGATAATGGCACATGAAGCCTCGTGTTCAAAGAACAGTTCCCGTTTTTTTATTTTTCCACCGCCTATGGCAGGAAGCAAAGTCATTCCCGGCAAGTCTTCTTCAAAAGATTTAGGATAGCGAGCCGAAGCAAGATCCATACAGGTAGGCAATACATCAATAATATGTGCAGGTTGCCGGCATATTTCCCCCTTACTTTTATTTTTAGCAACATTGCCATAAGTCAGGATGAAAGGCGTGCTGGTCCCACCCTGAAGACAACGGCTTTTATAGTCTCTATAAGGAGTGTTACTTAAATCAGCCATTAACTGACCTAAATATCCGCCTTCTCTGGTAGCACCGTTATCACTCAAAAATATAAATACGGTATTATCCAGCATCCCTTTTTGCTCTACAGTCTCAACCAGTTGACCAATGCCATCGTCCACTATTTCAACCATCGCCGCATAAGTTGCCATATCAGTAATCCATTGCTCCTGCTGTTTCGTTGTAAGTGTTTCCCAAGCAGGACGTTTGCCTTCAAATTCTTTCTGATAAACAGGCAGTTCCATTCCCTCCGGTATAAATCCCATTTCTTTTAAACGGGCAAAACGCTGTTTCCGCAATACATCATAACCTACCTTATAGCGCTCCCTGCATTTTTCCACACGCCCGGCAGGAGCTTGCAAAGGTAAATGCGGAGCATAATGGGCTACATACATAAACATAGGTTTATCAACAGGATGCTGCCTGATAAAACTTACCGCCGAATCAGTTATGGCTGTCGTGTAATAATAATCGTCAGGAAACTCTTTTATTCTTGTCAGATTATGATAGACCGGAGTCGGAGTATAGTAACTCCCTCCCCCACTCAAACAACCGTAATACTTATCAAAGCCGCGCTGCGCGGGATAACTCCCGTTAGGAGCGTCGAAAGCGTCATCCAACGTAAGATGCCACTTTCCACTCATGTAAGTAGAATAGCCATTAGCTTTCATAACTTCGGCAATAGTGGGGATCTTCCCGGTTATCTCCCCCCTGTATCCCGGACGGTGTTCATCCACGGCTGTCATCCAGCCCATCCCTACATCATGTTGGTAATGTCCGGTCAACAAAGCGGCACGGCTGGGACAACTTCTCCCCGTATTTTTAAACTGGCTGAAACGGATACCATTTTCTGCCAAACGGTCAATATTGGGTGTATGAATTTCACCTCCGTAACAGCCTATATCGGAGAATCCCATATCGTCACATAAAATCAAAATAATATTCGGAGACACACTATTCTGGGCCTTCACACAAGAAAAGCCCGTTACTCCCAATAATAAGGAAGTATATATTACCCTTTGCATATTGATTAGTCTATATTATTATTCAAAATCACTTTGTTGTTTTTCAACTTCTTTCAGTTTCAGCCGGCTTGCTTCCTGTTGCTGCTTCCGGTTACCGTCAGTCTGTTCTTTGGAATTCAAAATCACACTCATGCCTTTCTGCCTGGCGACTGATTCCAATTGTTCCAGTTCTTCTTTATCCGCCAACAAAATATGTTCCGCCTGATAAGTCTGAATAACCAGTTCGGCTGAAACCGGAGTATGTTTGCCTTGCCATACGACCGATGCACGCACCTTAATCTCGCCCGGAACAGTAGAAGCTCTTACCAATACAGGCGCAGTCCCCCAACGAACCGGTTCAGGATTAGTGAAAGTTTCGTCATTGGCTACGAGTTGTCCGAGACCTTCTATTTCAAACTTCACTTCATAATTGTTTAATCGTTTGATGTTTCCGTTATCGTCTGCAATGGCAGCTATCACAGTCATAATATCCGATCCGTCCGCTTTTAAGTTCACCTTCTCATCATCTGCCCAAAGTAATAATTTCGACGGGCGGCGAGTAGGCATCACTTTGTGAGTAGCTACCACCTTTCCACCTGCCAGGCCTTCTGCCAAAAGGTATGAATCAGCCTGTTTCCCTCCGCGCGACAATTGTTTGTCATACATAAAATCAAAGACCTCTTTAAATGTGATAACCGGCGAAGGTATTCCTGATTCAATAGCTGGTTTACGATAGCTGTATTGCTTGCCGTCTTTACAAAAAGTAAGGCGTACTTCTTCACAATTACTATATACCGTAACGTCTTTCGGAGAAAAAGGAGTCATCGCATTAGCAATATACACCATAGGACCGCTATCTGCGATCAATTCCTCATTTACTTCCACAGGACGTTGCGAACAAAACATATAGTAAGACAGTTTAGGCTGCCGGAACGCATCCATAATCCCCCCATAAAACGGGTCGGGATGATACCCTCTCTGATGATCGAAAGAATGCCAGAGGCAACCACCCATATGCTGTCTCGTTGTTCTATACAACACATCATAGCTCGTAAGTTTATAATCGGGCTTAGCATATCCCTGAGCCTGCACAAGCATCGGCACTTCCCCCCATGCACGATTCACACGACTAGGAGAATTATGCGCATACCAGTCGTCTACATTATCTCCCCACTCCCGGGTGAAATAACTGATGTCAGGATTCAGCGTTTCGGTATTAAAGGCTCCCCCGCCCCCTTCCGCCGGATGAGTGAAATGGATAGGGAAGAACTCATGCCCGCGTGCCGTGACATCACAGCCCGCATAACAGTATGGATAAGGATATTCCTTATTCAATATATCGACCACATTCCTGGCAAACTCAGCCGGATACCATGTTTCATTCAGAATAGGCTCCCACATCCACACACAAGGATGATTACGGTCACGGCGGATCATGTTGCGAATATCGCTATATACTCTCTGCGCAAAGACCGGTTCATCATTCCAGAATTGCCATCCCGGAGTATTGACAATAACAAAGAGCCCCAACTCGTCGCAAGCATCCATAAAAGCAGGATCTTGAGGATAATGCGCGTTACGGATAACGCGCAACCCTGCATCACGCAATTTCTTGGCATCACGCCAATGCAGGCTATTAGGCAGAGCATTGCCTATCACCGCATAATCCTGATGTCGGTTGGCACCAATCAGTGGATAAGGATACGGTTCACCGTTCAGCCAAAAGCCGTCCTTTCCTTTGAATTCTATACTGCGGATACCAATACGACGACGATATCCATCAACGACATTACCGGCTTTATCCTTCACGTACACATGCAACTGATAGAGATAAGGATTGTCCGGCGACCAAAGCCGGGGAGCTTCCACTTTCAGACGAGAAGATACCTTTGCCGCCCTGTCGTTGCTCACAGACAACCGTTTCTCTGTCGAAAGCACCAGCCGGTTATCACGATCAAAAAGCTCATAACTGACTTTTCCATTGAAAAACTTCCCCGAAGTATTGCGTATGTGTATATCCAGATTCACTAAAGTCGATTGCCGGGAGACTTTATCATAAGAGACAAACAGTCCGCCTCCCGCCACTTCATCTTCATAATTGGGATCCGTCACGAATACACGGTTATGAACTATCATCCAGCAGTCACGATATATTCCGCCACAATAAGTAAAATCCAGTGTTTCCTGTGTCTTGCCGGGCGGATAAGCAGGATCATCACTGTTGTCCGCCCATACCGTAATCACATTATCCTCTCCAAAGTTCAGAGCGGAAGTAACATCAACAACCACCGGCAAAAAACCTCCGAAATATTCTTTCAGCAACTTACCATTGACCCATACTTTCGACTTCCCCATAATAGCCTCGAAATGAAGAAACAGTTGCTTGTCCTTCCAATCATCCTGAGGCGTAAAATGTTTACGATACCATATCTCTCCCTGATAATTAATGCATCCGCTAGCCTCAACAGGAAGATATTCTATCCCATGAGGCAAGGATACGACATTCCAGGCCTTGTCATCGAAGTTTTTTTGTTCGGCTCCCTCTACCTTTCCTTTATGAAAACGCCAGGCAGGATTCATGCTGAACACAGTACGCCCGGTATTGGGCAACGAATAAAAACCTGCCGTGGAATATGCCGGCTGATAGCCGGCATAAGATGTCAACGAATACAGTGATAAAAGGCAAATCACCAGCATCCGCCATGATAAAAGAGTATGTCTCATAAATATTTAAAGTTAATTTATTAATTATAAAGTCCCATCCGGCCAGGGAACAGGCTCTCCCGTATCTTTGAACGAGGGACGCTGGGCTTTCTTTTGCCGTAAATATACACTTAATTCCTTAGATAATCTCCTTAATATATCCGGATATTCTTCCGCAAGATTCTGTTTTTCCGAAATGTCTTCCGCGATATTAAACAGTTCCTTCTTTTGCGTGCCGTAGTAATAAATCAATTTCCAGTCTCCCTTGCGAATCGTACAACTGGCTCCGAAGCCCGGTCCCGGCTTTCCCCATCCATTAGGGAAGTTCCAATAAAGAGAACGTTTTTTTGAAGAATCACCCGTACCTTTCAGTAAAGGAACAAAGCTGACACCGTCTATATGCTGCACGGTATGATAGCGTTTGATTTGAGCCATTTCAAGAATAGTAGGATAGAAATCCTCAATAATCAGATATTTGTCACATTCCGAACGAGGAGCAGTAACCTCCGGCCAGTACACAATCATCGGTTCGCGAATTCCGCCTTCATGTGCCGCCCCTTTTCCACTACTGAGGGGTGCGTTCTGCATATAAAGTGGGTTTAACCCGTAAAATTCGATTGCCATGCCACCATTATCCGACATAAAAAGGATGATTGTATTATCCGCCAACTTATTACTTTCCAGATAATCCATCAAGTCACCCAGACTTTTGTCCATCCCCTCAAGAAGTGCCGCATAACCAGCATCTGTATCCGACAAGCCTTTTTTCTTATACTTTTCATAAAACCTCATATCCTTTTCTATCGGTCCATGAATGGCATAATGTGACATATACAAGAAAAACGGTTTATCTTCCTGTTTTACTTTATCAAGCGCTTTTATCGCTTCCAAAGTCAGCGCTTCTGTCAGGAAAATATCTTTTCCATAATATTCTTCAAGTCCGGGAACGGCAAATACACTCGTCCTACGCCCGTCACAGGCATTCCCGAAATTATTCACTCCCAGATACGAACCCGGCGCACCGGCTGCACCGCCATTAATATTTATATCAAATCCCATATTCAAAGGATTCTCCCCCGGTGTAGTGCGTGCGGCAAAATGCGCTTTACCGCAATGTATAGTATAATACCCATTGTCTTTTAATACCTGCGCTAATGACGTTGCATATGTGCAACGCTCTACTTTATCTTGTTGACAGAATCCGTTTACATTCCATTGAGGGTAATTGAGATTCTCATTCTGTGCGTCAGTAGATCTATTACGTTCCAGTGTCCAGTTAGTGACCCGATGGCAGGCACTGTTCATGCCCGTAAACAAACTGACACGACTGGGAGAACTGATACTGTTGGCATATGCTTGCGTGAACTTCATCCCCTTGCGGGCAAGACGCTCCATGTTAGGAGTCTCATAAGTTTCATTATTAGTCGTTTTTTGATTCCAAAAGGGTACGGAAGTATCCTGCCAGCCCATATCGTCTACCAAAAACAATAAAATATTCGGTCGCTTCCCGGCGTGTATATTAGCTAAGCTTCCTGCAAAACACAGGAATAATAATGAAGTTATTTTTTTCATTGATCACTCTTATTGAAAGAAACTGCATCTTCATCCTCAAGATGCAGTTTCTCTTATTTAAACATTCTTTATTTTATCCCAAGCGGTCCTTCGTTGGCTACCGTAGGCCATCCCGGATTCTGATAAATAATAGAAGTACTCAAATCATTGGGATTGGAAGCGGTAATTCTGAAGTGCGTGATAGCAATAGGATTCAGATAATGTGCTTCACACCATGAATATCCGGCGTCATACATAAGATTGTTTGTTTTCACTGCACGGTAAGGGCATAGATACTTGCCGCTATTGGCATAGCTCGACACATTGGACGTCTGTCCTTCCGTTCCCTCCTGTACCAAAAGATTCTTTCCGTCCTTCATGTACTTATCCTTCAAGTCGGATTCCCACAGGTTAACTCCCTCAATCACAAAGTGCTGTACCTTATCCAATGCTCTCCAGCGTTTCAAATCCATCATTCGCAAGCCTTCAGCCACCAATTCGCAACGCCGTTCACGACGGATATTATATAATAATGGAGAAACTTGTTTGCCACCCGAATATACCGCCCAATCTAGTTCCCGGGCGAGATCGGTATTATCCACCGTCACAGTATAATCTCTCGGCAATCCTGCTCTTTCACGAAGATCACCCCAATAGCCCGCAGCTTCCGAACCAATGGACGTTCCATTATGCTCTATGCAGTCTGCCTCAATATAATTGAGATAAGCCTCAGCCACACGATATACCGGACAACCTTCAATCGCCGTATTACCATCCCGATACCAATTATCGGAGAGCCCTTTACGAACCTGATAGCCCGTTACACACCTCTTCTCGTTTATTTCCAGAAGTTGCGGAACATCCGGAAGCAAATCAGGAGCACCATTCATTATAATAGGACTAAGAGTTTCACTTGGTGTCATCATAAACAATTGCAAACGCAAATCCCTGTTTTTGCGGACATCCAATAAAGACTCGTCACCTTTGTACTGGCTGGTCGCATAAATCGGCTTACCGTCACGGCAGAGAAAGCTCTCAACAAACTGACGGGTAAAACCTGTATTTCCTCCAAAACGGATATAGGCAGGAGCCGAATGTACCACCTTATATTCCAGCAGATTATAAGAGCGCCACAACAATATCTCCGAATATCCTTCCAAACTATTTGCTGAGAATTGAGCAAAATAGGGGTTGCTCATTTTATATTTATCATCGTCTGTTTTAACTGTTTCATCCATGCAATCTTTTGCCGTATTCTGTACCAAAGCCGCGTTGCCAATCACTTCTTTGGCTGCCGCTTTAGCCTCTTTCAGAAAAAATGCAATTTCCGTGTCAATATTGAAGCCCTCAAGATCTTCCGCCTTTCCCGGCCATCCCGGTCCACCGGGAACTAAAGCCGTACCTCTGTGATAAGTCAGCCAGGAAGCTTCCAGCAAAGCAGCTCTCGATTTCAATAACAGGGCGGCATTTTTTGTGATACGGTTCTTGCCTCCGGATATGTTATTGGTAAGCAAGCCGATAGCCCGGTCCAAGTCTTCCAAAATAAAGCGTGCCACTTTATAGCGGGGTTCCCGTTTGCTAGCCGCCGTCAAAGGCTCGGCTTCGTCCGGCAATGTAGTCTTTATAATCGGGAAGTCACCGAAAGCCTCCAGTTTCGACAAGTAGTTCTTGGCACGCAAGAAATACATTTCACCGATATAATGCTTGATGTTTGCTTCCGTACCCTCTATTTCCCCTTTCTCAAAACGCGGTACTACCGTTTCGAGGAAATAATTCGCTTCACGAATAGCAGCAAAATGCCACGGGTCGTTCGATGCAGGATTATCAAAAGCCTCTTTCACCTTCCATTGACCGGGAATCCACTTGTTATCATAGTCAGTGGCAGCCTGATTATCAGTCGCGTTATCATTTTTCCAAATTCCGGCATTGAATCCGCTGTGGGTAGTGAAGTTGTAATGCTTTACGGCATAAGCGGCCAAGTCATTTTCAGTAAAGAAAAAGTTGTCCGGGGTTACGCTATCCAAAGGTTCCCTATCCAAAAAATCGTTGCAAGAAGAGAATATAAGGCTTCCCCCCGTCAGCAAAAATAAATATTGAAATATCTTTTTCATACGTCGTCAATTAAAAGTTAACACTAAATCCTGTAGAGAAAGTACGAGACAGCGGATAAGTCTTTCCTGACTTGCTCGAACCATCCTTCGCTCCGTATCCGGTATTAATCGTTTCCGGATCAAATCCGTCGGGCAAGCCTGTCAGGGTGAACAGATTCTCTCCTGAGAAAAAGACTCTCAGATTGGAAACACCTATTTTCCGGGTGATATGAGCAGGGATGGTATATCCAATCTGCAAATTCTTCAAGCGTACATAGGCGGCATTCTGAAGGTAGCCGGTTTGCACTTTCTGGTTCTTGGCGTAATTGTCGACCAATATACGCGGGAAATAAGCATCCTTGTTAGCACTCCAGAAATCATCCGCTTCTTCGCGGAAGAAATCAAGATGGGAAGTAAAACAAGCTGATGACCATATACCACCTGTAGCTCCCCAGAACATATTATCGTTCAACCATGCGTCACGTTTTGCCACTCCCTGGAAGAATAAGCGTACGTCGAAACCTTTCCAGGATGCGTTCAAGTCCAAACCGAACTTGAGTCGCGGAGAGCTATTACCAATAATTTTTTTATCGCCCGGGTCATCAAGAGTGGCTCCTTCGGAAATTTTGCCGTCACCGTTCAAATCACGATACATGATGTCACCTGCTCCCCATTTGCTGCCCATCGCATCCTGACCGCCTTCGGGCAGTGAAGCGAGATGCGCGTCCATTTCTTCCTGGCTCTTGGCAATGCCGATTGTTTCGAATCCCCATATATCACCATTATATTTGCCTACGTACCACGTATCTATTTTGCCGGTCGTATTGGGATATTTCAAGATTTTCTGACGGTCGTCCGAAAGCAGCAGGTGCACTCCGTAATTAAAATCCCGGATGTTGTCTCTCCATCCCAAATCCAGTTCAAAACCGGTAGACTGCATATCCGCATTATTCATTTTGGGAACATTCGCACCTAAAGTAACGGGAAGTTCGGGAGCCGGTCCCACCATATTAATAGTCTTCCGGTTGAACCAGTCGAAACTTACCGTCAGGCGGTTGTTCAACATTCCGAGGTCAAAACCGATATTCCATGACCGCATGGTTTCCCAGCCGAGCAATGCAGAAATCAAATCGGGCGCATTCGCTGTGTTGGGACGTGCGTCATTAATCAACCAATGGGAGTCAGGGTCTTGGGCAATAAACTTCATCAACTGGATATACGGATAAAGGTTTTCCGTATTCTGGTTTCCTAATTCACCCCATGAACCGCGAATCTTCAACGTATTGATGATGTTGCTGCAAGGTTCCATAAAAGCCTCGCGTGCCACGTTCCATCCGGCAGAGAAAGACGGGAACAGGTTCCAGCGTTTATCTCTTGCAAAACGAGAAGTTCCGTCATAACGGAGATTCATCTCAAACAGGTAGCGTTCTTTATAGTCATAATTAAGCCGGCCGAAAAATCCGGCTGTCGCCCAATGATTCAGTTTGGACTTATCAATCGTAGACTCTCCCGTAGCGGCATTAATGTTAGGTACTGACTCTGAAATCAAGTCCAGCTTTGACGCCTGCAACTGCCGCCATTTATTCGTTTCCGCCTGAAAGCCGACCATCGCTTTCAGATGATGCGCCTCAACAAACGTCCGGCTATATTCACTGTAGACATTAGCGTTGAAATAATTGGTACGTTCGGCACCTTCGGTGACCTTTGATGTTTTCCATGTGTCGCCGGAATAGGGTTCGCCGGCTACGTTCATCTGCGGCACCTTCAGATAATCGGTATGCGAGAAAGCATCTACCACCTTATAATTGATTTCTCCAAAGATTTTCCAGTCTTTGATCGGTTCTATCACCACTTGGAATTGCTGATACAGCCAGTCGGTCTGCGAATCACTGTCGCCACCGTAAAGAATAGGCCGGATGATGGTATTCCCCATCGGGTAACCGTTAGGGTCTACTGTCGGCTCCAGCGGCCATCGTTTGGCTATATTGTGATAAAGGGTATTGTCAGTCATTGCCGTGGGCTTGGTATAGTCTTTTCTCATGTACTTCATGTTGTAGTTCATGCTTAACCAAGGATAAAGCTGCGCATTAATTTTGCTCGTCACCGAATAACGTTGCAACTTATCCCGACGGATAGCCACCATTCCTTCCTGCCCCATGTAGTTGCCCGAAAAATAATACTGGATTTTTTCCGTTCCGCCACTCACACTGAGAGAATGTTCTTGCGAGAACGCAGTTCCCCCGAAGACTACATCATACCAGTCTGTGTCCGTATTGCCTATCCAGTCCCAAATGGTAGGGGTATTTCTATTAGGCTGGGTGGTAGTGGTAATCACTCCCGACGCATAGTCCTTGATGGCCTGAAGACGGGTGTCATCAAACTGCACCGCCGTTTTGCCATCATTCAACTGCATTTTATTGAAGTACTTGGCATAAGTGTAGGAATCCGCCACTTCCGGAAGATTGATAGCCTCCGACCAACGGAAACTATTATTATAATTCACATTCACTTTTCCCGCTTTTCCTTTCTTAGTCGTAATCAGCACCACACCGAACGGCGCGCGCGAACCGTAGATAGAGGAAGCTGCCGCATCCTTCAGCACAGATATGCTTTCAATATCATTCGGATTCAGCATATTCATATTTCCTTCCATGCCGTCTATCAAAATCAACGGAGAAGCATTGGAACCGTCGCCAATCGTACCTGCTCCACGAATATTGACTTTCATGTCCGCACCGATTTCACCGCCATTGCCGTCGGAAGCATAAGAGAAGTTCATTCCCGGCACCAACCCCTGCAAAGCCTGGCTTACGTTGGAAACCGGACGCGACAATAAATCCTCGGCATTTACCGTAGATACCGAACCGGTAAGGTTTACCTTTTTCTGTGTACCAAAACCTACGACTACAATCTCGTCGAGTGATTTGGTATCTTCTTTCAAGGTTATCAAGAGAGGTTTTCCCGTATGCACCTTTGCGGTCTGCGAAATATAGCCCACATAAGAAACTGTGACTGTCGCATTGGATGACGCAACGTTCAGAATGAAATTTCCGTCCAGGTCTGTGATTGTACCATTCTGAGTGCCGTCTTCCATGACCGTGGCACCGATGACCGGATCGCCGAACATATCCGATACTTTTCCCTTTATCTGTACGGTGGTCTGTTTTACGGAAGATACTTCGGGAATTTCGGTAGACAGTATAATCTTCTTGTTATGAACGACGTATTTGACGTTGGTATTCTTGAATACCTCATTTAAGATGTTAAATATATTGTTACGCTCAGTTAATACCGATACCCGGCGATTCAAGTCAACATGGCTGTCATTGTAGAAAAAACTAAAATCAGATTGTGCTTCAATTTGGGAGAGCACCTCTTTTACAGTCAGGTTTTGTGCTTTCACATTAATCATAGTACGTTGGGCATAGCTATCGTTAGCGCATAAGAGTCCAACGAAACAAAAACAAAATGCAAATAATAGTCTCATAGATAAAGGAATTTTTCTCCAAAGGGCAAAAACGGGATTATCCACCCATAATTGTTGGACATAGTTGTTTTTCTTCATATCTTTGCATGAATTAAAGTTAAGAAATAATTTACTCTGTTTGCGTGCAAACAGTTTAAAGGCTTTCACATACAGGCTGATGTTGGAGCATCGTGCCTGTATGTCTTTTTTTTGTTTAAGGGGGTTTGTAGTAATTCATAATTGTATCAAATTTAATTAGTTAAACATAAAGGTTTCTAATATATCTCTATTAGCCTCTTTCCTTGATTTCGGTCTTCTTTCTCGACGTTCCGCCAACGGATACGTGACGATATCTTAAAGTTCTCCAATATTTCATCTACATACTGATCCGTAAATGTTCCGGTGAATGTATATTTGTCATATTTGGCGGTTTTCACTATAAACTCTACATTATACCGCTTTTCCAGCATGTGCAATGCATCCTTCAAAAAGGTACGGTCGAAAATCACTTTCATATCTTTCCAGGACAATTCCGATTCTCCACTGGTGGTCTTTACCTGTATCTCTCCACTCTTCTTGTTATAAACCGTTTTCTGTCCCGGCTTCATTGTCATCTTCTGTTCACTGCCCGCTTTATGGTATTTGAATTCTACCTTGCCTTCTACCAATGTCGTTACCACATCTTCCATATCGTCGAACACTTCCAGGTTAAAGCGTGTACCCAGAACTTCTACTTTTGAATTTTGGGAAGTAGAGACTATGAATCTATGGTCGGGATCTTTCGTCACATCAAAATAGGCTTCGCCGCTCAGACTTACCTCACGGGTATCACCGGTGAAAATGGAAGGGTAGCGCAACGTGGAAGCCGAGTTCAAATATACCAGCGTACTGTCCGGCAGCCTGAAAGAAGTGACCACGCCCGGCTGAGTCTCTACTTCAAGCATTTGGACGTAGACAGAAGAAGCGGGGCCGGATTGATTCAGCAACAAGAGAATAGTAATAGCCATCGGTATGAACATGACTGCTGCGGCACGCTGCATCCATTTCCACCAGGCAACCGGGTGTCCGGCCGTTTTCATCTTCATCTTTACCGTCGACAGTTCTTTTTCCATGTCCATAGCGTCAATAGTGTTCTTGGTATCGACCGCAAGAAGCAACGTGTACACTTCTGCTGCTCTCTGCCTGTTCTCGTCCGACACCTCTATCCACGCTTCTATCTCCTGCACCTCGTCTGCCGTTGCTTCGCCATCATAATATCTGATAAGCAAATCTTCTATGTTTATTTCTTCCATTTTCATGTTTCTACTTGTTTTCATTGAAGAGACAAGCGGGAGAAAAAAAATACTAAGGTTTATTTCATCTTTAACTATTATAAACAATATGGTTAATTACCGTTTATACTTTCTATTCTTTCGAATAATTATAGTATCATTGCACCATATGAAAAACACGCAGATAGATGAGCAACAATTACTAGCGTCTCTACAGAATGGAGAAATAACTGCTTTCGACCGTATTTTTAAAGAATACTACCCTATATTGTGCGCATACGGAAGGCGTTTTGTCGACTACGAAGATGCAAAAGAAATTGCCGGTGACGCTATTTTATGGTTATGGGAACATCGGGAAACGCTCCTGATAGATACATCATTAGGTAGATATTTGCTTAAATCGGTGTATCGGAGATCGTTAAATTGTATAAAACAAAAGCAGTTGAAGTACACTGCTGATACTAATTTCTACGAAGAGATGGAGAGCATGATACAGAACGTAGATACGTATCAACTCATGGAGCTTACCAAAAGAATAAAAGAAGCCATCGATGAATTACCCGCTTCCTATCGCGAAACGTTTATTCAACACCGCTTTACGAAGATGAGCCACAAAGAGATTGCAGAGAAGTTAGGAGTTTCGCCCAAAACTGTCGCCTATCGCATACAGCAGGCTACCAAACTACTCCGCAAAAGCCTTTCTGACCTTCAGCCGATAATTTTAGCTTTTCTAATCTAAAATATCTTTCTTGGTAAACAGACCTGCGGTTCTATTCCCGGTTCATCAACCGATGTTCAGCCACCTGTTCGAATTTTGTCCCCGGACGACCGTAATTGGCATACGGATAGATAGAGATACCGCCACGGGGGGTAAAGATTCCTGTTACTTCGATGTATTTGGGATTCATAAGTTTGATGAGGTCTTTCATGATGATATTCACGCAATCCTCATGGAAAGCACCATGATTACGGAAGCTGAAAAGATAGAGTTTCAAGCTCTTGCTTTCTACCATTTTTATATCCGGAATATAGCTGATACGTATCTCTGCAAAGTCCGGCTGCCCGGTGATGGGACACAGACTTGTAAATTCAGGGCAGTTGAAACGTACCCAATAGTCATTCTGAGGATGCTTGTTATCAAAGGCTTCCAATACTTCAGGAGCATAATCTTGCTTATACTCGGTCTTTCTTCCTAATAAGGAAAGTTGGTCTTTTAATTCTGTCATTTGTACTCGTTTACTACCACCTCTACATTATACAAAAAACGCATTTCCTCTTTCACCTATCACCGGCCAGACTCAAATACCTTATTTATAAGCATTTGAGTGGTGAATGATTCATTTTACAACCTATCACCGTATCTATCACCTATCACCATCAATTCTCCCCCCACGGCTGCTTTGTCCCCGCCTTGCTTGTTACGAAACGTTACATGTGGTCAAACAAAGTGTTTCATGCCTTGAAACAAATGGTTTCATTACTTGAAACAAAGAGTTTCAAGCCTTGGAACTGATAGTTTCAAGCAATAGAAACTTTAGTTTCCTACCGTTGAAACTTTAGTTTCTCACCGATGAAACAACAGTTTCAAGCCGTTGAAACTAAATTGAGCCAATACGTTCCGAACAGAAGCTACGACCATTCTATTCATTAGAACTTACCGGTGACAGTAGATGTGACGGAAAAATGTCTGGTTTAGTTGCTGTCACCACTTGCTGTCACAGTCTATTCATCTTACATTCAAATGGTTAACAACTAAAGTGTGACAGGTGACAGCAAAAAATGCATTTTTTATCTCTATGTAGAGATATTATTGATTCTTACTTTTTAAATACTTTTCCAGTCCTTCCCGACGCAGCGTACAAGCCGGACAATGCCCGCAACCATCTCCCTGAACACCATTATAGCATGTCAAAGTCTCGGTGCGAACCAGCTCCAATACTCCCAATTCGTCTGCCAAAGCCCATGTTTCCGCTTTATCAATCCACATCAGAGGGGTATGAATCACAAATTGTTCATCCATAGCCAGGTTCAATGTTACATTGAGGGACTTTATAAATGCATCGCGGCAATCGGGGTAACCGCTGAAATCTGTTTGTGAAACTCCTGTTATCAAGTGATTGATACCGCGTTCGCGGGCATATACTGCCGCAATACTTAGAAAGAACAGGTTGCGTCCCGGAACAAATGTATTGGGAGCACTATCTGCCGGTTTCTCTTGGTCCATCACCATTGTAGCGTCGGTCAGGGAGTTACGTCCCAGTTGTCCGATGAAGGATACATCCATCACATCAAATTCCACTTCCGCCTTACGGGCTATTTCCCGTGCCAGTTCCACTTCTTTCTGATGTTTCTGACCATACAGGAAACTCAGGGCATATACTTTTTTAAAGTTGCGTTTCGCCCAATACAGGCAAGTGGTGGAATCCTGTCCGCCACTGAACACAACTAATGCTGCTTCTCTATTCATTATCTATCTTAAATATCTTTGACTTTCAGTACGTTGTAGGAGATATCGGTATCGTAGACATCGCTACCGTCTATTTTCTTGATGGCTTTTACCACACGGATAGTCACCGGAAGAATCATCACTTCATACATGGATTTCAGTACGATTTGGATTCCCATCATTATGAGCAGTTCTTTCCAGGCAATAATCCCGCCAAAAGCTACCGGAAAGAAAATCAATGAATCTGCCGTCTCCCCTACAACAGTCGACCAAATGGCACGGGCGGAAAAGTTACGCCCCTGGCTGGCTACTTTCATCTTACTCATCACATATGCATTGAGGAACGAACCGACCAAGAATGCCATCAGACTGGCAGCCACAATGCGGGGAGCCATACCGAATACAAAATCAAAATGTTCCTCTCCTTCCCAAAAAGGAGCAGCCGGAATGGCAACTGCTATCAGTCCGAGGGCTACAACAAAGAAGTTCATCGCAAAACCGCTCCAAATGATAAGGCGCGCTTTCTTGAACCCCCAAACTTCGGCGATACAATCATTGATAATATAAGAAATAGGAAAAACCAATAATCCGGCGGTCACGGTCAGGCTACCGATTTGGATTACTTTCGTTTCAAGAAGATTGGCTGCGATAAGGCATACATTAAAAAGAATGCCGAGCAGCATAAAAGGTACAGATACTTTCTCTTTCATAATTCCTGTTTTTTACGTGGTGTTCTAGAATACACGACCGCTATTCACGGCATCAAATGTCTTTTTATTCTTTCGGGCTGCAAAGATAGAATAAAAAAGTGAGAAGGCAAAAAGAGATGTATATAAAGTAAATACTTAAACCTAGAGCTATTCTAAATCTACATATCAAGAGACAAACTCTTTTCGCTATTCTAAATATAACGAAACAAACACATAATTAGAATCTAAAACATGATTCTTATACGCAAGAACAGCTCTCCTAATATGTTCGATGGTTTCAGACTTTACTTTTTCTTTTTGAGATAGTAATGATGATTCATTCAAAAAATGAGATTTTCTAATTCCATATAGTTCCACTTTTATTCTCAGACCTTCTTCTTCTTTTATATAGTTGATATAAACAACAGAGAAATGCGTATTCTTACTTTTGTCAAAAGCATATTTTGCCATCTTCGTCTCGCTGTAGGATGTTCCATCCAAATATACAGAATCAATAGAATAACCTATAATGCTTTCAATCTCCACCATGTCCTTTTTATTTAACATATATATAAAACCGACCGGCAGTTTTTTACCTGAATACTCCATACCATACACAAATTAAATTTTCAAAACGTCTTTAAGCAAAAAGCTATCTCACAGACTTCCTATGCCAAATATACAAAATTAACCCCAAAAAAGAACAACGATTAATTCTTATTTTAGAGAGTATGTTCAGAAACATTCTTTGCATCAACTAACATTCTGTTTCATATGCATAAGCCTTCCCATCAGCATTATATTCTTGATAGGAAGGCTTTCAACTTTGACCTTAAAACACATCACTCAATCAATCAGGAGTATGCGTCAGGATGAGAAATCTTTCAATTCCTCTTTCAACCGCTTGCGGATGAAAAATAAACGGCTCTTCACCGTCCCCATCGGCAATCCTAATTTATCGGCAATTTCTCTATATTTAAATCCGGCGACAAACATCTGGAAGGGTACTTTCATTTCTTCCGGTATCGAATGTATCACACGATATAGTTGCTTCATATCATAAGTAAATTCAAATCTATCGGCATCTTCATCTTCAATCAAATACTGTTGGTTGATAGAATAAGTATCATCTATCACATTCATTTCACGAACCGAACGGCGATAGTTGTTCACGAAAATATTGCGCATGAGTGTGTACATCCACCCTTTCAGATTCTTACTGTACGTAAACTTCTCATGATTATCCAATGCCTGCAATACACAGTCTTGAACTAAATCATTGGCTGAATCACGGTCTGCCGTCAACTTGTATGCAAAGCGATGCAAATCCGGCTGTATGTCTAATATTCCTTGTGTAAATTCTACTTTTCCCATCGTCGTATTTCTTTTATCTGATTAGTACGGTACAAAGATCCGCTTTTTTAGAATGAATATAAATAGCAATTCTTCCGATTAGTTTGGCAATTTTTCCTTTGGGCTTTTCAACCATTTCTTTTTTTAGTTGTTCATTGGGCATTCACCTAAAACTTAACTGATAATGAAAACAAGTTTTAAAATGGTAGCTATGCTACTGGGGATGGGAATTTTCCCCCTCTGTGCTAATGCACAAAAGAAGGTAGTCATCGAAGATGAAGAACCTAATTCTATCATGTTCGTCTCCCGGGATAAGGCAGGAGATGAAATTATCCGCATCATGAATGACCGTTCACAGATGCGTTTCCATGATCCGAACGCTCCCCGCTTTCTGCTCACCGACCAAAAAGGAAAATTTGCTTTAGGCATCGGCGGATATGTCCGTGCAACGGCGGAGTATGACTTTAACGGGATTGTTGACGACGTGGATTTCTATCCGGCATTGATTCCCCAACCGGGAAAAGGAAATTTTGCCAAGAATCAATTTCAGATGGATATCACTACTTCTACCCTATTCCTTAAATTGGTAGGACGCACGAAACATCTCGGCGACTTCGTGGTTTACACCGCCGGTAACTTCCGCGGTGACGGAAAGACTTTTGAACTGCAAAATGCGTATGCCCAATTCCTCGGTTTCACCATCGGATACAGTTATGGTTCGTTCATGGATCTTTCCGCTCTTCCGCCTACTATCGATTTTGCAGGTCCTAACGGTTCAGCCTTTTACCGCACCACGCAATTAAGCTATATGTGCGATAAGTTGAAAAACTGGAAATTCGGTGTAGCCATGGAGATGCCTTCGGTAGACGGCACGGCTAACAGTGATGTTTCTATCAATACCCAACGGATGCCGGACTTCGCTGCTTCCGCACAATACAACTGGAACAGTAACAGTCATATCAAACTAGGTGCTATCGTGCGCAGTATGACTTATTCAAGTAATGTATATGACAAGGCATATTCTACAACCGGATTCGGTCTGCAAGCATCCACAACTTTCAATATCACAAAGAAGTTGCAGGCTTACGGACAGTTCAACTATGGTAAGGGTATCGGTTCTTACCTGAATGATTTAAGTAATCTGAATGTGGACATTGTTCCCGATCCCGATGATGCAGGAAAGATGCAGGTGCTTCCGATGTTGGGATGGTATGCCGGATTACAATATAATTTTTGCCCGAATTTCTTTGTATCGGGTACGTATAGTTTATCCAGACTTTATTCAGAAAATGGGTATCCAAGTGAAAACCCGGAATCTTATCGTAAAGGACAGTATCTTGTAGCTAATGCTTTTTGGAATGTAAGCAGTAACCTACAAGTGGGTGTCGAATATTTGAGAGGATGGCGCAGTGATTTCAGTTCTTCAACCCGTCACGCCAATCGGCTGAATATGTTGGTACAGTATTCTTTCTAAACTAATATAAATTGATATAGAATTAAAAAGCCGCCTCAACCCAATGTTTGAGACGGCTTCTTATATATAAAGATTGGATTATGAAATCAGAATCTATAATCCAAGCTCACACCAAACACTTTGTTGGTACGGCTATATACATTAGTACCGGGCAACCCTGTACCATTATAGTTCTTTGAAGTTTTTGTATAATCTTCATAAGTAGTCCACATATATCCGACATTCAAAGCTGCTCTTTCACTCAATTTCACTTTCGCTCCAACACCCAATGTATAAGAGTCACAAGAGAAACTTGTATCACTTTGGAAATCGTCAGATAATCCGTAGTCAGTGATCTGTCCGCCACAACTCAATGTCAATTGCTTGATTACATCCCACTCAATACCCATTAAATATTCATTAGTACCCTTAGTCAGAAACTTCTGTTTATCACCAGCCATTCCCGCTTTCTTGTCATCATAGAAGTGATATTCTACAGATGCACGTAATACCGGCAAAATCTCATAGGCAGCAGCAACCGAAAGCATAGAAGGAATATCATTAGGAGTATTCACACCATGTTTGAAAGCAGCTAACGCACCATTCTCTTCTGTATTTTTTTTCGTATTGTTTTCTATATTCAAGTTCGTCTTGAACTCATATTTAGCACCAAAATTAAATTTACCGAACTTGGCATCCACACCGATAACCGGAGTCAATCCCCAGCCGGTTTGATCGCAATCCAATGCCAAATTCATTAAATCCTTGCCGCCATAACTTTCTTTCAATTTAGCATCCAAATAACCTTCATAGCCACCTGAAAAATAGTTCATACGGCCACCACCAAATACAGAAAGCCAGTCATTGATTTTGTAAGACAAGCCTAATTGTACGGAGTAGATATATTGTTTACCATCCATCGCACTGTTAATATCGTACATATTGGGAGTCACAATCGGACTTTGCCCTTGCGTTTTTTTATAATTTTCTACACTAGTTTGAAAAATACCCGCCATAGCCAATGACTCGAACATAGGCAGACCGTCATCAAACGAAGCCTTTCCACCTCCACCAGTGATAGCAAAAAAACCAGAAATGGTCCAATCACCTTTTTTATAAGCTGCAAATACACTGGGAATAATCGGCGCAGCAGCTTTACCTTTATAATACTTATTAAAATCGGAAACGGTAGGAGTTGCACCATCAAGACCACTATATGTCATAAAGCTAGCATCAATATTTCTCGTCTGAAAAGCACTCTGAATACTCAATCCCACATGAAAACCGTCATTCGGCAAAAATGCCAAACCGGCCGGATTGGACAGGGCACCATCAATTTCGATAGTGGCACCACGAGATAACATACGAAGAAAAGCAGCGTGTTGATTAGTATTTGTCAGAAGACCTCCGGCAAAAGTTGGAATTGAAACGATTAGCATTACAAATCCAATCAAGGAAATTTTTCTCATCTAAATCTTTTTTAAATTATTTCGGGCGCAAAGATACAACATTATTGCACACGGGAGATATGTTTGTGCACTTATTTTCATTTATCCGCCTATTTTAATTGAAAAAACAAACTGTTTCTAATGAAACAATCTAGATTTATCATCATACGGAGAGTAAACAAATCCACCTGTTTTTACGTTTTTATAGTATAACAAATTATAGAATAATATGATGGGCTATACTATTGCATTTTTTGGCACAAAGCCTTATGACGAGTCTTCTTTCAATGATAAAAACAAAGAGTTCGGATTTGAGATACGCTATTATAAAGGACATCTGAATAAGAACAATGTACTACTGACGCAAGGCGTAGATGCCGTATGTATCTTTGTTAATGATGTTGCCGACACAGAAGTAATCCGTGTCATGGCAGCGAATGGAGTAAAACTGCTGGCACTACGATGTGCGGGATTCAACAATGTGGATTTGAATGCGGCTGCCGCTGCCGGAATCACCGTAGTACGCGTTCCTGCTTACTCCCCCTATGCGGTTGCCGAATACACGGTGGCTCTTATGCTATCGTTGAATCGTAAAATTCCACGTGCTTCCTGGCGTACTAAGGACGGCAATTTCTCCCTTCATGGCTTGATGGGATTTGATATGCACGGAAAGACGGCAGGTATCATCGGCACAGGAAAAATAGCGAAAATTTTGATTCATATCCTAAGAGGGTTTGGTATGAACGTGCTGGCATATGACCTCTACCCTGATTATAACTTCGCACGGGAAGAGCAGATTGTTTATACTTCACTGGACGAATTATATCATAGTTCGGATATTATCTCCCTACACTGCCCGCTCACTGAAGAAACGAAATACCTTATCAATGACTACTCTATCGGTAAGATGAAAGACGGAGTAATGATTATCAATACCGGTCGCGGACAGTTGATTCATACCAATGCACTGATTGAAGGGTTAAAGAATAAGAAAATCGGTTCCGCTGGTCTGGACGTATATGAAGAAGAAAGCGAGTACTTCTACGAAGACCAGTCCGACCGCATCATCGACGATGATGTGCTTGCCCGCCTGCTCTCGTTCAATAATGTGATTGTCACCTCCCATCAGGCATTCTTCACACGCGAAGCGATGGAGAATATCGCCTTGACAACCTTGCAAAACATAAAAGATTTTATCAATCACAAACCTCTGCTAAATGAAGTGAAGAGATAAAACTTTTAATCTATTGCTTTGTTTACATGATATATAATCAACAAGAAAAAGGAGATAATTATGAAGAAAGTTATACATAAGGCAGATACAAGAGGACATTCCCAATACGATTGGCTGGATAGTCACCATACTTTCAGTTTCGATGAATATTTCGATTCCGACCGTATCAACTTCGGTGCTCTCCGCGTACTGAATGACGATAAAGTTGCACCCGGAGAAGGGTTCCAGACGCATCCGCATAAGAATATGGAAATCGTTTCAATTCCCTTGAAAGGTCATCTGCAACATGGAGACAGCAAGAAGAACAGCCGGATTATCACTGTCGGGGAAATCCAGACGATGAGTGCCGGAACAGGAATCTTCCATAGCGAAATGAATGCAAGTCCCGTAGAACCAGTGGAATTTCTGCAAATATGGATTATGCCGAGAGAACGGAATACGCGTCCCGTTTATCAGGACTTCAATATCACCGAACTGGAACGTCCGAATGAGTTGGCGGTAATCGTATCGCCCGACGGCAGTACGCCCGCTTCCCTTTTGCAAGACACTTGGTTCTCTATCGGCAAGGTAGAAGCCGGAAAGAAGTTGGGATACCACATGCACCAAAGTCATGCAGGTGTATATATATTCCTTATTGAAGGGGAAATTGTAGTAGAAGGCGAAGTGATGAAACGTCGTGACGGAATGGGTATTTACGAAACCAACAGTTTTGAACTGGAAACATTGAAGGACTCACATATTCTATTGATAGAAGTACCGATGTGAGAAATTATTAATTAGAAGTTACAGTTTGTAGATGAGAACAAATCTAGCTGATATCCGACAGGAATATACCAAAAGCGGGTTGCGGGAAAATGAACTTCCCGGCGACCCGCTTTCGCTTTTCAGCCGCTGGCTGCAAGAAGCGATTGACGCAGAAGTAGACGAACCGACCGCTGTCATTGTGGGCACTGTGTCCCCCGAAGGAAAACCGTCCACGCGTACCGTGCTACTGAAAGGGCTTCATGACGGGAAGTTTATCTTTTACACGAATTACGAAAGCCGTAAAGGAAAGCAATTGGCACAAAATCCGTATATCTCCCTTTCTTTTGTGTGGCATGCGCTCGAAAGACAAGTGCATATAGAAGGAACGGCAGCCAAAGTTGAACCGGCAGAATCGGACGAATATTTCCGTATACGTCCTTACAAAAGCAGAATCGGCGCACGAATCTCCCCGCAAAGTCAGCCTATCAAAAGCAGGATGCAGTTGATGCGTGCTTTTGTCAGAGAAGCAGCCCGGTGGTTAGGGAAAAATGTAGAAAGACCTGCCAACTGGGGCGGATATGCAGTTACGCCTACAAGAATCGAGTTCTGGCAGGGACGCCCCAACCGTCTGCACGACCGCTTCTTATACACCCTGCAACCGGATGGTGAATGGGAAATCAGTCGCCTTGCTCCCTGATTTCGTCGATTTTTCTTGGCAACTCCAACTAGAATACGTAATATTGCAACTATAAAACATTCAGCTTATGACACTGGATTATATCTATCACAGCGGTTTCGCCATCGAAGCGGAAGGCGTGACTGTTATCATTGATTACTACAAAGATTCTTCCGAATCCGAACATAACCGGGGAATCGTACATGATTATCTCCTGCAAAGGCCGGGTAAACTGTACGTATTGGCTACCCACTTTCATCCCGACCACTTCAACCGTGATATATTGACGTGGAAAGAACAACGTCCCGACATTCAGTATGTTTTCTCCAAAGATATTCTGAAATCACATCGCACTAAAGCCGAAGATGCTTTCTATATTAAAAAAGGAGAAACGTACGAAGATGACACAATCCGCATTGATGCGTTCGGCTCTACGGATGTCGGCAGTTCGTTCCTGATTCATCTGCAAGGTTGGAGTATCTTCCATGCCGGAGACTTGAACAACTGGCACTGGAGTGAAGAATCCACCGAAGCTGAGATACGAAAAGCCAACGGTGATTTCCTTGCAGAAGTTAAATATTTAAAAGAAAAAGCGCCAAACATTGATTTAGTACTGTTTCCGGTAGATCAGAGAATGGGAAAAGATTACATGAAAGGGGCAAAACAGTTCATCGAACAAATAAAAACTACTATATTTGTGCCCATGCACTTCAGTGAAGATTATGAAGGCGGCAACGCGCTCCAAAATTTTGCCGAAGATGCAGGATGCCGTTTTATCAGCATCACCCGTCGGGGCGAAAGTTTTGAAATTACCAAATAAACACATTATAATTATGAATAAATTTACGATTCTGTTTCTTACCCTGTTCCTCGCATTGCCGATGGCAATGAAGGCAGATTCTGCAAAAGACAAAAAAGACGATACCAGGTATCTTGCTGGGGCTGTTCCCGAAGTGGATGGTAAAGTAGTATTCTCCAAGGAATTCCAGATTCCCGGAATGAGCCAGGCACAAATCTACGATACGATAATGAAGTGGATGGACGAACGCCTGAAAGAAAATAAAAACGTCGACAGCCGCATCGTTTTTTCCGACGAAGCCAAAGGTACGATTGCCGGCGTGGGAGAAGAATGGATTGTATTCAGTTCCAGTGCGTTGTCTTTGGACCGCACATTAGTCAATTACCAGATTACAGTGACTTGCAAACCTGGAAATTGCCTGGTAGAACTGGAAAAGATACGTTTCACCTACCGCGATACCGAAAAATATAAAGCGGAAGAATGGATTACCGACAAATATGCGCTTAACAAAGCGAAGACTAAACTGGTGCGCGGATTGGCTAAATGGCGTAGAAAAACGGTAGATTTCGCAGATGATATATTTATGGATGTAGCCGTAGCTTTCGGAGCACCGGATACTCGCCCGAGAGCAGAGAAAAAGAAGAAGGAAGAAGAGCAAAAAGCTCCGTCAATCGTTGCAGCCGCAGGTCCGATTGTTATTGGCGGTACAGATGCGAAGACTGATATTAAAGTGACAACTGCCGAACCTGCTCAGAAGACCGTTCCTGCCGCAACTCTTACTCCTGCTACTCCTGTAGGCAAGGCTTCAGCAGATATGCCGGGTTATACTGAGGTTAATTTGAAGCAGATTCCGGGTGAAGTATATGCGTTGATGGGAAGCGGAAAATTGGTTATCAGCATCGGAAAGGATGAGTTCAACATGACAAATATGACTGCAAATGCCGGTGGCGCACTGGGTTATCAGTCGGGCAAGGCTGTGGCTTACTGCACGCTTTCACCTGAGCAGTCTTACGATGCCATAGAAAAAGCGGATAGTTATACTCTGAAACTCTACGCTCCGAACCAAACAACTCCGTCGGCTGTTATCGAATGTAAGAAACTGCCTTCACAAACCGCTCCGCAAGCCGGACAACCCCGCACATATGTCGGTGAGATTGTGAAGCTCTTAATGAAAAAATAAGGAAGATTGCAACAATGGAAATAAAAAGTAAGTTTGACCATTTCAATATCAATGTAACAAATCTGGAACGTAGCATTGCTTTCTATGAGAAAGCGCTCGGTTTGAAAGAACATCACCGGAAAGAAGCTTCCGACGGTTCGTTCACATTAGTTTATCTGACAGACAACGAAACGGGTTTTCTCCTGGAATTGACTTGTCTGAAAGAGCATACCGCTCCGTATGAACTGGGCGAGAATGAAAGCCATCTCTGTTTTCGTGTAGCCGGTGATTATGATGCAGTCAGGGCTTATCACAAAGAAATGAATTGTGTATGTTTTGAAAATACTGCTATGGGGCTTTATTTCATCAATGACCCGGACGACTATTGGATTGAGATACTTCCACAGAAGTAATTGAAAGTGTGTTAAAATCCTCCAATTAATAAGATTACCCCTGTTACAGCTATGTGTGACAGGGGTAATTTATTTCAGAAGAGAGTGCTTTACTCTCTTATCAATCATTTAATAAATACATAACAGACGCCTAAGATACTTGCTGCCACATAGATACATCCGGGAGCAAACAGTTTACATAATAATCTTGTAAGAGGCATAGTGGAAAATGCCAAGATTTTGTCCGGAGTCTTCGGGTTGCATATAACTGTTACCTTATCTCCTACGTGAGGTGTCTTTTGAGAATATAACTTATGAGAATAATCAGCCGTTTCCACGATAAAATCATATGTGGCTATTCGACGATGCATTTCTTTCTCTTCATCCGATTTATACTCCACTATGGGATAATTCGCAGTAATATCACCATCATCGCTACTATAAGTCTTAGTCTGTACCTCCACAACCCTTCCATGCATCTTTGTTCTGCTATTCTTCATTATATCAACAAACATCATCCAGACCATCATCGTTCTTAACACCAGGGAAATTCCCTTTAATAGTAGTATAATTGCCGCTACACAAATAATAATATTGATTATCACGATATTTATTTCTTATGTCGATTTGCTCTTTTTTTACGGATATCCGCTTTCATCTTTGCTGCTCCCGAACCGTGTTGTCCACGAATATAGGTTGCTTTCTTCGCTTTCGTTTTCACTTTTTCCTCTTCTTTGGGCTTATCTTTCTTACCTTTAAAGACGATTCCACCCATCATTGCTTCTTCTATACTCATATAATATACATTATTAATATTCACATTTCCAACGGCAAAGATAATCCTTTTCTACGGATTTATTTATCTTTGCCGACTAAAACAATATATAACCGTCAATGGCAACAACAATTCTTTCTGCAGAAAAGGACCCGATGGGAGCCGCTATTTCTGATTATTTCAATCATCGCAGAGCCGACCGCTTACGAGTATTTTCTTCTCAATTCGAAGAAGATGAAATCCCCGTCAAGGAACTGTTCCGCAATATCCAATCCATGCCTGCGCTGGAACGTACCGCTCTGCAAATGGCGACAGGACGGATATTAGACGTGGGTGCAGGAAGTGGTTGCCATGCATTGGCACTTCAGGAAATGGGGAAAGAGGTATGTGCCATTGATATTTCTCCGCTATCTGTCGAGGTCATGAAACAACGGGGAGTCAATGACGCCCGTCTCGTCAATCTCTTTGATGAAACATTTACTGATACGTTCGATTCTATCCTGATGCTGATGAATGGTTCGGGAGTTATCGGAAAGTTAAGCAATATGCCCGATTTCTTTCAACGTATGAAACGCATCCTTCGCCCCGGCGGATGCATATTGATGGACTCCAGCGACCTTCGTTATCTTTTCGAAGAAGAGGACGGCAGCATAGTCATTGATTTGGCCGGAGATTATTACGGAGAAGTTGATTTTCAGATGCAATATAAGGATGTGAAAGGGGATACGTTCGATTGGTTATATATAGATTTCCAGACACTTAGCTTATATGCGTCCGAATGTGGGTTCAAAGTCGAACTGGTAAAAGAAGGTAAACATTATGATTATTTGGCAAAGCTCAGTCTCGCCTGAATAATCCAAGATTAATATAGTGACGGTATGTACTCCGGATAGTGTCGCCATATAGCCCAAATAGTGACGCTATCTTGTCGGGATAGCGTCACTATTTTCTGCATGCTATAATTCACCAAAAAGTATTTGTTTTATTTTAGCATTTCATTAATCATCTGCACAAGGGAAGCAAACTCTTCCTCATTATACAAACGAGTCAATTTTACGATTTTACCTTCTTTATCTATCAATACATTTCTCGTTATGCCGGATTCGCGCAGGGCATATTTTGCGAAAATATCAGCTGCCGGATCCAATCCCAACGGGTAAGTGACTCCTGTAGATTTGGCAAAAGCAAGTACTTTATCAAGCGGTTCGTCACGGTCAATGCCAATCAACGCAAAATCAGCATTGCCTTTATGCTTCAGCCAAATATCTTTTTCAATAAATGGCATTTCTTTCCGACATACACCACACCAACTCGCTGTAAACTGCAACATCACAACTTTACCCCGAAGAGAAGATAAACTTACCTGCTTGCCATCGGTCAAAGTTATCGTAAAATCGGGAGCCGTCTCTCCTACCCGAACGATATATCCTGTACTATCCGCTTCGGCGGTCAATGCCTCCGAAGCCACTTTCATGCTATCCGTTGTAGTTTCAGCACTCGCCGTTCCTTTCTTCTGACCGGAACACGCCAATATACTTATGGCTAAAAATGCCATTCCACACACATTCATAATTCTCTTTTTCATCTTCTTATAATCATTAGTGAGACTGCAAATATAAAAAAAGTGCGTGACGTATTTGCATTTTTAGAATAAATTCATACCTTTGCACCCGCAAAAGAAAATAACGCCTCTTTAGCTCAGTTGGCCAGAGCACGTGATTTGTAATCTCGGGGTCGTTGGTTCGAATCCGACAAGAGGCTCACTAATAAAAAAGCTGTTTATCGATATGATAAACAGCTTTTTTTATTTAATCCTTATGCTCAAGACTTCTGCCTACGGAATACGACTACGCTGACAGCTATCAAAATCAAAAGAATCCCAATCGCGCTATTCGCCGTAAAAAGCTCTTTGAAAACTAAAACTCCTATTACAACTGCTGTCAATGGTTCCATAGCTCCCAAAATTGAGGTTAATGTAGGTCCTGCATATTTGATTGCCTGCACCAAGGTTATATTAGAAATAGCAGTTGCCGGCAAAGCAAGCCCTAAAATTATCAGCCAAGTATATCCATCTGACACTAACTGGAGCCCGGAAGTACAAAAAGCTCCTATAAGGTAAAAAACAGTTCCAAAGCCCATGACGTAACAAGTCAGCGCCGTAGAGTTTATTTGCACAGCCCGCGTTGTCCGTACTCCAATAATATATCCTGCATATGAAAAAACAGAGACACAAGCCGCCACTAAGCCAATCATCGTATTACCGTTTTTTGCATCCAGCTCTCCCAATGAAAGTAAAGCCGCTCCCAGCAAAGACATAAGAACAGCGAACATTACCCAAAGCGACTTCTTTTCCTGAAAGAAAAACATCATTGCCAAAGCAACTGCCAACGGATACATAAAATGAATCGTGGACGCCACACCACTGGCAATGTTCTGATAGGCAATAATCAAACTGAATGAGGTTACCGCCCGCAACAGACTTAATAAAAAGACAACTCCGAAGTCTTTCTTTGACAACCGGAAACTACACCCTGAAAATAAACCAAATGCCGTCAACACAACCGACGCCACTCCCCAACGATAGGAAAGCACCTCAAATGCTGAAAAACCAGCTAACAACAGAGTGATAGAAAAGAACGGAGCAAGCCCAAAAGTGGAGGAGGATACTGCCGCATAAAGTATGCCTTTTATACGATTCATGGATGCATTCAACTAATTTCCGATATATTTCGATACAAAGATAGCGAAAGAATCAGACATCCCCAGTCACATACTTTAATACTTTTCAATAATTGTATTTCCGAAGATATCTTTTTTAATGACCTTCCTATTTCCCTTGCTATCTTCTATTATTTGGTTACCAAAAATATCTTTCTTAAAAGTTGTCCTATTACCCTTATTATCCTCAATTATGGTATTCCCGAAGATATCTTCCTTCACTGTCTTCCGATTACCGTTATTGTCTTCAATAATAGTATTTCCCAAAATATCTTCCCGAACAGTTTTTCTATAACCATTATTGTCCTCGATTATAATATTCCCTAAAATATCTTCTCTTACAGTCTTGCGGTTACCTTTATTATCCTCAACAGTAAGATTTCCCAAGATATCTTCCCGAATAGTTTTTCTATTACCCTTATTATCTTCGATTGTGATATTCCCTAAAATATCTTCTCTTACAGTCTTGCGGTTGCCTTTATCATCCTCTATGATAAGATTTCCCAAGATGTCCTTTTTAATCGTCTCTCTATTACCTTTATCGTCTTCAATAATGGTATTCCCGAAGATGTCTTTCTTGACTGTCCTCTTTCCCTGATCACCCATCGAATATTCGTGATTCTCCTCGATAGCCCTTGCACCATAGCTCTTTGTCATATAAGGAGCTAAAACAAACTGTGCAACAAATAGAATGAATAAAATCTTTTTCATAATGTTTTCTTTTGGTTTACTACAAAAGTAACACAGGAAAATCATACTTAACCGGTGAATTCTATAATCGTCAATAGGGAAAAGCCTAAAATTATTTAGTATTTTTACAGGAAAATCCGAATTTACTAAAAGCGAATGAACAACTTAAAATGAGTTTATGATAAATAAGAGCAGAATTGAATTAAAGCCTCTAATAGACAAAGACATACCATTATTTGATAAATGGCTGGACAAGGAATATATCAAAAAATGGTTTGGAGAAAAAGAAGACTGGCTAAACGAAATAAATGAAAGAAATGGAAAATATAGTTTCTTAAAACACTTCATTGTTTACTACAACGACAGGGAAATTGGATACTGTCTCTATACCGATTGTTTTTATTTAAAAGACTTAGAGGAAGAAGAACATGACTTCAAAGAATTGTATGGAGACATTACAGAAAAAAATCACACGTATGAGATCGGCTATCTGATTGGTGAGGAGGAATATTTGAATAAGGGTATTGGCAAAAGAATCATTCAACTGCTGGAAGAAAAAATTATTCAAATCGGCGGCAAAGAAATATCCGCAGACCCTTCTGAGGAAAATATAATCTCAATAAAAGCATTATTAAAAAATGGATTCACAAAGAAAAGTGACGGGGATTATAGGAAAACAATAACTTATGATTAAAAAAAACAATAGTCTTAACTATTCTATCTCCTTAATACGTTCAATCTGCCTATTCAAAAAATAGTCAGCATACTTACTATAATCCTCTGTTTCATAGAAAACGATCAAACTCTTCCTGTAATTCAAAATATCAGAATCTTTGGCTGAATATACAGGAATAATATCAACATTCATCAAAACAACGCTTTCTATCATTCTTGCAGTCCGCTTGTTTCCATCAATGAAAAGTTGCAGGCGAGCAAGATTACAATGCAAATATATGGCTTTTTCTAACGGATTGGCATATTCTTCCTGCAGAAAAAGAATCTCGTTCAATTTACTTTTAATCTCTTGAAGATTCTTGGGTGGGACATATTCTGTTCCACTAATACGAACGGCACGTGTCCGTAACGAACCTGATTCTTCATTTGATACCAATCCTGTGGAAATAGATTGATGTATTCTGAACAGAGTACGCTCATCTATGGTTTCTTTATTGTTTCCTTTATTGATATATTCCAATTCAGAAGTGAATGTGTTATAAAGATTTTTAAGCATCTTGGCATCCTCATACTTCTTTTCAGAAGTGATACCATCTTTCAATAATGCCTCCGTTTCAACGTAGGTATAAGTATTACCCTCTATCTTTCCAGAGTAATAACACCAAACCACAGCCAAATCCTTTAATTCATTAGAGTAAAGTTCGGATAACTTAGACAGAGGGCTTTCCAAGATAAATGCAGCCTTCTTCTGCTGTTCTTCATTGAATATTGATTTCATGCTTTCGGAATTTTCTTATTTGCCTAAAAGTAAACCTCATCAGAGCCTACGCCCCATCTGTATACCTCAAAGAAATAAAAAGCTCCGAAACCCTTTATCTGAAGTAGTTTCGGAGCTTTCCTTGAGGTTCCTGGCGGATTCGAACCGCCGTACACGGTTTTGCAGACCGCTGACTAAGCCACTCATCCAAGGAACCGTTATTTCTCGTTTGCGGTTGCAAAGGTAGTACAAATTTTGAAACTACCAACTATCCACAGCAATTTTTCTTTGTACTTTTTTTCTTTACACCGCACTCTTTTTGTTTCTTCTCCATCATATCCTTTAGTTCACAGCCACTTACACAGCTATCGCAAGGATTAGCGCTTTCTCGCGTACGACGAAAAAAAACATAAATTCCATATATGACTCGGGCAATGCAGAGTACAATCAGTACTCCGACTACCCATTCCTGCCAATTATTCATACAAATAGTCCTCCAATCTGATAAACCGCGAATGAAACAAGCCAAGCTAATCCCGTTGTATAACAGGCAGCGAAGAGTGCCCATTTCCAACTACCGGATTCCTGCTTGATAGCTGCCAATGCTGCAATACAAGGGAAATAAATCAGCACAAACAACATATAACAGAAAGCAACCAATGGAGTTATCGGTATCCGCTCCGCCAAACTGGCCTCATCAGCTTCCGGATCGTCTACATACAAAACTCCTAAAGTACTAACAACCAATTCTTTCGCTCCTACTCCCGAAATCAAGCCGATACCCAGTTTCCAGTCAAATCCCATAGGCGCAATCACCGGCTCTATTGCACGGCCAAGCTGACCTATATAAGAATTCTCCTGCTGTTCGGCTACCGTCTCATATGCGTCATGATTCGGATAATACCCCAAGAACCAAATGATAATAGAAGCAATCATAATAATTCCTCCCATCTTCTTCAAATACTGGACTCCTTTCTCCCATGTATGACGGAAAATTGATTTAGCTGTCGGCATCCGGTATGGCGGAAGCTCCATCACAAACGGAGTATCGTCACCCTTCACCAGGAACTTACTGAACAAACGTGCCAATAGCACAGCCAGAAATATCCCAATCGCATAAATACTTAACAACACCAGACTGGCATTGTTCGGAAAGAAAGCTCCCACCAGCAACAAATAGATAGGCAGACGGGCACTGCAAGACATCAATGGATTAACCAGCATCGTAATAAGACGGCTTTTCCGGTTCTCAATCGTACGTGAAGCCATAATAGCAGGCACATTACATCCGAATCCCATAATCAACGGAATAAACGACTTCCCGTGCAATCCCATCTTATGCATAATCTTATCCATAATAAATGCGGCACGTGCCATATATCCCGAATCCTCCATCAACGAAATGCAGAAATACAGAATAAGAATATTCGGCAAGAAGACAATGACTCCCCCTACTCCACCGACAATACCGTCAACCAGCATATCCTTCAACGGCCCTTCGGACATATTATTGCGTATCAAATCACCAATCTGCTCCACTAGCCATTCAATTCCCATCATCGGATATTCTCCAAGCACAAAAGTGCCCTCAAACATCAGATACATGAAAAGGAAAAAGATGGGATACCCCCAAATACGATGAGTAACGATAGCGTCCAACACTTTTGTTGTCTGCGCCTGTTCCAAATGGTTGTCAGTAAATGTTTCTTTCAACGCACCACTGATAAAACCATATTTTGCATCCGTAATAGCAGATTCACAATCTTCATTCAACGTATTCTGAATACGCTTAGCCATTTTATCACGGATGCTAAAAATAGTTCCGGCATTCGGCAAAGTGCGTACAAAGCTCTCTATATCCGGATCGTTCTCCAACAATTTAATAGACAGGAAACGAGTGGAATATTTATGACGGATAAATTCGTTCTTGGAAACTTCCTCTTTTACCGCTTCAATGGCTTTCTCCAAATCAGGTCCATGATTGATATGAATATGACGGAAGACACGCCCGCTTTTCTTATGTTCCCGTACATAATCTTCCAAGTGCTCTTCTTCATGGTTTTTCCGGTCTTCCAAAGAATCATGCCATTCGGCCAAGTCTCTGAGCACTTCCGGATTCATATTTCCTTTTTTATCAAAGAAGTCTACTCCTTCATAAAGATTGATGACAACATGAAACAAAGTATCCAATCCACGGTTCTTCTTACTTACGGTAGGCACCATCGGAACTCCGAAAAGTTTGCTCAACAAATGATAATCCAATGTGTTTCCGCTGGATTCCAACTCATCATAAATATTCAGAGCCACTACCATACGGACATTCATATCAATTAATTGAGTAGTCAGATATAAATTCCGTTCCAAATTAGAGGAGTCAACCACATTTATAATCACATCCGGAGTTTCGTCGATAATATGACGGCGGACATAAATCTCTTCCGGCGTATATGCCGACAAAGAATAGGTTCCCGGCAAATCGACAATGCGGAAATGATAACCTTCGAAGTCGAAATAGCCTTCTTTGGCATCTACAGTCACACCGCTATAATTTCCCACATGCTCGTGAGCACCGGAAGCCAAGTTAAACAAAGAAGTTTTGCCACTGTTCGGGTTTCCGACCAAGGCAACGTTGATGGTACGGCGTTTACCTAACGCCAACCGTTTCATCTCTTCTTCTTTTACAGATATATCTTCAGGCAGTCCTTCATGATAAATAGCCTCTTCAGCCAGTTTTTTAGCTTCTTCTTCACTGACCACTTCAATCATCCCAGCTTCCTGGCGACGAAGAGATATTTCATAACCCAGGACTTTATATTTAATGGGATCCTTTAGTGGAGCGTTCAACAGCACTTCAACCGTCTTACCTTTAATAAAGCCCATCTCCACAATACGTTTACGAAAACCACCGTGCCCCAACACCTTAACGATGACACCTTTTTCGCCTGTTTTTAATTCGGACAAACGCATAACTCTCAAAATTTTCGGCAAAGATAATTCATAACTTCGGAGCATGCAAATTATTTAGATTGTTTTTAAATAACAAGCTTTTTCGTATTCCAAAACACTGCCTGCAACTAAAAACAACGGCCATTCACTTGAGATACTTTAATAAACTATTATCTTTGCAGAATATGATACAACAACGGATTACACAGTATATAGAAAAAGAGGATTTATTTTCTTCCGACAGCAAAATCCTGGTCGCATTGAGCGGTGGAGCCGACTCGGTGGCATTGTTATGCATCCTTCATGCAGCAGGCTATCACTGCGAAGCTGCACATTGCAATTTCCATCTGCGTGGCGAAGAATCAAACCGCGACGAGCAATTTGTCCGACAGCTATGCAAAAGATATGGAATCCGCCTGCATACAATTGATTTTGATACTACCCGATATGCAGCCGAAAAACGTATTTCCATCGAAATGGCAGCCCGGGAATTGCGATACAACTGGTTTGAAGAAATAAGAAATCAATGCCAGGCCGATGTTGTAGCAGTTGCCCATCATCAGGATGATAGCGTAGAGACAATATTGCTGAATCTAATTCGAGGAACAGGCATCACCGGACTATTGGGAATCCGCCCCCGCAATGGAGTTATCGTACGCCCGTTACTTTGTATCAACAGGGAAGAAATCATGCTCTATCTGCAAAACATCGGACAAGATTATGTGACAGACAGCACCAATCTGGAAGACGAATATACCCGTAATAAAATCCGGCTCAACATTCTTCCACTTATGCAGACAATTAATCCATCTGTAAAAAACAGTCTGATAGAAACCAGCAATTATCTGAATGACGTAGCTACTATATATAATAAGTACACGGACGAAGTCAAAGCAAGAATAGTCACAGCAGAAGGTATCCGAATCCGCGAATTATTAAAAGAACCGGCACCCGAAGCTCTTTTATTTGAAATATTGCATCCTCTGGGCTTCAACTCCGCACAAATCAAAGATATTGCCAATTCGCTTGACGGACAACCGGGAAAACAGTTCAGCAGTAAAGAATGGAGAGTGATTAAAGACAGGGAACTCCTTTTATTAGAAAAGGCCCAATCAGAAAACAAAGAGGAACTCCCTTTCCAAATCATCAAAGAAGAAAAAGAATATACGCCGGACTTTCAGATTCCGAGAGAAAAGGGAATTGCCTGTTTTGACGCAGACAAGCTGAATGGAGAAATCTCTTACCGGAAATGGCAGACAGGAGACACTTTTGTTCCTTTCGGAATGAAAGGAAAGAAAAAAGTAAGCGATTATCTGACCGATCGCAAATTTTCTATCAGCCAAAAAGAACGCCAATGGGTACTCTGTTGCGGAGAACGCATTGCGTGGTTGATAGGCGAACGGACAGACAACCGCTTCCGTATTGATGAAACGACCCAACGTATCGTTATCTATAAAATAGTCTGAGGCTGTTTCTGCCTCTTAAAGCAATCAGACAGTAAAGTAGCGAAAGGGTGTATCATATACTCTCGCTTTTTTAGTGCAGGCTTTTACGCAGGCACAACATTTGATACATTTAGCCTCATCTGTATGCACCTCATCACCTTTGGTGATAGCTCCTGCCGGACAACGAACCACACATAATCCGCAATGAGTACATACGCTTTCATCTTCCATCCAAGGAGTACGGGGAAGCGGCGTACCACTTTTGCGCAGTTTGATGACCTTTCTCAAAAAACGTAACAAAGGAAAGAAAGGCTGACTCGGACGTTTGATAGCACGTACATCTACCGGATAAAGAGTATCCATAGTGTCGGCTGTCTCTATTTTTTTCCGAATCTTTTCCCCGAAATCCGCTGCCACAGCCAAGTCGGAGTCATCAGGACGTCCGACGGCAATGGGGTGTTTATCGGTACTGTACGAGTGTTCTCCGATGAAAGTTGCCCCGGCAATCACCTTCATACCGTGAGGGATGGCAAAAGCGTCCAACTCCATTAAAGCTTTTTCATAAGCGCGGTTTCCATAAACCACAACTAAAACGGTGGGCGTATCCAAGCCGCGGATACTTTGTAAGCGTTCCATTGCCAAAGGAGCCACATGCCCCCCATACACGGGAACCACAATAATAGCCAATGCAGACGCAGGAATTACAATTTCCTCAGTAGCCTGTTGAGTGACATTTATGGGAAGAATATTTTTTATGCCCGTTCCGTGAACAATCGCCTCCGCTATTTGTTTTGATGTGTGTGTAGGCGAAAAATAAATTAAATAAGCTTCATTTACTGTCATACTATTTTCTTTTATGTAGCAAAGATACACTTTTACGTGGAAAAAAATGTTTGATTGTTCATGAAACCAAAAAAAATTATTATCTTTGCCCCGTTGAAACATTCTACGATTCAACACATACATCCCTAATTCATAATAAAAAACAAAACGTATGCTTGCATATCTGTAGCTATAAGCTGTAGTAATGCTGTCCGTAATTCAGCTAAAAGAAATATTAATAACTTACCATACTATATGTATAACATTATCCAATTAAACGACAAAGAACTGTCGGAACTTCAAATTATTGCCAAAGATTTAGGCATAAAAAAAGCAGACTCATTCAAAAAAGAAGACCTTGTTTATAAAATACTCGATGAACAAGCAATCGTAGGAGCTACTAAGAAAGTTGCCGCAGATAAGCTCAAAGAAGAGCGTAAGGAAGACAAGAAAAAGCGTTCACCGCGTGTAACTCCTTCCAAAAAAGAAGACAAGGCAGTTTCCGCAACAAAGAGTGGAGAAGTTGCAAAAAACAAAGAAGCCGTTCCTGCTAAAACACAACAACCTTCCAAAGAGGCAAGTACAAACAAAGAAAAAGAGACTCCTGCCGTTGAAGCCAAAGCAGAAAACACTGCTGCTCCTAAACGTAAAGTAGGTCGTCCACGCAAAGGTACTGACGCTGCTGAGAAAAAAGAAGTAGAAAACGTAAAACCGGTAGTTACCAAAGAAACGGAAGCTAAATCGGCAGTTGTAGCAGAAAAGCCTGCTGAAGCTGAAAAGAAAGCCGCTCCTGTGCAACAACCTGCCGAAAAGAAAGAAAAAGAGAATAAACCTGTTACTGAAACCAACAGACTTGTTGTAGAAGCAAACAAACCTATTGCAGAAGCCAACAAGCCTGCTGCTGAAAAGAAAGTAATAGCAAAGCCACAAAAGAAGGCTGCACCAGTTATCGATGAAGAAAGCAATATCCTGTCCAATGCCGATGATGATGACTTCATCCCAATCGAAGACCTGCCTTCTGAAAAAATAGAGCTTCCTACCGAACTGTTCGGTAAGTTCGAGGCTACAAAAACAGAACCGGCACAAACGGCATCTGAACAACCCTCTCACCCGCAACAACAATCTCAACAACAACAGCAAGCTCAACAGCAACGTCCGCGTATTGTTCGTCCACGTGACAATAACAATAATAGCAACAACGCTAGTAACAACAACAATAATAATAACAACAATAATAATTTCCAGCGCAACAATAACCAGAACCAACAGCGCTTGCCTATGCAGCGTTCCAACCAGCAGAACAATGCCAGCGAAAACTTCCCGGCACAGCAACCACAGGAGCGCAAAATTATCGAGCGTGAAAAGCCATACGAATTTGACGATATCCTCAATGGCGTAGGCGTTTTGGAAATCATGCAGGATGGATACGGATTCCTCCGTTCATCCGATTACAATTATCTTTCTTCTCCGGACGACATTTACGTATCGCAGTCACAAATCAAGCTGTTCGGCCTGAAGACCGGTGACGTAGTAGAAGGAGTTATCCGTCCGCCGAAAGAAGGAGAAAAATATTTCCCGTTGGTCAAAGTATCGAAAATCAACGGACGTGACGCAGCTTTCGTGCGCGACCGTGTTCCTTTCGAACATTTGACTCCCCTCTTCCCGGATGAAAAGTTCAAGCTTTGCAAAGGCGGTTATTCAGACTCCATGTCTGCCCGTGTTGTTGACCTTTTCGCTCCGATTGGTAAAGGACAGCGCGCATTGATCGTAGCCCAGCCGAAGACCGGTAAGACTATCCTGATGAAAGACATCGCCAATGCAATAGCAGCCAACCACCCGGAAGTATATATGATTATGCTGCTGATTGACGAACGCCCTGAAGAAGTAACCGACATGGCACGCAGCGTCAACGCAGAAGTCATCGCTTCCACTTTCGACGAACCGGCAGAACGCCACGTGAAAATCGCAGGTATCGTATTGGAAAAAGCAAAACGCCTGGTAGAATGTGGTCACGACGTAGTTATCTTCCTTGACTCCATCACCCGTCTGGCACGCGCATACAATACAGTTTCCCCGGCATCCGGCAAAGTGCTTTCCGGTGGTGTCGATGCTAACGCATTGCACAAACCCAAACGTTTCTTCGGTGCGGCACGTAACATCGAAAACGGCGGTTCACTGACCATCATCGCTACGGCCTTGATTGATACCGGTTCCAAGATGGACGAAGTTATCTTCGAAGAATTCAAGGGTACAGGTAACATGGAGTTGCAGCTCGACCGCAACCTGTCCAACAAACGTATCTTCCCTGCTGTCAACATCACCGCATCCAGCACTCGCCGCGACGACCTGCTGCTTGACAAGACGACGCTCGACCGCATGTGGATATTACGCAAATACCTTGCCGACATGAATCCGATTGAAGCAATGGATTTCGTAAAAGACCGTCTGGAGAAAACCAGAGACAACGACGAATTCCTGATGAGCATGAACAGCTAATCAACGGAAAAAGATAAATAACGAATGGTGGTCAAACTGCAATTATCCCGCAGATTGGCCACCATTCTCTTTTTCAAGATTCCACTTTTGTACAAATTCCTTTCATTTACGTCCAAAACCGCTCTCCTACCCTTTTTTACATTCCCTTTTTTCCTACTTTTGTTGCAAAATCAATATTACCTAATTCTAACCAAGAATGAAAACGATTTATCCTTTCATGGGTTTAGCCCTATGCGGCATAGCAGCCCAGGCACAAGAAAAGCCGAATTTCCTGATTATCCAATGCGACCATTTGACGCAACGTGTCGTAGGCGCTTACGGGCATACTCAAGGATGCACCCTTCCTATGGACGAAGTAGCTTCAAGAGGGGTCATCTTCTCCAATGCCTATGTAGGCTGTCCTCTCAGCCAACCTTCACGCGCAGCCTTATGGAGCGGCATGATGCCCCATCAAACCAACGTACGTTCCAATTCCAGCGAACCCGTCAACACACACATACCGGAAAGCGTACCGACACTAGGAAGCCTTTTCTCCGAGAACGGTTACGAAGCCGTGCACTTCGGAAAGACTCACGACATGGGTTCGCTAAGAGGATTCAAGCATAAGGAACCGGTAGCAAAACCATTTACCGACCCTGAATTTCCCGTCAACAACGACAGTTTCCTTGATGTAGGAACCTGCGAAGACGCAGTGGCCTATCTGAGCAACCCGCCACAGGAACCTTTCATCTGCATCGCCGACTTTCAAAATCCTCACAATATCTGCGGATTCGTAGGAGCGAATGAAGGCGTACACACAGACCGCCCTATCAGCGGCACTCTTCCCGAACTGCCTGCCAACTTCGATGTCGAAGACTGGAGCAACATCCCTACTCCGGTACAGTATATTTGTTGCAGCCACCGCCGCATGACACAGGCTTCCCATTGGAGCGAAGAGAACTACCGCCATTACATCGCAGCCTTCCAGCACTATACGAAGATGGTATCCAAACAAGTGGACAGCGTACTGAAAGCACTCTATTCCACACCAGCCGGAAAGAACACCATCATAGTCATCCTGGCCGACCACGGCGACGGAATGGCTTCACACCGCATGGTGACCAAGCATATCAGCTTCTACGACGAAATGACAAACGTTCCGTTCATCTTTGCAGGCCCCGGCATCAAGCAACAGAAGAAACCGGTAGACCATCTGCTCACACAGCCCACGCTCGACCTTCTGCCCACCCTTTGCGACCTGGCAGGAATTTCCATTCCGGCGGGAAAAGCGGGAATCAGCCTTGCCCCTACACTAAAAGGAGAAAAACAGAAGAAAACCCACCCGTATGCCGTCTCCGAATGGCACAGCGAATACGAATACGTGACGACTCCCGGACGTATGGTACGCGGGCCGAGATACAAATACACCCACTACCTTGAAGGCAACGGAGAGGAACTGTACGACATGAAGAAAGACCCGGGAGAGCGCAAGAATCTAGCCAAAGACCCTAAATACACAAAGGTTCTTGCAGAACACCGTGCAATGCTCGATGACTACATCACCCGGACAAAAGACGACTACCGCAGCCTGAAAGTAGACGCCGACCCACGGTGCAGGAATCACACACCGGGCTATCCAAATCACGAAGGTCCCGGAGCACGTGAGATTCTCAAAAAAAAATAAAATAATAAAAAGAGCGGAGATTTCTTTGTAATCTTCGCTCTTTTTATTTCTTTTGCACATCATCTAACAAACAAACAGCTAAATATCAAGTGAGTGAACACAAATACCATATTATCACAATCCTTGCAAGCATGCTTATATCAGCAACCCTGCATGCAGCGCACACCAATGCCGAACGCATCTCCTTATTACAGTCGTTGTTCGACTACAACGTACCTTTCAGCACTGAAGTTACGATAGACAGCATTATCGAATGGGAAAAGATACTGGAACCCGAACTGGAACAACAGCAGCAATACCCATTCCTATTCCGGCTAAAACAACTGACCGTACAGGCATTAGCAACCAAAGGCAACATCAGCCTTGCCATAGACAAGGCCGACCTGATGTACCAAAAAGCCAAAGCCATGCATTACCCGTTGGGAACAGCACTCTCCCTACAGGCTATCGGAAATACATACCAAAGCTCGTCATCGATACCTATCGCAGCCATCGAATCCTACAAAGAGGCACTTGAGATTGCCCAAAATATCCCTAACGCAGACTCATATACAAAAGCAATCCTGTCCCAGCTCATTCTCACCAAGCTCAAATATCGCCAAATGACAGATATAGAAAACTATATCCGGGAATTCGAGTCCCTGTCAGACAAAGACAGGAACCAACAGGATGCCTTTCATATCGCCTACTTCAAGGCATTCTACAATATCCAGATGCGCCATCTTCCCGAAGCATTGAGCTATCTGCAACAAGCCGAGTCAGTCAATCAGCACCCCACACATTCTTATTATCTCTTAATGACCAAATACCTGTATTCCAGCTACTATACCGAATCCGAAGAATACCTTCAGGCATTAAAGATATTCGATGAAATACTTTCAAATATGAGAGCGGCAGATTCATATAACTCCCTGCTTATCAAACAAGAACGTACCAAAACACTCGCATTGATGGGCAAAAACGAGGAAGCATGCGAAGCTTATGATTTCCTGAACTCATTCAAGGACTCTCTGGAAGCCACGAATTACATCCGTCAAATCAACGAACTGCATACTCATTACCAAATTGATAAAAAAGAATTAGACAACTTAAACAGGCAGAAAACAATCCTTTATTGGAGTTGGTTTACAATCCTGTCCATAGTCACGCTAATCATATTTTTAATCTTCCTGATAAAGCACAGTAACAAGAAACTGCGGCTATCACGGCAAGAGCTGGAAAAAGCCAAGAAGCAAGAAGAGAACTCTATCCGGACAAAGAGCCTTTTCCTGTCTAACATGAGCCATGAAATCCGCACACCGCTCAATGCTCTGTCCGGCTTCTCGTCTATCCTGACGGAAGAATCCATCGACAACGAAACCCGGCAGCAATGCAGCGATATCATTCAGCAAAACTCCGAACTGCTGCTTAAGTTAATCAACGATGTAATCGACCTGTCCAGCCTCGAAATAGGCAAAATGACATTCAAGTACGAGCAATGCGACGCAGTAGCCATATGCAGGAACGTCATCGACATGGTCGAAAAGATAAAGCAGACAAATGCGGATGTCCACTTCTCCACTTCACTCCAAAGCTTGGAACTGACGACAGACAATGCCCGGTTGCAACAATTATTAATCAACCTGCTTATTAACGCCACCAAATTCACCCCGCAAGGCTCCATTATCATGGAACTTGAAAAGCAGACAGAAGATATGGCACTGTTTTCCGTGACCGATACAGGCTGCGGAATCACCAAAGAAAACCAGGACAAAATCTTCAACCGTTTTGAAAAGTTGAACGAAAACGCACAAGGCACGGGACTCGGACTGTCTATCTGCCAGCTCATCATCGAGCAACTGGGCGGACGGATATGGATTGACCCGGATTACGATCAAGGAGCACGCTTCCTGTTCACCCATCCCATCCATCGCCCCCAACAACAAGGAAAGGAGAAAGCGGAATGAAACAGACCATACTCCTGATAGCCTTATTATGTTGCACCCTGACCGGAAAGGCGGGTACCGAAGCAATATCAGAATCCGACAGCCTGCTGAAAGTACTTCAAACCCTGCCTCGCGACACCATGCGCCTGAATGTCCTGAACCGGATCATCAGGATAGAGCAGAACAACTATCAATGTATCCAATACTCAGATACGTTGATGAAAGAGGCCCTACAACTGAAAAATGACAAATATGCCGGTATGGCGGCATATTACCACGTCCTCTATTATTATAATCACAGCAATCAGGACAGCGTAAGCAAATGGCTCACCATCATGGAACCTCATGTCCGGAAATCGGAGATATGGGACTTTTTCTTTGATGCCAGACGCTTTCAGATAGACCTGTACACCTACAACGAACAGTACGAACTCGCTATCAGTGAAGCAAAAAGAATGAAACTGCAAGCCGACAAGCAGAACTGCACCCGTGGAGTCATAGCCGCTTACCAATGCCTGAGCAACGCTTATATCGGCAGCCAGCGTTGGGACAAAGGAATCGAATCTCTGGAAGACGCTTATCAGATGCTTACCGCCAAGGAGAATCCGGTGGTTCGTATCTCCGTACTCTCGCAGTTGGTATCCGTCACCAAAGAAAAGAAAGACAACAAAAAACTGCTCAAATACCTGCAGGAACTGGAAAGTGCGTTGAATAAGCACATCAGCAGGAATCCGTCTTTGAAAGAAGGGTTTGCCGATGTATATCTTTTCAACGAACTGTTCTACGGCTATTATTATCTGAATATTCATCAACCCCAACGGGCTTATCTACATCTGCTGAAAGCCGAAAAATACTTGAACGAAGATACCTATTTCATGTACAAAGTGCTCTATTTCGACACCTATGCAAAATATTATCAGGAAATAGGAGAATATACACAAGCATCAGATTACATCGACACGACATTGACGATGCTGAAAGCTGATTTTCCCAGCGACTATGCCGAACAACTGCTCGAAAAAGCCAGAATATGGAAACAGGCGGGACAGAGCGAAAAAGCCATCCCTTTGTATGAGCAGGCACTAACCATCAAAGACTCGGCTTCAACCGCACTCTCCAACACCCAAATGGAACTGATAAAAAGCAAATATAATATCGAAAAGACAGCACTGGAACAAGAAAGGCAAAACAACAAGACCCAGCTTATCTACCTGACTTTTATTTTCATTATTCTGATTCTGCTGTTTATCTTTATGTCACGGCTCTTCATGGTACGAAAAGCATTGAAACACGCTGAAAACGAAATCCGGAAAGCTACAGAAACCGTGCGGAAAACCAATGAAATAAAGAACCGCTTCCTGTCAAACATGAGCTATAATATCCGCACTCCGCTCAACAATGTGGTAGGCTTCTCGCAACTTATCGCCTGCGAACCCAACATCGACAAGGAAACGAGACAGGAATACTCCAATATCATCCACAAAAGTTCGGAAAAACTCATGAGACTCGTCAACGATGTCCTCGACCTGTCCCGTCTTGAAGCTCAGATGATGAAATTCCAGATACAGGACAATGACATCATCGAATTATGCAAAGAAGCATGCTATATGGCGGATGCAAGGAACGAAAAGGCAGGTATCAAGGTGCTGTTCACCGCCGAGACGAGTTCTCAAATTATCCGTACCGACACAGCGCGGCTGATACAGGCACTACTTAGCACACTGGTTTATCCGGACGAACAAGGGAGCCAACAGGAACGGACTATCCGGTTCATAGCAAGCCGGAATGGAGATATGCTTCGTTTACGGATCATCAATTCCCCTTTGGCAGAACACACTTTTGCCTCACAGGAAACCATCATCCGGCATGACATCAACCGGTTACTGCTGAAGCACTTCGGCGGCAACTATCTCATCAATGATAAAACTCCCGAAGGACCGGAAATAGTTTTCATCTACCCTATTACGCCCGAATCGAAATAAAGCGTTATCTTTGCAAAATGTAAACTTAATCCCTTAATTATGTACACCAACAAACAGATTTGGAGTGTCAGTTACCCGATACTACTGAGCTTGCTGGCACAAAATGTTATCAACGTCACCGACACGGCATTCCTCGGCCACGTGAGTGAGGTAGCCCTCGGAGCTTCTGCCATGGGCGGGTTATTCTATATATGTGTATTCACCATAGCATTCGGATTCAGCACCGGTTCGCAGATAGTCATCGCAAGACGCAATGGCGAGGGACGCTATACGGACGTAGGCCCGGTCATGATTCAGGGTGTCATGTTCCTGTTTGCCATGGCACTGATACTGTTCGGCTTCACCAAAGCCTTCGGTGGAAACATCATGCGATTGCTCGTATCTTCAGAGTCCATCTATGAAGGAACAATGGAGTTTCTCGACTGGCGTATTTACGGATTTTTCTTCTCTTTCGTCAATGTCATGTTCCGGGCATTGTATATCGGTATCACACGTACCAAAGTGCTTACCATCAACGCAGTAGTCATGGCATTGACTAATGTCGTATTGGACTACGCATTAATCTTCGGGAAATTCGGTCTGCCGGAAATGGGTATCAAGGGAGCCGCCATCGCATCCGTATTGGCAGAAGCCACTTCAATTCTCTTCTTCCTGATTTACACGTACATTACAGTCGATCTGAAGAAATACGGACTGCACCGTCTGCGCTCTTTCGATCCATCCTTGTTAATGCGGATTCTCAGCATTTCCTGTTTCACGATGCTGCAATATTTCCTGTCGATGGCTACCTGGTTCGTATTCTTTGTAGCCGTAGAGAGACTGGGACAGCGGGAATTGGCCATCGCCAATATCGTCCGAAGCATCTACGTCGTACTGTTAATTCCGGTCAACGCATTGGCAACCACCACCAACAGTCTTGTGAGTAACGCCATCGGCGCAGGGGGAATCCGGTTCGTGATGCCGCTTATCAATAAAATCGCACGGTTCTCGTTCTTCATTATGCTGGGGCTGGTTGCGTTGTCGGCACTGTTTCCCCAGTTCCTGCTTTCAATCTATACCAGCGAAGCCGCACTTATCACAGAGTCCGTGCCGTCAGTGTACGTGATTTGCATCGCCATGCTCATCGCGTCGGTAGCCAATGTCGTATTCAACGGCATCTCCGGCACAGGCAACACGCAAGCAGCTTTATTGCTCGAAACAATTACAATCGTCATCTACGGCTCATACATCATATTCATCGGAATGTGGCTGAAAGCACCGATTGAAATCTGTTTTACGATTGAGATAGTGTACTATACCTTGCTATTGATAACAAGTTATATTTACCTCAAAAAAGCAAAATGGCAGAATAAAAAGATATAAATCCGAGAGATTTTTGTACATTTGCAGGCTCAAATAATTAATTAGTAATTAAACAACTATGTTCGATAATTTAAGTGAAAGACTGGAACGGTCATTCAAGATTCTGAAAGGTGAAGGCAAAATCACCGAAATCAACGTAGCGGAGACGCTGAAAGACGTACGCAAGGCACTTCTTGATGCCGACGTAAACTACAAGGTAGCAAAGAATTTCACTGATACGGTGAAAGAGAAAGCACTTGGCCAGAACGTACTTACGGCTGTGAAGCCGAGCCAGTTGATGGTGAAGATTGTGCACGACGAACTTACCCAGTTGATGGGTGGAGAGACGGCCGAAATCAATATCGACTCCCGTCCGGCAGTAATCCTGATGTCAGGTTTGCAGGGTTCGGGTAAGACTACCTTCTCCGGCAAGCTGGCACGCATGCTGAAAACCAAGAAGAACCGTAAGCCGTTGCTGGTAGCTTGTGACGTTTACCGTCCGGCAGCTATCGAACAGTTGCGTGTACTGGCAGAACAAATCGAAGTTCCGATGTACTGCGAACTGGATAGCAAGAATCCGGTAGAAATCGCGCAACACGCCATCCAGGAAGCCAAAGCCAAAGGATATGACCTCGTCATCGTCGATACCGCCGGACGTCTGGCAGTAGACGAACAGATGATGAACGAAATCGCCGCTATCAAAGAAGCCATCAACCCGAACGAAATCCTGTTCGTGGTAGACTCCATGACTGGTCAGGATGCTGTAAACACAGCCAAGGAATTTAACGAACGCCTGGACTTCAACGGTGTGGTACTGACCAAGCTCGACGGTGATACCCGTGGTGGTGCGGCTCTTTCTATCCGTTCGGTAGTTAACAAGCCAATCAAGTTCGTAGGTACGGGAGAAAAGCTGGAAGCAATCGACCAGTTCCACCCTGCCCGTATGGCAGACCGTATCCTAGGTATGGGTGACATCGTTTCATTGGTAGAACGTGCACAGGAGCAATATGACGAAGAAGAAGCCAAACGCTTGCAGAAGAAGATTGCCAAGAACCAGTTCGACTTCAACGACTTCCTCAGCCAGATTGCCCAAATCAAGAAGATGGGTAACCTGAAAGACCTTGCTTCCATGATTCCGGGAGTAGGCAAAGCAATCAAAGACATTGATATTGACGACAATGCGTTCAAAAGCATCGAAGCCATCATTTACTCCATGACTCCGGCAGAACGTTCCAACCCGGAACTGCTGAACGGCTCACGCCGTACACGTATTGCCAAAGGTAGCGGAACAACGATTCAGGAAGTAAACCGCTTGCTGAAACAATTCGACCAGACCCGCAAAATGATGAAGATGGTAACCAGCAGCAAAATGGGCAAGATGATGCCGAAAATGAAGAGATAAAAGAAAGAATCATTTCTAAATTCCGAATAGAAAGAGGGAGCCACGGCTTCCTCTTTTTTTGTAAGAGGGTATTGCTTTTCTCTTATTATTTTTGTATCTTTATGGATTTCCAAACTATTCCTTAGTAGTTGTCCCATTGCATAGTGACAATTGTCACCTTGCATTATGACATTTGTCACGTTATAAAGTGACCATTGTCACCTTACAACATGACCACTACCCGACTGCATAAAAAGTTATAATCCGCTGCACTCAAAATCCTTATTCATTACAGTGAAAATCTTTAATCACTGCAATGAATATTTTAATCATTACGATGAATCGTTCACGCATTACGCAAATCCGATAGAAAAAACCAGGCTAAAAAGACCGCATATATTCTATCAAATCCATAATAATGCTGCCATTCGATTGTAACGATTACAATTTTATAAAGATTTTAGATGTTTATTCGTTTTTATTTTATTACTTTGCAAAAGATTACAAACAGAAACACGAGTATGCGTTATATCTATACGACAGGATATATATTATCGGCAGTTGCCATGCAACTATTCACAGGAAACTTCCCGGTTTCCTTCCTTGCCTTTCCGCTCAACATTATCTTTGCGGCAATATGGCTTTTCATACTATACATATTATATAAGGAATACAAAAATTCAGGTTTTACCCGCTTTCTTTGCTCCCCTCAGACCAGCGCGCTATCCATCGGATTATTTATCGGCGGCTGCTTAGTGATAGGACTTCTCCCCCAACTATCGGATACAGCGGCAGAGGCGCGTGAAGGTATTCTTGCCCTGCTGGGATGCTATAACTTTATGACTAGCTGGATATTTATCGCCATCCTTCTTTTATTGCTAAGTAATCTGGGAATGATTACCATCCACGCTTTTCAACACCGCAAACAAGCACGGTGGCGCTTCATCTTAAACCATACAGGTTTATGGCTCGCCTTATTCGCGGGATTCTTCGGCAGCAGTGATACCCAGACACTACGCATACCTATATATAAAGGTGAACCGGCACGTGAAGCATTCGACATGAACGGCGCGCCGCATTATTTGGACTATGAAATAGCACTCGACTCTTTTGCCGTAGAATATTACCCGAACGGACGTCCTTCCCGCTTTGCAGCAAATGTACGTTTGGGAAATGAAAAAGCACTGCTCGAAGTGAATCATCCGTATGCCTACCGATTGGGAGAAGATGTATATCTCACTGGTTATGACGTAACGAAAGGCAACGACAGTGAATATTGCATCTTGCAAGTAGTAAAGCAACCCTGGAAATATGCAATAGTGGCAGGCATCCTGATGATGCTGGCCGGAGCGATTCTATTATTCATCAACGGAGCGAAAAAGTATGATAAACTGGGATAATTTCTATGTATTTGCAGCCATATCCGTCTGCTTATGGCTGACGGGAGCCGTATTCTCCCTTCGTTCGTCAACGAAGAGCAAGGCGGCAACAGCCTTTACGTCAGCCGGCATTATCGTTTTGGGCATCTTCATTGCCGGATTGTGGGTCTTCCTTCAACGCCCGCCTTTGCGCACCATGGGAGAAACCCGGCTATGGTACTCTTTCTTCATGGGAGTGGCAGGGCTGCTTACCTATATAAGATGGAAATACCGTTGGATTCTGTCTTTCTCGACACTGCTCTCCACCGTCTTTATCATCATCAACCTGATGAAACCCGAGATACATGACCAGTCACTGATGCCGGCACTGCAAAGCATATGGTTCATCCCTCATGTCACGGTATATATGTTTTCCTATTCCGTTCTGGGATGCGCGTTCATCATTGCAGTGACCGGATTATTCCGCCACAAGGAAGAATATCTGCACACGGCCGACAATCTTGTCTACGCCGGAGTAGCCTTCCTCTCCATCGGCATGCTGCTCGGCTCCCTTTGGGCAAAAGAAGCCTGGGGAAACTACTGGAGCTGGGACCCGAAAGAAACCTGGGCAGCTATCACCTGGATGGGATACTTGCTCTATATACATCTCCGCCTTTTCAGAAAAGCCGGGCGGAAAAGCCTGTACGCACTGCTCATCGTCTCCTTCCTCGCCCTGCAAATGTGCTGGTATGGAGTGAATTACTTGCCGGCCGCCCAACAAAGCGTGCACTTATATAATCGTAATAACAACTAATTAAAATCAAATGTGAAATGAAAAAAAGTACAAAACTAATCGTAGCACTGCTGGTGGTAGTGGCAGCACTGGCAGTCACCTACCGGCTCATGCACCGGGTGCCTTCCAGCGACATGGAAGCCAATGCACAGATGCAGCAAATCATTACGGACGCAGGATGCCTGAGATGCCATACATCGACGCCCGATTTACCGTTCTACGCAAGCATGCCCGTTGCCGGAAAAATCGTGATGGAAGATGTCAGCAACGCTTACCGTGCTTTCGACATGACTCAGATGGAGAAAGATTTGAAAGAAGGCCGTCCTCTCAATCCGGTAGACCTGGCAAAAGTAGAGAAAGTAATCCTTGACGGAAAAATGCCGCAGGCAAAGTACTATCTCGTACACTGGGGGGCTTCTTTCAATGATGCCAAAAAAGAAGTGGCACTCAGTTGGGTAAAGAACCACCGCATGGGGCTATACACGGACGTAGCGGTTGCCCCCGACTTTATCAACGAACCGGTTCGCCCTATCGCCGACTCTATCGCAGTGGACGTACGCAAGGTGGTGCTTGGAGATTTGTTATACCACGACACCCGCCTGTCGGCTGACAATACCGTATCCTGTGCCAGTTGCCACGGATTGGATACCGGTGGCGTAGACAACAAGCAATATTCTGAAGGCGTAGGCGGACAGTTTGGTGGTGTGAATGCCCCGACAGTCTACAATGCAGCCTACAATTTCGTCCAGTTCTGGGACGGACGTGCCGGAACACTTGCCGAACAAGCTGCCGGCCCCCCGTTGAATCCGGTAGAAATGGCTTGCGAATCTTTCAATCAGATTATCGACAAACTGGCAGAAGACAAAAACTTTGTTCTGGCATTCAATGAAGTATATCCCGACGGGCTCAGCGAAAAGAATATCACAAACGCAATTGAGGAGTTTGAAAAGACACTGCTGACTCCCAACTCACGTTTCGACCGTTATCTGAAAGGTCAGAAAGATGCTATCAGCACAGATGAGCTTGCCGGATACGAGCTTTTCAAGAAATACGATTGCGCCACTTGCCACGTAGGAGAAATCCTGGGCGGACAGTCTTACGAGCTAATCGGTGTGAAAGGGGATTATTTTGCCGAACGACAAGCGGAAATGACCGAAGAAGACAACGGACGGTTCAAACAGACGCAGGCAGAACGCGACCGTCACCGTTTCAAAGTCCCCGGCTTGAGAAATATCGAACTCACTGCTCCTTACTTCCACGACGGCAGCATGGCTACCATGGACGATGCCGTCCGCGCTATGGCCAAGTATCAGTTAGGCATTGACTTGCCGCAACCGGAAGTAGACAAAATCGTCGGTTTTCTTCGCACACTGACAGGAGAGTACAAAGGCAAGTTACTGACCAATAAGAATATGATTTAAACGATAAGAGAAATATTCTCTCCGTACCAAAAGAAGATGCCAGGTGAGGCATCTTCTTTTTTTATACTCCAATCTTTTTGGACAGTTCAGTTATTTATTTTACTTTTGCCCATCACCAATAAATACTCTGAAAATATGACTCTGATAGACGGAAAAGCCATTTCCGAACAAGTGAAACAAGAGATTGCAGCCGAAGTGGCCGAAATTGTGGCTCATGGCGGAAAACGCCCGCACCTGGCAGCTATCCTTGTAGGACACGACGGTGGCAGCGAAACGTATGTGGCCGCCAAAGTAAAAGCCTGCGAAGTATGCGGATTCAAATCCTCACTTATCCGTTACGAAAGTGACGTGACCGAGGAAGAACTGCTAGCCAAAGTGCGCGAACTGAATGAGGACGACGATGTGGACGGCTTCATCGTGCAACTCCCGTTACCGAAACATATCTCCGAGCAGAAAGTAATTGAGACAATCGATTACCGTAAAGACGTAGACGGCTTCCACCCGATAAACGTAGGGCGTATGTCTATCGGGCTTCCCTGCTATGTGTCCGCTACTCCCAACGGTATCCTCGAACTGCTGAAACGCTACGAAATAGAGACTTCGGGTAAGAAATGCGTCGTGCTCGGACGCAGCAACATCGTCGGCAAACCGATGGCTGCACTGATGATGCAAAAGGCTTATCCGGGTGACGCTACCGTAACCGTATGCCACAGCCGCAGCAAAGACCTGGTGAAAGAATGCCAGGAAGCTGATATTATTATCGCCGCTTTGGGACAGCCCAACTTCGTGAAAGCCGAAATGGTAAAAGAAGGCGCAGTAGTTATCGACGTAGGTACTACCCGCGTACCGGACGCTACGAAGAAATCCGGATTCAAACTGACCGGCGACGTGAAGTTTGATGAAGTGGCTCCGAAGTGTTCATTCATCACTCCCGTACCGGGCGGCGTCGGGCCGATGACGATTGTATCGTTAATGAAAAACACACTCCTAGCCGGTAAGAAAGCCATTTATCAATGAGGCACACACTGTTTCTGATAATCATGCTTCTCTCCCTGTCCTGCACCTCACGGTCGCAGGCAAGGAGAGATTCTATTAATACTACCTCAGCGGACAGCCTTTCCGCCATTGACAGTATTATACCTGCCGATACGCTCCGGCTCCTTTTCGTAGGAGACTTGATGCAACATCAAGGACAAATCAATGCCGCACGGACTGCAAAAGGCTATGATTATTCCACTTGTTTCGAATATGTCAAGGAAGAGATAAGTAGAGCCGACCTTGCCATCGCCAACCTGGAAGTCACGTTAGGCGGAAAACCTTATAAAGGGTATCCGGCTTTCAGTGCACCGGACGAGTTTCTGACTGCCATCCATGATGCCGGATTCAATGTCCTCGTGACTGCCAATAACCACAGTCTCGACCGCGGCAGGCCCGGATTGGAACGTACCATCCAACTAATCGACACATTGAAGATTCCTCATGCCGGAACGTATATCAACTCCAAAGCACGCGAAAAAGAATACCCTCTCCTATTAGAGAAAAACGGATTCCGTATCGCCCTGCTCAATTACACGTATGGCACAAACGGAATCCCCGTCACCCCGCCCAACATCGTGAACTATATCGACACGGCGATTATCGCAAAAGATATAGAAGCCGGCAAAGCCCTGAATCCGGACGCAATCATCGCCTGCATGCATTGGGGGATAGAATATCAATCCCTGCCGGACAAAGAGCAGAAGTTCCTCGCCGATTGGCTGCTCCGAAAAGGTGTCGACCACGTAATCGGTTCGCATCCGCACGTCGTACAACCCATCGAAGTCCGTACGGACAGCCTGACAAACGACAAGCATCTTGTTGTCTATTCACTAGGGAATTTTATCTCCAATATGTCTGCCCGTCGCACGGATGGCGGACTTATGGTAAGGATGGAATTAGTAAAAGATAGTACCACACGTCTCAATAATTGTGAATACAGTTTGGTATGGACTGCCCGCCCGATGCAATCTGGGAAAAAAAATCATCAATTACTCCCCGTCAACCTGCCGGCTGATTCAATTCCTTTACAAGCACGTAACTCTCTGAAAATCTTCACGAATGATGCGCGAACCCTTTTCAGCAAGCACAATCGGGGAATAAAAGAATATACTTTTTACGAAAAAAAGTAGTAGAATCTTTTGGAGATTAAAAGATAATATCTATCTTTGCACCGCGTTAGAGAAACGCAGACATGGTGGATGTAGTTCAGTTGGTTAGAGCGTCAGATTGTGGTTCTGAATGTCGCCGGTTCGAGTCCGGTCTTCCACCCAAAGAGAAGTCCTTGTAAGTTAGATGCTTATAAGGACTTTTTCTTTGTTGGCAGAGTATATTTGTACCGATATTCGCACTAAAATTTATACCATATATGGAAAATAACAAGAAACTAACCCGCTCTTCCAACCGCATGATTGCGGGGGTATGTGCCGGAATTGCAGAGTATTTCGGCTGGGATCCGACTTTATTGAGAATAGTATATGTATTGGCTACATTCTTTACTGCTTTCGCCGGAGTAATCATATACATCATCTTATGGATTGTAATGCCGGCAAAAATGCCGTCAGACGGATACGAAGACCGCATGAATGACAGACTCCATTAAAAACAAAAGCCTTGCCCGATTCTTTGTCAAATGACAACCAATCGGGCAAGGCTCATTTTATATGGTTTCTTCACAAAAGACTAATATAATTCAAGTCCGAATTCCTCTTTCAGTTGCATCAAAGCCTGGTTCTTCTGTGCCATCATCTGGAATTTCTCTACACGTCCCACCGGACGTATCGTTTCTGCCGCTTCACTGACCCGCACTTTCATCGCTACCTGGCTATTTCTCAACCGGCCACGAAGGTATTCCTGCAATTCAGGAATCAAGGCGGTAAAGTCTTTCGCCGCCATTTCATTATCCACTACAACTTCAAAAGTCGTCGAGTTTTTGAATAATGCCGGACGAAGCATCTGCATACGCTTCATTAGCGCATCCTGCTCTTTCGGCAATTGTGCTGCATATTCCTGCCAATAATAGTTCAGGTCACGGTCGTTGAATATCAAATCCTCTTCCGGTTGCATCTGCACCTTAGGAGCGGCAGTTGCAGCCGTATTCTGAGTCTCCTGCCCACGCTGCGGATTCTTGATAGACACACCCAGACTGGACATCTTCATCACCGGAACTTTCCGCTGTTCTTCCCTCACCGTTTGGGGAGCTCCTGCTCCTTGTGACGGAGCGGAAGAAGTCGCATTCGGGTAAGGAGACACATGTTGTGACACCGCAGGCGTTGCCTGTTGTTGCCGGGCAGCATTAGCATTTCCGACAGCTTGCGTTGAAGTAGTTGACGACGGAGACGAATGAACAGGATTCTGCTGAGCTGAGGTTGCAGAAGCGACCTGCGGCTGCTGAGCTGCGGCAGGCTGAGTGAATACGGGTTTTATAGTCTTCTTAGGGCTACGCCCACCACTACCGTCATCCCCCTCGGTGGTAAGCTGTGCAACCTGTATCAAGGTCAGTTCTACCAGCAAACGCTTGTTCTTGCTGATGCGGTAATTCAAATCACATTCATTACAGAGCTTCATCGCCCGATACAGGAAAGGCAACGGACATTTCTGCGCCTGCTCCTGATAACGTTGGCGTATGCTCGCCCCTACTTCCAGCAAAGGCAAGGTCACCGCATCTTTGGCCACCAGCAAGTCACGGAAATGAGAGGACAAGCCAGTTATAAAGTGGCTTCCGTCAAAGCCTTTATTCAATATATCATTGAAAAGCAGCAACGCATCGCTTACCTTATTCTCAAGGAAGCAATCCGTCAGACGGAAATAATATTCATAATCAAGTACATTCAGATTATCAATCACGCTCTTATACGTGATGTTTCCACCCGTGAAACTCACTACCTGGTCGAAGATAGACAGAGCATCACGCATACCACCGTCCGCTTTCAGCGCTATCACATTCAATGCTTCCGGCTCTGCGGTGATGGCTTCTTTCGAAGCGACGTATGACAAATGATTCACCGTATCTTCCACACTAATCCGGTTGAAGTCGTAAATCTGGCAACGGGAAAGGATGGTGGGAAGAATCTTATGCTTCTCTGTCGTAGCCAAAATGAAGATAGCATGACGGGGCGGTTCTTCCAACGTTTTCAAGAATGCGTTGAAAGCAGATGCGGAAAGCATATGCACCTCGTCGATGATATATACTTTATACTTGCCGATCTGTGGCGGAATGCGTACCTGTTCCACCAACTGGCGGATGTCGTCTACCGAGTTATTGGATGCGGCATCAAGTTCGTGGATATTGTACGAACGCTGTTCGTTGAACGCCACGCAAGATTCGCATTGGTTGCAAGCCTCGCCATCGGCGGTGGGCGTCATACAGTTTATGGTCTTGGCAAAGATACGCGCGCAAGTAGTCTTTCCTACCCCACGCGGCCCGCAGAACAAATAAGCATGAGCGAGTTTTTGAGTGGCAATCGCATTTTTCAGCGTAGTGGTCAGCGCCCGCTGACCTACCACTGACTCGAACGTGGATGGACGGTACTTACGGGCTGATACAATATAGTTTTCCATATCCGGGATTCTCTCTGTTTTTTGCTTTTGCTGCAAATGTACACAAAAAAGTGATAAGTAATAAGGGATAGAGAGAGAAGTTTTGAAGCCGAAGCGATAAGTTTTTAAGTTATTAGTTTTATCTTTGCGGATATTAATGCGAATATTAATAAGGAGAAGTTATGGGTAAACTAATCAGTATTTGGAATTTCATATGCAGACGTAAGTATCTTATTACGGTCGTTGCATTTGCTGTCATCATAGGTTTTCTGGACGAGAACAGTTTGGTTCGCCGTTTCGGATATGAGCGTGAAATCAGTCAACTGAAAGAAGAAATAGAAAAGTACCGGGCGGATTATGAGGAGAATACGAAACGTCTCAATGAAATAAGCACCAATCCGGATGCCATTGAGCAGATTGCCCGTGAGAAGTATCTGATGAAGAAACCCAACGAAGATATTTACGTTTTTGAAGAATAAAGAATGAAACAATTAGTACCCGCCCTTTTCGTCGTCGGAGCTGTCATGGCTCTTGCCGGAGCTGCCGTATTTATCACCGGATGGATGTATGCTCCCTATATCTACACCATCGGAGCCGGATTCATCGCATTGGCACAGGTGAACACACCCGTCAAAGGGAAAAGCAAAACACTGAAACGCCTGCGCATCCAGCAGATATTCGGAGCATTGGCTCTCATACTGACCGGAGCTTTCATGTTCACCACACGTGGAAATGAGTGGATTGCCTGTCTAACTATCGCCGCTATACTCGAACTTTACACTGCTTTCCGTATCCCGCAGGAAGAAGAAAAGGAAAGGGCATAAAAAAGCCTGCTCATAGCTTCACAGTCTTGAACAGGCACCAACACAAACAAAATTTTTCCTTTTATATTCCACTCCTTTATACAAAGAGCGGAATACTGAATATTAACAATATATTTTGTTTATTATTTCTTTACCGGAGAATATCTTGCATTCAACCCGTCTACAATTTCTTTTGTAATGTTGAATGTGCTGTCAGCATAAAGCAGGTTGTCGAAACCTGTGTTGCTAAAGATTAAGCTGTATCCGTGAGTCTTGTTATACTCTTTCAGGAAAGCATTGATAGAATCGCGGAACTGCAAGCTATTCTTGTTATTTTCTTCCATCAGACCATTCTGAAGTTTGTTGCTCAATTCCTGAAGGTCTTGTTCCAACTTCACCAAACGGTTGTATTCCTGTTGAGCTCTGTCTTGTGACAAGAATGCATTATTCTCAACTTTCTTCTGGAAGTCTTGTTTTTCTTTATTCAAAGAGGTCATCTTTTGGTTCAATGTCATACGTACATTTTCGCTCTTCTTTACCATCGCCTCATTCAAGTCAATACAGAAGTTGTATTTAGCAAGCAGCGAATCGATTTCAACATAGGCAATTTTCATTCCTGACAATTCGGCGTTAGACTGAGACGGAGCAGTAGTAGTTTGATTATCAGCTTTGCCGGCACATTGTGAAAATAAAACGATAAACGCAAGAGCAGCCAAACCATTCATGAGGTAGTTCATTCTATTCATAATCTATAAGTATTGTTTTTTAAAAATTTAATTCATACTATCGTTCAAGGCTTTTTCCAACTCATCAATAGAAAAACGTGGTTTCTTTTGTGCTTCCCTATCCTGAGACTGTGCACATCCGATACCTTTCTTACGCAACGTTTTATTCCCGCTCACGTGGCCATTCGGGAACTTCCCACCCTTCGTAAAGAATACTTTCACCCCTAATAATGCCAGGGAAATAGCAACTATTAACAAAGTTATCAGTATAGTCTCAACCATTTCTATTAATTTTGTGAGTGCAAAGATAGGCTTTAATGAGATATGAGTTCAGATAAGCCAATCAAATTAACCATATTTAGCAATAGAAGAAACCAAAACCACCCTTCTATTCCTTATTATAAAAAAGAAAACAGCATGGAAAAAAAAGACTTAAAGCCGGCTGGCGTATTCAAGTATTTCGAAGAAATCTGCCAGGTGCCGCGCCCTTCAAAGAAGGAAGAGAAAATGATTGCCTATCTGAAGGCATTCGGAGCTAAACATAATCTTGAAACCAACGTAGATGAGGTTGGCAACATATTGATTAAAAAGCCTGCTACTCCGGGTAAAGAGAATCTGCAAACTGTCATACTGCAATCGCATATCGACATGGTGTGCGAAAAGAACAACGACGTTCAGCACGACTTCCTCACCGACCCTATCGAAACTGAAATAGACGGAGAATGGCTGAAAGCCAAAGGAACGACTCTCGGAGCGGACAACGGTATCGGTGTGGCTACCGAACTGGCTATCCTTGCCGACGACACCATCGAACACGGACCGTTGGAATGTTTGTTCACCGTAGACGAAGAAACAGGACTGACGGGAGCTTTTGCCTTGAAAGAGGGTTTCATGAGTGGTGATATTCTCCTGAACCTCGATTCTGAGGACGAAGGGGAAATCTTTATCGGATGTGCCGGTGGTATTGATTCCGTGGCACAGTTTACCTATAAGGAGATAGAGGTTCCTGCCGGATATTTCTTCTTCAAGGTGGAAGTGAAAGGACTGAAAGGCGGTCATTCCGGTGGTGATATCCACTTGGGACGGGGAAATGCCAACAAGATTCTGAATCGTTATCTTACCCGTATAGCCAACAATCATGACTTGTATCTTTGCGAAATCAACGGCGGTAATCTGCGTAACGCTATTCCGCGTGAAGCGTATGCTATCTGCGCTGTGCCCGAAGACGCAAAACACGATATTCGTACTGAACTGAATATCTTTGCCAGTGAAATGGAAGATGAATTATCCATTGTTGAACCGGACTTGAAGTTGGTTCTTGAATCGGAAAATCCTCGCAAGACCGCTATCGACCAGAGCACAACCGATCGTTTACTGAAAGCATTGTATGCCGCTCCTCATGGTGTATACGCAATGAGCCAGGATATTCCGGGATTGGTGGAGACATCTACTAATCTTGCTTCTGTGAAGATGAAACCGAATAACATCATCCGCATCGAAACCAGCCAGCGCAGTTCTATTTTGTCTGCACGCAATGATATGGCGAATACTGTACGTGCCGTATTCCTGTTGGCAGGAGCGGACGTTACCTTCGGTGAAGGTTATCCGGGATGGAAACCAAACCCGCATTCGGCTATTCTCGAAGTGGCAGCCGAATCTTATAAGCGTTTATTTGGCGTAGATGCCAAAGTGAAAGCTATTCATGCCGGATTGGAATGTGGCTTGTTCCTTGACAAATATCCGGCATTGGATATGATTTCTTTCGGACCGACTCTTACCGGTGTACACTCTCCCGACGAGCGGATGCTTATTCCTACTGTAGATAAGTTCTGGAAGCACTTACTGGATATTCTGGTACATGTTCCTGCCAAGAAATAACAGACAGACAAGTCAACGAATCAATAGTTATGGTAATAGTGAAAAAAGAGTAGCTATTACCATACTCTTTTTTGTTATGGGCTTATCGGGCATCAGCTTTCTTACTCCTTCTTATATTATAGCACAAGATTCTCATTACAAGCAAGATTCTCTCTTCCAAGAAAAAGTCCCTTTTCGCGTCGTAAGCTGGAATATAGAAAACCTGTTCGACACTCATCACGACAGCCTAAAGAATGACCGCGAATTTCTTCCCGACGCAATGCGCCACTGGAATTACAGTAGATACAAAAAGAAGCTGGCTGATATTGCACGTGTCATCACGGCAGCCGGTGAATGGAATCCGCCCGCCCTCGTAGGTCTTTGTGAAGTGGAAAATGATACGGTACTGCGTGACCTCACCCGCCGCTCTCCTTTAAAAGAACTTGGTTACCGTTATGTCATGACGAGTTCTCCCGATTTAAGAGGTATTGATGTAGCTCTGCTTTATCAACGGGATTTATTCAAATTATTATCTTCCCGTTCTATCTCTATTCCTCCTTTCAACCAACATCGTCCGACAAGAGATTTATTGCACGTCAGCGGTTTATTACTGACAGGAGATACGCTGGATGTATTTGTCTGTCATCTCCCAAGTCGTTCGGGCGGAGCGAAAGAGTCCGAACCTTACCGGCTTCATGCAGCTCAAATTCTACGAACGGAAGCGGATAGTATTCTGTACAAACGGCTTCATCCACAAGTTATCATCATGGGAGATTTTAATGACTATCCGACTAATAAATCAATTCGGGAAGTACTGGAAGCGGAAGCGCCATCCCCTACCTTATCTCCATTGAAACTCTATCATCTACTCGCCCGAAAAGCCAAATCCAAAGATTTCGGTTCTTACAAATATCGAGGCGAATGGGGATTGCTCGACCACTTGATTGTATCCGGCGCTTTATTGAATCAATCCGGTGAGTTCTTCACCAGTGAGGAAAAAGCAAATGTCTGCCTTCTCCCCTTTTTACTAATTGAGGATAAGAAATACGGTGATAGAGAGCCTTTCCGCACTTATAAGGGAATGAAGTATCAAGGCGGTATCAGCGACCATTTGCCTATTTACACTGATTTCGAACTGATTTTATATTAACTGGAACTAAATCAATCCTTATAGTTATTGTTCACTGCATTTTCATCAGAAGGGGAATTACCAAAGGCAAATAGTCTTTCAAACTAATACGCAACAATTTCAAGGCTTGCTGAATCCGGGCATCTACAGTTTTAGGAGAAACACCGAGACGCTCAGCTATTTCATTATAAGTCAAGTCCTGAAAACGATTCATTTCGAATGTTTCGCGCACTTTATCAGGAAGATTAGCCAATGCTTCTTCTATTTTTTGAGTCAGTTCATCAACAATATAGAAATCCGGATCATCATATTGCGGCTGCAAGTTATTGAAAATAACCTCTTCCACCCTTTGTTTCACCTGGTTATGCCTAATAAGTGTCAGGCAACGGTTCTTAACCGCTCTGAACAAATAACTTTTCAAAGAAAATTCAAAGGTTTGCATCTCTTTATTCTCCCACAACCAGACCATGACATCCGAAACAATTTCCTGTCCGTCATTCTGCTCAACAAACATGCGGGCATACGCACAAAGTGAAGGATAATATTTGAGAAAAAGTGCTTCAAATGCATCTTCACGTCCCTGTTGAACATGAAAAAAAAGATTCTCATCAGTCGCCGTATCGAAAGTGTCACTATGCATATCAGTCTTGTTTTCAGCAAAAATACTATTATTTCTGAAAAAAAGTCATTTTTTGAATAGGAGTTTTTCTCTTTCGTTAGTCATATCTATAAAAGCAGGAAATATGAACAATTCAGATTACATCAATGAGTCAGTTTTACTCAACTACTTTACAGGTGAACTTTCTCCAGAGCACCGAAAGGAAGTTGAAGAATGGATACATTTATCAGAAGATAATGAGAAAATTGCCCGCGACATATACCAACTATACCGCGCAGCAGACACTTTAAATTATATGAAACAAATAGATGCTCCTACAGCTTTTGAAAAAGTAAGAAACAAGATACACAAGCATCAGAAGACAGCTTCATGGTTTATGTGGGGACAACGTATTGCAGCCTGTCTGGCAATTCCTTTACTTGCGGTCAGTTTATATCTAACGCTAAAAAGCACCCCTACCGAATATGTAATACTCAAAACGAATCCGGGGATGGTGGCTGTTACCGATTTGCCGGACGGATCGAAAGTTTGGTTGAACTCCGGCTCTTCTCTCAAATATCCGGTAAAATTTGAGAATGATACCCGCAGTGTCGAGCTGAATGGAGAAGCTTATTTCTCTGTATGCAAAGACAAGAGCAAAAGATTCATTGTCACAACTCCTTTCCAAATCCAAACTGAAGTGTTAGGTACGGAGTTCAATATAGAAGCATATCAGAAAGATAGTGTAGTTAAAACAACACTCGTTTCCGGCTCAGTCCGACTGTCCTTTCTCGGTAAAGACAATAGAGAACAATCACACGTGATTAAACCTAACGAAGAATTTGCCTATAATCCGAAAACGAAGGAGACTAAAACAGAAGTTCTGTATGTACGGACTTATACCGCATGGAAAGATGGAGAGGTGGTATTCAGAAATACTCCATTGAGCGAAGCGCTCAAAATACTGAGCAAACGATTCAATGCCGAATTCATTGTGAAAGATTCCACCTTATATAATAGTTCTTTCACCGGGGTATTCGACAGCCAGCATTTACCTCTCATTCTGGAGCACTTCAGGCTGGCAGCAGAGATACAGTATAAATTTCTGGAACCAAAGAAAGGCCAGGATGAATCTATAGAAAAGAAAACGCGAATCGAACTTTATTAATTCACTCTAATACTTAACCCTAAATGAACATGCATATGACAACACACCCTCCTTGAAAAACAAAAAAACATACGGAAAAATATTGGCGTATTTTTCCGTATGAAAAACCTACAGTATACTTGTTTGGCGACAAGTATGATGTCTATAGCAATTTTTTTAATCAAATTCATTACAAATCTATGATTTATTATTTGAACTTCCAACTTTTCAGGAAAATGAATATATTCAAATTCCTGAAAGAAACACCATTGTGTATGAAATTATCAGTAATAATGTTGTTTGCATTTGCAAGTCTGACACTCGCAATTAATAGCCATGCTCAATCAGCACGCGTTACCTTAAACGTAAATAACAGCAGTTTACAAAAAGTACTGGACGAAATTGAAAAACAATCTGATTATCATTTCTTCTACAATAATAAACAGGTCGATATTTCACGAAAAGTAAGCATAAAAAGCAATCAAACGGAAATCAAACAAGTACTGAACCAATTGTTTGCAGGAACTAATATCGGATACCAAGTACTGGAAAATAGTATTATACTATCTCCTAAAGCTATTTTGGAAAACAATGAGTTAGCTCAACAACAGCAAAATAAAAGAATAAAAGGAACGGTGAAAGATAAAAACGGTGAACCCATTATCGGCGCAAATATCAAAGAAAAAGGAACTGCCGGAAATGGGACAATTACGGATATAGAAGGTAACTTCTCACTTTCTGTAGGAACCCAAAGTACCCTTACTATTTCTTATATCGGATACCAGACTAAAGAAATTACAGTTAATAATGCAACTTTACTCAATATACGCCTGGAAGAAAATGCAGCAGCGTTGGAAGAAGTCGTTGTGACTGCCTTAGGTATCAAGCGTGAAGAAAAGGCATTGGGATATGCAGTGCAAAAGGTAGATGGAGATAAACTGTCTACAGTCAAGAACGTAAACGTAGCCACTTCGCTGACCGGTAAGATTGCGGGGTTAAACGTAAAGAATAGTACAGAATTTAACACGTCACCTTCACTTTCACTTCGTGCCTCTTCTCCCCTTTTAGTCATCGACGGAGTACCTTATGGAAATGTAGGATTGAATGACATAGCGGCTGACGACATCGAATCTATAGACGTATTGAAAGGAGCTACCGCTTCTGCACTATATGGTGCACGCGGAGGAGCAGGTGCGGTGATGATTACAACCAAGAAAGGAAGTAAGGAAGGACTGACAGTTACAGTGAACAGTAGCACAATGTTCGCCGCAGGCTATCTGAAAAAACCTGAAGTACAGAGCGCATACAGTACCGGTTCCGGAGGTTATTATAGAACAGGAGGTAGCTATGTGTGGGGAGATAAACTGGATATTGGCCGCACAGCAGAACAATATGATCCGTATACACATGAATTTGTGGAAATGCCGTTGGTTTCAAAAGGAAAGAACAATCTGAAAAATTTCCAGGAGTTGAGCTTGATTACCAACAATAATGTAAGTGTAGCACAAAAAGGTAAATACGGAAGTGTACGCACTTCATTAACGCATGTATATAACAAAGGACAGTATCCTAATCAAAAACTAAATAAAATTACATATTCGGTTTCAGGAGATATGAAATGGAAAAAGTTCTCTTTTGAAGGCGGACTTACCTACAACAAACGTTTCTATCCAAATGACACTGGTTCCGGTTATAGTAGCGCTGGATTTTTATATAACTTACTCATTTGGTCTGGTCCGGAATATGATATACGCGACTATAAAGATTACTGGATAAAAACAGACGAACAACAAAACTGGATGGATACTGAATGGTACGATAATCCTTATATAACTGCTTATGAAATTATATCAAGCAGTGATTATGATCTGATCAATGGATATCTTTCTGCCAATTATGATTTTACTTCCTGGTTGAAACTCTCGTTACGTTCCGGTTTAGACTCCTACTCACAAAAGAAAGAGTGGCGTAATCCGATAAGTGCTTTAGGAGGATGGGACAAATTAGGATATTACGCTTTGCAGCGCCTGGGTGGATATAGCCTTAATAATGACTTGATGCTTTCAGCCGATCATAAGTTTGGCGATTTCAACGTGGACGGTTTCATCGGAGGTACAATCTATTATTGGAAGAGCGACAATATCCTGTCTCAAACACAGAATGGATTAAGTATCCCCGGATATTACTCATTGAAAAGCTCTGTAGACCCACTAAAGACAACTAGTGGAATTACAAAAAAACTAACTACCAGTATCTACGGTAAAGCATCTGTATCCTGGAAGAGTACTTTGTTCTTAGACGTTACAGCTCGTAACGACTGGTCATCTACATTACCGTCAGAAACTCGCTCCTATTTCTATCCATCAGTAGCAAGTAGTGTGGTGATGTCCCAATTCATTCCAATGCCTAAATTTATTGATTTTTGGAAAGTCAGAGGAGCATGGACCGTGACCAAAAGTGATTTGGGAGTATATGATACAAACAACACTTATAGTGTTTCAACTGATTTATGGAATGGCGAAAGTGCCGCTTACTATCCTTCATCCATCCGTGGCATGGCAGTTAAACCGTCAGCTACCCGTTCTTATGAAATCGGTACGGCTGCACACTTCTTCGGAAATCGCCTGAAAATAGATTTCACCTATTATAATAAGCTATATTATAATCTCACCCGAAGTGCCGGTATCAGTAGTGCATCAGGTTTTAGTTCCACATTGATCAATATTGACGAAGAATATGTAGGAAGAGGAGTAGAACTCACACTATCCGGCAACATTATCCGCACAAAAGACTGGAACTGGGAATCTACTTTCAATTGGTCACGCGACCGCTGGTATTACACCAAAGTTGACCCTAAATATTCCACACAGAAACCATGGGTAGCAGCCGGTAAACGTTGGGACTGGTATGGCGTCTATGACTGGGAACGGGATCCGGAAGGAAATATCATTAATTATGGAGGTTATCCTAAACAAAGCCAGTATCAGTCTGTCATGGGTTATGAATATCCGGACTGGATATGGGGATGGAGCAACACTGTCTCTTTTAAAAATATAACTCTCTCTTTCTCCTTTGATGGACGCGTAGGAGGACTGGCACATTCAAAAACGAATCAGGGCATGTGGAATTCCGGAGCACATATAGACTCAGACAACGAATGGAGATATGACGAGGTAGTCAATCGTCAAACCAATTATATAGGGAAAGGCGTCAAAATAGTTTCTGGCAAAGTTGAGTATGACTCTGATGGTAAGATTACATTCGACAATCGTGTATTTGCTCCTAATGATGTGAAAGTATCCTACGAAACATATACAAAAACATTGAATCCGTCCGCACGTACCGTTACCAGTCAAAACGTGTTTGATGAGACATTCTTTAAGTTACGTGACCTTTCCATTACCTATCAAATGCCAAAATCCATTTGTGAGAAACTACACATGAAAGGTCTGTCACTCGCTTTTGTAGGACAAAACTTACTTATCTGGACAAAAGAGTTCCGTTTCACCGATCCTGACGGCGATTCGGATAATCTGAGTTCGCCTTCTACCCGCTATGTAGGGTTCAATGTCAAACTGGATTTTTAAAACGATAAAATAATGAAACTTATGAATAAATACCTGTCCTTGTTGTTGATAATTGCTTTATTAAGCTCTTGCAACAAATTCGATGAAATTAATACTGACCCGGACGCAACAACGAAAGTCACCTCTTCACTATTGGCAACCGGACTACTATTAAATATCACCAGTTCCAGTAGTGGTAAATCCTTTGTCAATAGCGCACTCTTATCCAAACAATTGGCATGGGGTGGAGAAGGCATGGAAGACTACCAATATAATATATTCGGACGTTCCAGCTTCGGAGGATACAATACCTTAATCAATGCACAAAAAATGGTAGAGTCTGTTTCTGATGATAATGTGAACGCTTATGACGGATTAGCGCATTTTATCAAAGCCTACAAACTTTTCTATATATCTATGGAAATGGGAGACATCCCCTATGAAGAAGCCTTACAAGGAGAAAAAGGACTAGTAAAACCTCGTTATAATACACAAAAAGAAGTCATGAACTTTGTTCTTGATGATTTGACCAGAGCTTATGAATTATTCTCTAATGGAAAAGACTTCACAGGAGATCCCATCTTGGGGGGAAAGATAGAACTTTGGAAAAAAGCGACTACAGCTTTTCAACTCAAAGTCTTGATGCATCTTTCAAAGAAAGAAAGTGATACTGACCTGAACATCAAAGAACGCTTCTCAGAAATCATCGCATCAGGCAACCTGATGGAATCCAATGCTGACAATCTGCAAATGATATATATGGACAAAGCAAACACATTATATCCCTTCAACAAAACAAACCATAAGTACACTTCCAATCCAATACTAACGAACATGATAATCGACAAATTCAAAGAAACCGTCGATATCCGTATGTTCTACTATGCAAAACCTTCGGAAGCTAAGTTGAAAGCCGGATTAAAGGAAGACGACTGGAATGCATACATCGGTATTGATCCTTCCATTCCCTTTGAGGAAATAAACAAAGCCTATGCAGCTCTTGAATATTCCGGATTAAATCCACGATATACAGACTATCCGGCAGGCGAACCTGTCATACGCCTAGGGTATGCCGAACAGAATTTTATTCTAGCCGAAGCTGCCGTAAGAGGCTGGATACAAGGTGATGCCACCGTTTATTATAAGAAAGGCATTGAAGCCAGCATGAACTTTATCGCAGACAACACACCGGATGAAGCCATTTATCATCACGGACATCCCATCACCAAAGAAAGTATTGCCGCTTTCCTCGCAACACCTGCGATACAACTTACCGGAAGCAAAGAACCGGATATCGAAAAGATTATCACTCAACGTTATCTGGCTTCCTTCCTACAGCATCCGTGGGATACATATTACGATTACCGTCGTACTGGATATCCAGTTTTACCAATCAATCCCGAAACAAACCGTAATGATGTAACAGATCAACTCCCGATGCGCTGGATGTATCCCAAAAGTGAATCTGACTATAACAAAGAGAATATTGACGAAGCCTTGGGACGTCAATTCGACGGCGTAGATGATGTAAACAAATTAATGTGGATTTTACAATAACAAGCATATGTTAAAAGTTCAACTAACAGGAATACTTATCTGGCTATGCATAAACGCAGTCCAAGCAAAAGGTGTAGAGATAAAAGTGCTGCAAATGAATATCTGGCAGGAAGGAACCATGGTCAAAGGAGGCTTTGAAGCTATCGCAGATGAAATCTCCCGACTGGAACCGGATATCGTTATGTTCAGTGAGGTACGCAACTACCATGGTAAAATGTTCATTTCCCGCATACTCCATGCACTGAAAGAACGAGGTAAGACGTATTATGGAGAAAACAGTCCTTTAGATGTTGGGATCTTATCAAAATATCCGATAGAAAAGCAGGCGCCCAACCGTCCCTCTGAAGGAGATGCCGGTTCGGTACTGAAAGCACGGATACGCATTAATGGGCAGACAGTGGTAGTCTATTCAGCACATCTGGATTATACCCATTATGCTTGCTACCTGCCAAGAGGGTATAGCGGTGTTACATGGAAAAAGCTAGATACACCAGTAACCGACAGAATAAAAGTGGAAAAAGCCAACCGGGAATCTATGCGTGATGAAGCCATTTTTCACTTTATTGAAGATTCAAAGAAAGAAAAAGGCAATATTATTTTGCTGGGTGGAGATTTTAATGAACCTTCGCATCTCGATTGGAATGAGAAGACAAAAGATTTGTGGGATCATCATGGCACAATAGTTCGCTGGGATTGCTCTACCATGCTAATGGAGGCCGGATTCAAGGACGCTTACCGAACTAAATATCCCAATCCGGTCACTCATCCGGGATTCACATTTCCATCGGACAACAAGGGAGTGCCGGAACAAAAACTGTCATGGGCACCGGAAGCAGATGAAAGAGACCGGATAGATTTTATTTATTACATGCCTTCCAAAAGGATAAAGCTAAAGGATGCCGTAATAGTAGGGCCAGCCCAGTCGATTATCCGGGGCAAAAGAATGGAAGAAAACAGCAATGACCGATTTATCGAACCGCTCGATGTATGGCCTACCGACCATAAAGCAGTGATGGTAATATTTTGCATAAAATAAATTATTATAAGCATGAAAAAACTATTATTTGTATTAGCCCTCTGTATGCAGGCATTATATGCATCCGCGCAAATCTATCCGGTACGCGCCGAACTGACCGACAAGAATTCGTTTACCATGATTCTGATACCCGATCCGCAAAGTTACACCAAGTTCGATGCCAACCAACCCCTCTTTGAATTACAGACTGCATGGATAGCCAATAGTATCCCGTCATTAAATATCAAAGCGGCGCTGTGTACCGGAGACTTGGTAGAGCAAAACGAAATCCGCATCCCAGATGGTGTGAATGGAAATCAGACGAGCAACGAACAATGGAAAGCTGCATCGCGTGCTTTTGAACGTTTGGACGGTAAATTGCCTTACGTACTCTGTACCGGAAACCATGACTACGGTTATGAGAAATCAGAAAATCGTTTGACGCATTTTCCCGATTATTTCCCTTCGGAACGAAATAGTTGCTGGCGAAACACATTGGTTGAAGTTGGACTTGACTCAAAAGGTATCCCTACTTTAGAAAATGCCGCGTATCAATTTGAAACGGATACCTGGGGGAAGATACTGGTTTTATCTTTGGAATTTGCTCCCAGGGATGAAGCGATAGAATGGGCTAAAAAGGTGATTGAGAAAGAGAAGTATGCTAATCATAAGGTGATTTTATTAACGCATTCCTTCCTTGATTACAAAGGAGAACGATTCATTAAGGAAGATTATAAAGTAACTCCCGCCAACTATGCGGAAGCTATATGGCAGAAACTTGTTTATCCGTCAAAAAACATCTGTCTGGTTGTTTGTGGACACGAATGTAATATCACCGATAATGAGCATAATGTCAGCTTCCGCACCGATAAGAATAAGGACGGAAAGAACATTCCTCAAATGATGTTCAATGCGCAAACGGCCGACGGACAATGGTTCGGAAATGGCGGAGATTGTTGGCTACGAATTATGGAGTTCATGCCTAATGGCAAAACAATTAAAATCAAAACGTTCTCCCCTCTTTTCGCTCTCTCACCATCAAGCGCAGATAAAGCATGGAGAACGGCATCTTATGACCAGTTCGATATAGTTATTGAATAATTAAAAAGTTTTTCGGACTAAGAAGAAATTTCTTAAACTAACTATAAGTACAAGTACCATTCTATTTTTAGTCGAAAGATAGGAGAATGGATAAAAAATGAAGAGTAAATTTCACCTTTCCATGAAATTTACTCTTCATTGAATTTTAAAGTGAGGCATTTACTAAATATCCCTACTGTATATTATAATTCTATTTTTCTCACGCAATGGAAACTTCTTCCCAGTCTTCTACTGTCCGTGTGACAGATGAGAAGTTCACTCCGATACAAATCACCTTTCGTTTGTCTGCCAGATAAGGCTTGGCGTAGCCAGTCTTCTCTATTTGTTCCAGAGCTTCCTGTGCCGTACCGTCCATTTTGAATTCAAAGATATAGACGTAATCCTCCATCTCCAGCGTACAATCCACCCGTCCGTAGCTTTGGCGGTCTTCGCAATGGATAGCGATGCAATATACGCCTATCAGTCGAAGTAATAGATAAAAAGTGTATTGAAAATGCTTTTCTGTTATATCTATATCTTTCAACGAGCCGTGGGAGTCATAGGGAATACTTGCCAAAAAAGAAGTGAGGGAACGGCGGAACGCATCTGTATCACCTTGTTCAAGGTCCATCACGGCATCTGTTATCCAACTCGTCACTTCCTTACTCTTCGGCTTCATATAATTGGCTGCTAATACAGATAAGAATCCCTCACGCACCTCATTATTTGGGAAGTCAAGCAGATAGGTTCCCATTCTTTTGTTATACTCCTTAATTGTGAGATAACCGCTTTGATAAATCATAGGTAAAGGCTGTTCCACATCTGCCTTGTAGTCCACAAATAAAGATGGTTTATAAAATTTGCCAGTCAGTTCGTTCATCTGCTCATGGCTATGCTGTAGCAAGCGTATCAGATAAGTAGGAGTCCCGGTAGAGAACCAATAGTTGTGGATTTCATTCATGTCAAAAGTATTGAGTAAGCTAAACGGATTGTAGATGTCTGCCATGTTCGTACTAAAATGATAGCCATCGTACTGCCGTTTCAGCCAGTCCTTCATTTCCTCCACCGTACATTCGTATTTAGTTGCCAATCGCGAGATGGGTTCTGCGAAGTATTTCTCCAATTCTTCCTGAGTGATTCCGCATAGTGATTCGTAGCGTTCATCCATACTAATGTCTTTTGGTTGGTTGAAGCCACTGAACACACTTACTTGCGAAAATTTCGTAACTCCCGTCAACAGTACGAATTTCAGATACTCATCAGCCCCTTTGAAGGTGGAATAAAAAGATTTCAGAATTTCCCTGTGATGGTCTTCAAGCAAAAGTTTCTCTCCTACATGGTTGCAGGTGTAAGTTCCGGTATCCAACACATCGAGAATGGGTTTGTCATATTCATCAATCAGTACTACCGCACGCTGTCCTGTCCGTTCATAAGCACGGCGGAGCAGTTCCTTGAAGCGGTCACCTGTAGTAGTATAGTTCAGATTTTTGCCATAGATGTCTTCCCAATTGCCTAAATACCCTTCGATAGTTGCTTCGAGCACTCCCGGTTGAGTGTATGGTCCACCGTTAAAGTCAATGCGGAAAATAGGATATTGCAACCAGTCTTTTTCAAGGTCGGCAATTGCCAGTCCGTCGAAAAGTTCTTTCCGCCCCTGAAAATAACAGGCAAGTGTACTCACCAACAAACTCTTCCCAAAACGACGGGGACGACTCAAGAAATAGATTGAACCCGTTTGCACAAGGTTGTAAACTAAGGCAGTCTTGTCTACATAAACAAAACCGTCTTCACGAATGCGGTCAAAGCTCTGTATTCCAATAGGATATTTCATCTTTTTATCGGCTTTTTATGAATCACTAGACGAAGATACGTGAAAACAGGCATAAATACAAACGATTCCGGACATTATAAAACGAATTTTGTTATATTACTTAACATTTAATCCGAATACTGATAGACCTTTAAGTCGAATTTAGGAACCATTGCCAGCAAATGGTCGAAGATGTCCGACTGGATACGTTCGTATTCTTTCCAAACTTTGTTTCGGGAGAAGAAGTAAACTTGAATAGGTACTCCATACATCGTGGCTTCTTTTTGGCTGATAATCAAGTCCAAATCCTGATTCACCACAGGCAAGCTGCACAAATAACGCTCAATATATACACGATAAACCTGGGAATTGGTAGGTACTACACCTTCTTCAGGCTGATAATCCGCCATCAAAGGGATTTCCTTCCGATAACGGTCGAGCATTTCGGGCGTACAAAATTGGAGTGTAGTCAAGTCCAGGGTTATATTCTTCATTACCCTTCGTCCTCCTGATTGCACCATTCCCCGCCAGTTCTGGAAAGGACTGCTGACCAATGTATAAGGGGGAACGGTAGAAATCGTATTATCGAAATTCTGAATCTTGACTGTATTCAGAGTAATCTCCTGCACTGTGCCATTGGCGGCACCGGAAGGAAGCGTAATCCAGTCGCCCGGACGAACCATATCATTGGCGGAAAGCTGGATACCCGCCACAAATCCTAGTATGGAATCCTTGAATACCAGCATCAGGATGGCAGCCGAAGCACCTAATCCCGCAAACAAACTGGCTGGAGATTTATTCACAATAATGGCAATGATAATGATTCCACCGACAAAGAACAGAAGCACCTGCAACACCTGGATGAATCCTTTCATCGGACGGTTCTTCATAGACTCCTTCCCGTCGTAGATATCCATTATCATCAACAGAATCCCATTAATGGCCAACAGCAAAGAAAAGATAATGTAAACGGCACAAGCTTTCTGGGAAATAAGCAATAAATCCTTGCCGCGAATAAAAGCCATTGGCAGTAAAGAATAAACCAGAAAAGCCGGAACCGTATGAATCAGATTGTGAAACACTTTGCGCTTCATCAGCAACGTATTCCAAAGGTGCGGTTTCCGACGGGTGTACTGCTTCATTCCTCCTATAAGAATCGCCTGGCAGAGATAATTCAGGCCGATAGCAATTGCTATCATCAGCACAGCAATAATAGTCTCATCAAAACGGTCGGCAACTGTCGGGTCAATTCCCCAATCTATCAGGATTTTGTTCATCCATTTTCCTAAATCTACTACGAGCATAACTTCTGTCTTTTTTTATTAATAACAGCAAAAGATTCATTTGGTTTAGAAAAAAAAGACTGGCGTCCGATTCACTAGAAATCGGGACTGCCAGTCTTCACTGCTACTCTCTAAGCATATCTTTCAGCGATAACAATCCCGTCAGGGAGTAGTTATCACTCCTATTTCATCCATTTCTACTTTCGCGGTTGTTGCGGTAGGCGTAGTAGCCTCCAACTTAATATAACGTGCTTGTACTTTCTGACCGAAAGTGACCGTCTGTGGCAACGGGTTGTGCATGATATTACTGAACTCACCGTTGGCAGGAACTTCCTTCCAGTTCTTTCCGTCCATGCTCACAAAGAATTTATAACGGAATGCCATTGTCGGTTTTGCTTCCGCTTTCGAAGGAGCATAAGTAAAGCTGGCTAATGTCACCGATTTGCCCAAGTCAATCGTCAATGGAGAATCAGCGACTTGTTTCCAGCCTGCACGAGGCAGATTATTCCAATCTTCACCCTGAACCACTTCCTGCAAAGGAGCTGCATAATAAGCGGCCACTTGGTTGATATGAGCAGTCAGACGACATTCGTCAATCTTCACCCGTAGCTGACTGGCTTTCACTGTCGGGAAACGCAGCATACGTTTATATCCGATTGTCGTACCCTTGCCTACTTCTTTCCAGCCTTTGTCAGTCAAAGCTTCTACAACGAAAGACTCCACTCTCTGTCCTTTCGTGATATCTTCCTGAAGCATCACTAAGTTAATTTCCGAGCCCGGTTTCAAAGAATAAACGGCTTCACTGCCTGAAGTGGCATTCCAGTAGTTTCTTCCTTTTTTCACCCGGTTATCGGCAAATATCTGTTGACGGTAAGCTGCAAATTCTTTCAGACGGTTCACGTCCGCTTCATTAATCAAGCCTTTGCGGTCGGGCGGTATATTCAATAAAAGCACGGAGTTATATCCTACCGACTGGAAATAAATATCCGACAGATGTTTCAGGGACTTCACTTTCGCATCTTCTTCCGCATGATAGAACCATCCCGGACGAATGGACACATCCACTTCCGAAGGATACCAAAACAGTTCCGTAGCTTTCTCCAACATTTTGCGGCTTCCTAAATCTTCCGCTTTGCTAAAGACACCCAGCCGTTTGTTGTTTTCTGTCGAGCGGGCATAAATTCCCGGAGTCAGTACGGTGGCATTCCATTCCGTTTCGCGTCCCAGTCCTTTTTCATTTCCTACCCAACGGACATCGTCTCCCATAATCGCCATTACTGCTTTCGGTTGCAGGCGTTGGATTGTTTTATAGAAAGCGTCCCAGTCATAGACTTGTTTCTTTCCGTTCGGACCTTCCCCATTCGCTCCGTCGAACCATACTTCGTGCACTTCACCGTAATTGGTAAGCAGTTCCGTCAATTGGCGGATGAAGAATTCATTGTAACGGGGAGAGTCTCCATAACATTCCGCATTGCGGTCCCACGGAGAAAGGTAGACGCCGAACTTCATATCATATTTGTCGCAAGCTTTTCGAAGTTCTTTTACGACATCCCCCTGCCCGTTCTTCCAGGGAGAAGAGGCTACAGAATGTTTGGTGGTAGCTGTTGGCCAGAGGCAGAAGCCGTCGTGATGCTTTGCGGTCAGAAGTACCATTTTGAAGCCGGCGTCCTTGAGAGTGCTTACCCATTGTTCGGCATCCAGCTCGGTGGGGTTAAAGATAGCGGGGTTTTCTTTTCCATCTCCCCATTCACGTCCGGTAAAGGTGTTGATACCGAAATGAAGGAAAGCTGTTAATTCCATTTGTTGCCAGGCATATTGTTGAGGGGTGGGTACGAGACGTGCAGCCATATCCACTTTCTGTTCAAGGGTGGCATTTTGAGGGAATTCGACATGCTTCACATAATAGTTTTCTTTCTTCTGGGCTTGCATGCCCAATGTGATGGCAGAGGATAATAATAAGGTGGTCAGTAGTTTGTTCATGATATAAAATTTAATTAATGCTGATAGTACAAAGATAACATAAAGGTGTGAATTTCACTATTCTAACAGAATATTTCTGACAATATTCAAAGAAAATGTGAAATCCACACCTAAATTATATAATCTAATAGCCTATCGTTTCTAAACTCATTTTATCGGATAAAGGGTGAATTCAAAGCTTTGTTTCTTCAATGGAACCAGATATTGCGGCAACACACCGGGACCGCAAGTAGCGGTTCCCACACCTGCCTGCTCTGCATCCAGGTGTACTGTGTACATTCCATCGCGTTTCAGGTCATTGATATGACGCGCTTTCTCTAATAATACATCTGAAAAAGGAATGATACTAAACTGGAAAGCACGATTTGACTCGACAAAAACACCTTCACCGGAGTGGTTCGTAAACTTCGCCCAACGTACGTCAGTCCGGTTGCCCGTAGATTGCGGAGCGACATAATAGTGGAACATACGTTCGGGAGTTGTCTGATACAGACCGATTTTACCGGATTGGTCACGGTCGACATGCGTTTCGTTATCACCGCGTCCCAAATAGGAAACCTGGTCGTAAGTGTCAGCTACACGGAATGTTAATCCCAGGCGTGCTATTGATTTCACAATGGCGGTATCCGGTTCAAAAGTAGTGTTCACTTTCAATGCACCGTTCTTATCCAGTGCATAAATAAAGTCAGCCGTACCTACTTTCTGTCCTTTCGCATTGAGTATTTCCACACGGGCGGTTGTCGAGTTCTTGCCCTCTTTCAGTGAAACGACTTTTGGGGTTATGTTGTCCAGTCCTGCTTTACGCCATAGGCGCGCGCCGTTCTTATCACGGTTATCATTATCCGTAGCCGGACGGAAAAGGCTCAATGTGAGCGGGGTAGAAAGCAACTCCTTGCCATTCAGATTCAAAGAGGTCAATGCGCCCGTTTCTTTATCAACGGTGAATGTAGTCTCACCTGCTTTTTGCGGACGATGGGTTGCAGAGTTCTTATTGCCGGAAAGTACAAACTGGTCATAAGCCACTTCCCAGTCTTTAGCTATCATCGGAGAATCGTCCTTTCGGGTCCAGCTAATATTCAGATAAGCTTCACGGTCCTTTTTCGAGAGAATCACATTACCCAACTGTATATCTATGGTAGCGTGCGGTTCACAATCCAGTACATTGGTACCTTCTGCGAGTTTCTCTCCACTATCAGTTGTTACATTCCAATGGAATATATATTCATTCAGATTAGAGAAATCGTACCAGTTCTTGATACGGAGTTTCATGTTCTTCCGGTCAAGTAATGTGGTCTTTATGTTCTGATATACTTTCTTCACTTCGAGCAGGTGCGGGTGCGGTTTACGGTCGGCACCTACCAACCCGTTACAGCAGAAGTTACCGAAGCTTGGGATTCCTTCCGGGCCGTAGTCACCGCCGTAAGTCCAGTACCATTTTCCGTTCTTGTCTATTTCGCGGAATGACTGGTCTACCCAATCCCAGACGCTACCGCCTTGTGCCATCGGTTCGTTTTCGAAAACGTCCCAGTATTCTTTCAGTCCGCCGCAACTGTTGCCCATTGCATGCAGATATTCACATAGGATGAAAGGACGGTAGATGTCTTTCTTTGCCACATATGCTTTGATATCGTCCACACTGCGGTACATACGGCAATAAATGTCCGTATTGTAATTCAGTTCGGCACGCTCGTACTGCACGGGGCGGGTCTTTTCTACCGATTTCAGCCAGTCGTAGGTACGTTCGAAGTTGACACCGTTACCAGCTTCGTTTCCAAGTGACCAGATAACAATGGCAGGATGATTCTTGGAACGTTCGTACATACGGTGCGTACGGTCCATGTGTGCCAGCAGCCAAGTGCTGTCTTTGGCGAGAGAAGCAGGTCCGTAACCCATACCATGAGATTCGATGTTTGCTTCATCAATCATATACAGTCCGTAACGGTCGCAAAGCTGATACCAGTATGGATGAGTAGGATAATGCGAGTTCCGAACCAGATTGATATTATGCTGTTTCATCAGTTTGATGTCCAGTTCCATCAGTTCCTTGCTTACCGTACGTCCGAGTTGTGAGTGTTCATGACGGTTGGTTCCCTTCACTAGTACCGGAACACCATTGATGCAGAAACGTCCGCCTTTGATTTCCGAAGTGCGGAAACCGGCTTCGCATCCGGTCAGTTCGGTGACTTTGCCTTGGGCGTCCTTCAGTTCGAGCACCAATGTATAAAGATTAGGATGCTCCGCACTCCAAGCCTTCACATTCGGAATCTTCTTTTCGTCAAATACGATGAAATTGCTCAATCCGCGGGATTTTATTTGGATAGCATCCTGTAAGACTGCCTTGCCCGAAGCATCTTTCAATGTGTAAGCGACAGAACTGGAGGTAGCGGAAGGTCCTTCTACGGTTACTTCCAGTCCGAAGATACCGTCTTTGTATTGTTCTTTATCCAAAGAAGCGCTCAATTTATAGTCGGCAATGTACTGTTGGGGAGTGCTATATAGGTAAACATCCCGTTCGATACCGCTCAAACGCCACATATCCTGACATTCGAGATAAGCGCCCGAACTCCAGCGGTACACTTCCAAAGCCACTACATTCTCTCCGTCGTTCAATACATCGGTAATATCCCATTCGGCATTTGTTTTCGAGCCTTGATTATATCCGAGCAGTTTCCCGTTCACCCATACATAATAGAAAGAGATTACACCTTCGCAGCAAAGTACTACACGACGGCCTTTCCAATCAGCAGGCACTTTGAATGTGCGACGATAGGAACCGACTTCATTCTCCGCATGAGGAACCAGTGGCGGATTCTTTTTGAAGTTGAACATTTTGTCATCAAATTCATATGTCTCGTTGACATAGATAGCTGTGCCATAACCCTGACGTTCCCAGTTGCCGGGAACGTTGATGTCCGCCCAACCTCCGGTATAATAAGAAGGCTGATAAAAATCTTTCGGACGGTTATCGGGATTCTTCACCCAATGGAATTTCCATTTCCCATTCAGGCTCATATAAAATGGGGACTGTTCGTATCCGCCCGGCTTTTCAATGTCGGAAGCGTCGGCGTAAGGCCATACGTAGGTATGAGGGGCGAGTTTGTTCAGTCCTACCGCATACTGGCTTTGCCATTCGGGCAACGGTTGTTGCTGCGCTAACGTGAAAGTAGTGGTAACCAGTACTGCAGATAAGATTAAAAAAGTTCGTTTCTGAAAGCTAATGTTCATAAGCATGTCATCATAATTAGTTTATATAAGATTGTTTTACAAAGCACCTAATTGTTGTTTTTAACGACTTGACTACTATTCTATAATAACCTCATCAAAATAGACTCTCGCTTCCTGGTCGGGACGGACATGTTCTGCGGGACAAATCCCCGCTCCTTCCGCCGTCACCCGGACATAACGGGCAGATACTCCGCCCATATCTATCGAGTAGTCATTTCTGTAAGTTCCTTCCTGATAGATTTCTTCCAAAGAGAAATTCAACTCCCCTATGGCACGGTATGCCCGGTTGTCATCGGAAATCTCTACGCGAATCATCTTCGGTTTATGCGCTCCCATTCCATAATTCGTAATGCAACCAATGGTAAATTTATTCATTTTCTCCTTATCAAGCAAATCTATCGTGAAAGAAACAGTATCATTCCGATTCCAGTTGCACCATTCAGAATCCGTATACTTCAGGCTTCCCCGCAATCCGTTGACCAATAACATTTCATTCTTCTTATTGCCAAGCAGAGGTTTTGCCGTGGCTTTGTTCCATGTGAGCTGCAAGTCCAGGGTTTCTCCCATTTGCTTGCCGTTCATAAAGGTAGCCGCCTTCACCATTTGTGTCTTTGTCACACGGATAGGCCCTTCATAACGATGAGAGGACATAGCCGGATTACTGCCATTCAGCGTATAGTGAATTTCCACGTCCGGGCGGAGACATTCCAAATTCACTTCCAGATGTCCGTCCACCGGAGTCACCGTCTGCTGTATGTTATACATTGAGCGGGCGTAGATAATCCCTTTTTCAGCAATATGGGCGTTGTATGCGTCCATTCGTTTCAAGAATCCGGACCAGTCTTTTGTATCTGCAGGCGTCCATGCCACTTCTGCCAAAGCAGCCAGACGAGGGAACAAAAGATACTCCACGTCTTCCGGCTTATTGCAGAATTCCGTCCACATACAAGCCTGTACTCCCATTAACAAAGACTCGTATTCCGGTTTCCAATCCTTCTGTACCGGTTCGTAATCAAAAACATCTTTCAGTGTGTTGTTTCCGAAATAGGTTACCGGTTCAAACCATTGAGGCCCCTGATAGCGAATCAGATACATGATGCGTGCCGGAGTCATGATAAAACGATGTCCCTTTTCGGCAGCTTTCAGGGCAGCCGTTCCCATTCCCTGCCAACCGAGAATAATGGATTCTTCGGGAAGAAAAGAACTGTTTGTCAACTCATCCCAGCCAATCACTTCGCGACCTTTCTTACGCAGATAATCACTGATACGTTTCATAAAGTAACCCTGCAAATCTTCTTCATCCGCCAAATGCTGCTTTTTCATCCGTTTCTGGCAAAGTGGGCATTTCTCCCAATTCGTCTTTCGCGCTTCATCTCCTCCGACGTGAATATAGCGGGAAGGAAAAAGTGCCAGAACTTCGTCGAATACATCTTGCAGGAATGTAAATACGCTGTCGTTTCCCGCGCAATAGATTATTTCGGAATTCCGTCCTCCCAGTCCGGGAAGCACACCGATAAAGTCTTTCACAACCGGGCAGGCAAGTTGGGGGTAGGCAGCCAAAGCGGAGTTACTGTGTGCAGGTACATCTATTTCGGGAATTACTTCAATCTGCCTGTCGGCGGCATAAGCCACTATCTCCCGAATCTCATCCTGCGTGTAGAAACCGCCTATCGGAGTAGGTTCCCCACGCTTCGGGTTACGGCGTGAGTGGAAAGGTACATCTGTACGGTCTACTCTCCACGCTCCTACTTCTGTCAAACGGGGATATTTCTTTATTTCAATCCGCCAGCCGTTATCATCCGTCAGATGAAAATGAAGCTTGTTTATTTTCAGCATCGCCATGCAGTCGATGATTCGCAAGACGTTCTCTTTAGGAATAAAGCAACGTACCGGGTCCAAGAGTAATCCTCTGAAACCGAAACGGGGCTCATCCTGAACTGTCATTGCGGGAACGCTCCAAGCGATATTCTGCACCGGTTGTTCCGATTCTATGGCAGCAGGCAGGAGTTGGCGGACAGATTGCAGGGCATAGAAAAATCCCTTTGTATCCGATGCTTTAATAAGTATCTGTTCAGGTGTAATCTCCAGCAGATAGGCTTCGGTTTTTAAAGAAGAATCCGTCACAAAACGGACTTGTCCTTCTTTGCTGCCGACATTCAATGCAGGAGTTATTCCGGCAGCATGGGTAAACAGGTTGATAAAATTGCGTGCAATCGCGGCCTGCTCCTGATTTTCTACCGCAAATGCCGTTTTTGCAGAAAAGGTGAAGTTGCCACTGCCCGGCACAAGGTGTGTCGGGCGTGGAACTATTGAAATTAAAGGGGATGTTAAGTTATCAGCCTGCAAAAACGCTGCCAACGGCGAAAGCAGTACGAGAATGATTAAGATGTATTTTTTCATGGTGTATGTACGTTGGATTTATTCCTTGTCCCGCTCCGGTGAGAAGCGGACAGGGTCATTGTATTGCTCCTGAAGTTTCAGCATTTCTTCTTTCAGTTCTTTCACTACCGGTTCATATTCAGGCTGTCCGTAGAGGTTATGCATTTCCGACGGGTCTGCCTGCAGGTCGTAAAGTTCCCACCAGTTGATGTCATTATAGAAATGAATCAGTTTATAGCGCTCCGTACGTACACCGTAATGACGTTTCACCATGTGCTCGGCGGGGTATTCGTAGAAATGATAATAGAGAGCTTTCCGCCAGTCTTTCGGATGTTCGCCTTTCAGCAAGGGAACGAGGGATACACCTTGGATATCAGAAGGAATCTCCGCTCCTGCCAATTCGAGGAAGGTGGGTGCATAGTCGATGTTCTGTACCATTTCGGTGATGTCGCCTCTGCGGTCGAATCCTTTCGGCAGGCGCATGATAAGCGGTGTACGCATGGATTCTTCGTACATGAAGCGTTTGTCGAACCAACCGTGTTCACCCATATAGAATCCCTGGTCGGAAGTGTAGACAACGAGTGTGTTATCCAGCAGTCCTTTCTCTTTCAGGTAGTCGAGCACACGGCCTACATTGTCGTCCAGTGATTTCACGGTCTTCATGTAGTCGCGCATGTAACGCTGGAATTTCCAGTTGGCAAGGTCTTTGCCTTGAAGGTTCTGTTTATAGAAATCGTCTATAATCGGAGTGTAGAATTTGTCCCATGCGGCACGTTGTGCTTCATCCATGCGACCGATATATTTCTCATACAAGGATTTCAGACGGGTATTCTTGTCGGGACGAAGCATTTTGAGGTCATAAATCATGTCCATGTCTTTCACGATGCTCATCTCTTGTGCGGCAGCGGCGGGACGTCCTTCGTAGTCGTCAAAGAAATTGTCCGGCAGAGGGAAGGTCTTATCCTCGTACAAAGCCAAGTTACAGGTATCCGAGAGCCAGTTACGGTGAATCGCCTTGTGATGAATCAGGAGACAGAAAGGTTTCTCCGGGTTGCGTTTGTTTTCTATCCAGTCGATAGCATCATCGGTGATAAGGTTCGTGATGTATCCATGTTTTTGGATAGTGTCATTGTTTTGTGTGATGAAATCCGGATTGTAGTAGTCGCCTTGTCCGGGGACAATTTGCCAGTAATCAAATCCGGAAGGCAAGCTTTCAAGATGCCATTTACCCACCAGCGCTGTCTGGTAGCCGATTTTCTGTAACAGTTTCGGAAAAGTCTGTTGCGAACTGTCGAATACGCAAGTGGTGTTATCGTAGAATTTATTAGCACAGCTATGTTTTCCTGTTATCATGCAGGCGCGGCTGGGTCCGCTTAATGAATTGGCCACAAAACTTTGAGTAAAGCGTACGCCGTCGGCAGCAATGCGGTCGAGATTCGGGGTTTCCATGTAGCGCGTGTCGTAACAGCTCATCATCTGTGCTGTGTGATCGTCCGTCATGATATAGACGATATTCAAAGGTTTCTGCTCCGCAGGCCTTTGCTTGTTTGAGCAGGAAGCAAGGGAAGCTACGGCAGCTATTCCTGCCAGAGGAAAGAACAAGTTTGATTGCAGTTTTTCCATAAAAACAATTTTATATTAGATAGTAACAGCAAAGATAGAGGACGGAAGGCAGAATCGGCTTCCACAAATTACCAATTAATTTCCAATAATCTCCATTTCTGCATGATTCGTTAGAAAAGAAACTCTAAATAGAGGAAAGAAAGCTAACTATCTTAGTTCCTTTCCTCCAATTTAGAGAAACTTCATATTTAGAAAAAACAACTTTGGGTCATAATTTCATTTCCCTTATAGAAAATAGTTTCTAATAAAAGACCTTACCCGAAACCGGTTCAGTATTTTTATCCCACTTATAAACACCATCCTTTTTATAAAAACGAATCCAGTCAATTTCCATACGTGGAGTCCTATCGTCATTCTGATAATCAGTAATACTCTTCAATACAGTATCCCAACCTTCAACAGGAGTACCAGCATCACGTTCTGCTGAAGGAGATAAACGCATCACAATATCAAAGCCCATATACGAACCATTAGCATTCTGTGTGAACGATTCTTTATCAAAAGGCCATGAAGAAGCATCTTCTTTCTTCAAAGTTACTGTTGTAGTACCATTGATACCTATTCTGATTTCTGTATCTTCCACTTCTGCCCAATATATATTCCATTCTCCTGCAGTAGGCATAGACGTTTTCTTAGAAAATTCAATCTGATTTGTCGTTGAATATATAGATTGTGTTATTACATTACCTTTTTCATTTCTAAGAATATCGACTTCTTTTTTATTCATAAACCGATAACCATCTTTAGGGTCTTTCAAGGCAATCCAAGGAATAAATCCATCTCTCACTCCCCCAAGACGAACTCTAAATTCAATTCTTATACCCGGATAAATCCGTACAAACTGAGGAGCAGCAGTATTATTCTTATCAAAATTACAGCTGTAATAGCCTGCAGCACCATAAGTACTTCTACCACTGACACTTGTCCATGCAAAATCTCCATATTCCGCCCACATTTTCAGTATTCCTTCATTTGTAATTTTCGAGAATCTTGTATTATCTACAGCTTGATAAAGCTGTGAAGGCTTATCGTTTGTATCAGACAACGACCATGGAGTTTTACTCGGATTACTACCCCAAAACGAAGCATCAATCTTGTGGAACTCGATCGCATTAATAAACTTCCAAGTAGACAAATCGACTGTTGGATGTACATTATCCGCTTTCATATCATAATAAGGAGCTGTCTTTCCCCAATCCCATTTCATCACAGCATCCTTATTCGTCGATGATACAAAAATTTGTTCCGGATTAGCATATACTTTTGTCGGATCATACAGATTAGGATCATCAATTCCTTTCAATGTAATCGCCATAGCCTCTTCTGTCATTGGGTTATCTTTTGATGAACTTTCAAAATTCAATGTCAGTTCCTTGCTTTTGATTGCCGCCCCATTCAAACTAAGGGTAATTTCATCACTCTTTACACTTGATGCTCCTGCCGGAATAATCAGACTGGAAGGCAAGCCTGCAAAAAATGATGTTTCGTCCTCTTTGGGTTCAATTGTAACCCTGATAGGAATAGATCTTGGCTTATCTATCTGAGCTACTAATACACACTTTCCACCATCCAACACTACATTATCCAGATTATTCTCCAATGACATCGTAATACGGTAATAATCAGAGACCTTGATAACCGCACTGGATTTTGCCATTTTATATCCACGTGCAAAAGCCACAAAGTTTAAATTCTTATGCCCTTTCAATCCTTCCTTTTTTACAGGAAAATCTACTTGTATTTTTGTTTCTCCCTTTGGGAAAGTCACAATACTACTAAAGGGATCAAACAAGTTGGAAACATCCTCATTACCGGATTTAGCAGTAAAGTAAATATCAAAGTCTTCATTGGGGTTCACTTCATTCCCATCTGCGTCTTTATTTACTTCAATGTCTACCTTCAAATGTTCACCCATTGCGAATGCCTGACCATTGACAGTCATTGTCAAAGGCACCGCCTCCGGCAACGGATTGTAACGAGTCTCATCGTCACATCCTTGCAAACCGATAGCCAGCAAGCAAGCCGGAAGTATCTTATATAATAGTCTTTTCATATTCTTTCTAAATTAATCATCATTAAAACAGATTCTATTGTTTGTTATTTGCGCCATCCCGGGTTCTGATGCAACTGCTCGTTCAAGTTGATTTCGTTCAAAGGAATCGGCAACAGATAGTCGCGATCCGTATTGAACTGGTATCCTGCCGGAAGCCATTCTGCCAAAGGATCCATCCATTTGTCCGCAGTCAATGTTATCTTATCCAGTTCATCGGCTTGATCTGTACTAAATGCACGATACAATACACCTTCTTTACCTAAGTAAGCACCTTTACCCCGTTGATTCTGAATTAACTTACCAGCTCTCCAACGCATCAAATCATCAAGACGGAAACCTTGTAATGCCAGTTCCGCGCGTCTCTCACGACGAATTTCCTGCAATATAGGAGTCAGAGTATATTGATCACTGAATACAGGATAATTAGGATCTATCTCAGTTGGGGCAACATAAGTCACTCCTGCCCGTTCACGTAATGGCTGCAAAGTTTTCTCTAATATTGATGCTTCACAAGTCCCATTGCCTAACTCAGCGGCAGCTTCCGCATAAGCTAACAGTGCTTCTGCATAACGAATGATTGGTAATGCAGTCTCACCGCCCTTTTTGTCTTTATTAAACAATGGATCTAGTCCCAAACGAATATGGTAACCGGTAATACTACGCTGATTGTCACCTGCCAAAAGATAAGGCGGAACAACTTCATCCTTATTTTCATCTGTACGAATCTCAACCTTCATTGGCTTCGAGTCGCTATCAGCCTTGAAGCGGCAGTCACTATGCATCACAGTTTGTATCAAACGAAGATCACGTCCTTCAAATGTACGATTGAAGTCCTTAAATTTATCATCTGCCGGATCAATAGGGAGACCTGTATCATACAAATAATTATCAACCAATGATTGTGATAAACCAGCAGGACCAGAGTTATCTACGGTGCCTTGAGATAATAAGGCGGATAATCCATGTGTCAAACCGCCTGATATCGAATATTTCTTCCAGAAAACAGCTTCTGATATATCGGATAAATCATACTGGTTAAACAAATGTGCAAACGCTTCACCACCATCTTTTGCGTTGAAAGGATCATTCTCTTTCTTGTTTAATTTCAATCCTTTAGTAAACAGTTCATCTCCCAAAGTTATTACAGTCTGAAAGAACTCTGTAGATGCATTCGTTGCAGCGGCAAAATCAGTACCGGCATGATATTTCTCCCAAGAGCCTTCATACAAAGCTACTCTCATAGCCAAAATAAGAGCTGCTTCCTGACTAACTCTCAATCCTTTGTACTTACTGCGTGGATATAGTAATTTTTTTGCCGTATCCAAATCCTCAAGGATAAACTTTGCCACTTTTCCGCGATCTGTAGCCGGAACTTGCAGACCTTGGGCGGTAGCATGTTCATCCCAAAGATCGTCCATAATAGGAATACTGCCAAAACGAGTCAGTAAATAGAAATGCCAATAGGCACGGAAAAAGTAAACTTCTCCTTTTAAAGACAAGATTTTGTCCGTCTCATTCATTTCAGGAACTGCATAGTTATGAAGACAATAATTGGCATCACGCAACCCCTTATAGCCTTTTTCCCATTCTTTTGAGCCACCATTACTTTCCTGCAATTCCCCATTCAAGCGCCTTTCATAGTTCTGCGCAAGGATGTTGTCACTGTTTTTCTCTTCACCGAAAACACCCATACCATAAGTTTCCAAAGTAGGAAGTCCTGTATATAAGAAGTTTACATAGCTGGTCAAATGTTCTTCACTGGCCAGATAGCCTCCACTTTCCGGTGAAGTAATAGGCGCTTTTTCTAAAAAATCCGAGCATGCAGACAAGAAAGCACCCGCAAGAATAAATAATATATATAGTTTTTTCATTGCTTATCCCTTATTAAAATGTGAAATCAAGTCCAAAAACGAAGTTCCTGTTCATCGGATATACCTTTCCGTTACCATTTTGTTTCAATGGAGAAGTCAAACCCGGAGACTGCTCATTACTACCACCAGCCATCATATTGACCTGATTCAATGTTTCCGGATCAAACTGTCCCGGCAACTTTGTAATAGTAAACAAGTTATCACAAGTGAAATATACTTTCAAATTTTCCAGCCCGATATTTTTCAGCAATTTACGACTGAAATTATAAGATACTGTTAAATTCTTCATACGCATATAAGCTGCATTCAACAAATAACGGGTTGTATTATAACCTGTATTCACCACATAATCCGTATTATCTTTCCAATCAGTCAGGCGAGGCAAATAACCATTCGGATTCTGTGTTGTGAAATGATCCAAGTGTTCTTTGAAAAAGTTCTGTCCGCCAAACATATAAGTACTGCCGGAAATCGGGAAATCCCGTTTAGCAACACCCTGCAACAGAGTTGACACTTCAAATCCTTTATAGCCAAGATTCAGATTAATACCGAATGAATATTTAGGAGTAGTATTACCTATAACTTTTAAATCTCCACGGTTAGCTAACGTACCGTCACCGGCATTCACTTTACCATCACCATTAATATCCAAATATTTCAAATCACCCCGACGCCATTGATCCGCTGCCTTAAAAGCGGACAAGTCCGTATGTCTGAGATATTCATCAATTTCGCGGTTAGACAAAAATAAATCATCAGCCTGGTATCCCCAAATTTCTCCTACGTCCATTCCTTCATAATATCCTTTATTGGCAGCATATCCTGTGTGATTATTATAAATAGTTCCACTTGGATTGTTATACTTGGTCACTACAGCCTTGTAATTGAATACATTGAAACCAATGCCATAGCTAAAACCACATTTCAACTTATCGTTCCAGTTAACCGAAAGTTCCCATCCTCTGTTTCTCAAAGTTGCATTGTTCACCTTCGCACGGTCAGTAGGTAATACTCCGCTAATACCCGGTAAAGCCTCAGCCGGACCAATCATATCGCGGGTAGTACGTTGATAAATATCAGCAGTTATAGACAAACGATTCTTGAGCAACATCAAATCAATACCCAGATTGGCGTTGTCTACTTTTTCCCATGTAATATACGGGCTAATCAACTTAGGGGTCTTTACAATCGTACCTCTGGAAGGAGTATCAGAAACTCCCGGCAAAATCCATGCATTCTGTGAAGAAGCATCCAACTCAATAAAAGAACGATAATCATAAAGTCCGGCACCGTTCTGATTGCCCAAACGTCCATAAGAAACACGTACTTTCAATTGTGATACAGGTAAATCCAACGCTTTGAAATAATCGGTACGAGCTATATCATAACCAGCAGAAAAGGAAGGGAAAAATCCCCAACGGTTTCCTTTGGCAAAACGGGAAGAACCATCATAACGTCCACTGACTTCCAGAAAATAAATGTTGTTATAGTTCCAGTTCAAACGGGCATACATACCCATTGTAGACCAATGTGTACGAGCTTCAGATACCATTATATTTCCACTGGCATTCTCAAATGAATAGATCTGGTCGTCCATCACTCCATCCTTATACATGGCTTCTTGAGAATCCTCTCTCAATTCCATCTGGAATCCTGCCATCGCTTTAAAGAAATGACCTCCCCATTGATGAGTATATGAAGAAGATATGTTCGGAGACAAATAGTAATTAAAAACACTTCCGCGAGAATAAGAATCGAAATAAGTATTTTTCCAACTCATGCCCGGATAAGCATATCCTTGTTTCTGGGTAGCACCTTTTTTATACTTCCCTTGCGGAGTTTCATAATAAGGCTGAACCAACTTCATATCATTATGTTCCACATCCAGACGCATTTTCATCTCACCAACAATATTCCATCCTTCCAAAGGTGTGACGGTAGCAGAAAGAGTCAAAGCATCAGACAGACGATTCTGATTGTAATTGGAGTTCTTCAAATACATCAATTCACTCCAACCAGGAATATTATATTCAGAGTCAACAGGCAATTCGGTCGCTTGATTTGGATATTGATTGGATACATTATTATAGAAAATCATTTGATTTCCCATCGGACGCTTAATCATCTGCAACGTTATATTATTATTCAAATTAAAGCGCAGCCATTTATTGGCATTTATCTGGAACTTTGTGTTTAAGTTATATTTACTCAAATCATCCTGTACTTTGTCCATCAAACCTTCCTGATAAATATATCCCATACCAATATAGTAGTTCATCTTATCAGAACCTCCCTGTACACTCAAGTTATGAGAATGACGGATAGATTTATCTTTGAAATAATATTGGAACCAATCGGTATTAGCATATTGGTTATAATATGTACTCGCCCAGTCGTCACCATTGGCATTGATGTCCACTCCCGGAAATTCTGCCGAATAAGGATTTTGCATAAATCCCTGCATTTTACCAATTGTTTTATCTGAAACGACATGAGCTACTCCCATATTGTCCGCACGCTCATTTATATAACCTGCAAATTCCAATGAACTCATCATTTCCGGCATATTGATTGGCGAACTAAAACCAACCGTTCCGCGATAGCTCACTCTTGCCTTTTCTTTTTTACCGCTTTTTGTAGTAACAAGTACCACACCGTAGGCAGCGCGCGCACCATATACGGCAGAAGCAGAAGCATCTTTCAATACACTGATACTGGCAATATCGGCAGGATTCACATTCTGCATACTCTGTTCAACGCCATCTACCAATACATAAGGTTCGCCACCATTGATAGAACCGACACCACGGATATTGAATTGGATATCAGCTCCCAACTCACCGCCGACGCCACCTGCTACAGCATCCGAAGCAAAATTCAATCCGGCGATATTACCTTGCAAAGCACTGGTTACATCCGTCACAGGACGATTGACAATAGCATCATCTTTCAATGTGGCCACAGCGGCAGTAATAGTGTTTCTTTTCTGAGTATCCATACCTACCACCACAACTTCGTCAAGTGCTTTTGCATCTTCCTTCATCACAAAACGGTTACCTTCCTGTTTGGTTATCTTTACTTGCAGTGGAGCATAGCCAACGTATGTAATAGAAAGGGTATTACCCACTTTTCCTGCAATAGAGAAATTACCATCTATATCGGTTATCGTTCCCCCATTCATACCTTTCACCATGACAGTAGCACCGATAATAGCATCTCCCCTATCGTCTACTACCTGTCCCTTTATCATTTTCTGCTGAGCTAAAACACCCAAAGGAAATGACAACAGGAGCATCAGAAGAAGAACAAAACGTCTCTGTTCTCTCATTAACTTCTTTTTTTCCATAATATTACATTTAATAATTTAGATTCTGTATTATTCAGTTTCACTGGTTCCGGACGAAAAAATATAATCTTCGATTGCTTTTTGAACGGTTTTCAATAAAGATTTGTCATCAGTGACATCTACATCAACTGCTAAATCCCAACTCATGACACCGGCATAACCGTTTTCACAAGCATATTTTGTCTTGTTATAAATGGCGTTTACACCGTCGAATGTATATGTTTTGCCATCAGTATAGGTAATCTGTGTTTGATCAGGACCTGAAATACTATTTGCAAAATCAAAATATCCCTTCTGTTCTCCCGGAATTCCTGTAGTTCCTTGGAAAGGTACTCCCAAAACTAATTTATTTTTAGGAATTATCGAAGTTGCCTCATTTGCCTTTTGTTTAAATCTATCAATATTATAATACTCTGTATCAGGACCATAACATTGTAAAGAGACAAAATCCGTAGCTTTATAGGCATCAATAGTCAAATTGTTCATACAAAACGGGTGTATAGAAACTGTAAAGAATACTTTTCTTGCATTCTTCTTGAATATTTTACTCATTTCGACAATTGCCTTACTGTATGCAGTACCTTCATTAGAATTTTCCGGCCATTCAAAGTCAAGATCTACTCCATCTAAATTATGAGTAGCCAATACCTCACAAATCTTATTAGCGAAATTAGTATAAGCTCCCTCATTTTTAACCATATCTTTCCATTGACCACCGGCACATCCTAAACGGAATCTTGATGTACCAGTCGGAGTCCCCATAACTTTACGCATATCTTCCAAACGAGTTATCCATGAATGAGAATCTTTACCAAGATTTCCCGCTTCATCATATTTCCAATAAGCAAGTACTTTTGTTTTATTCCAAACCGAAGGGTAAGTAATAGGGTCTTTGCCTAATGTGCCGGCAGATATACTCCAAACAGTTGTTTCTTCTAAATAGCCCTTAAATTTATCTCCAACAATAAAATCAACACGGTCGTTGGGTACTTCGGGGAATGTATTGCCGTTTTGCGGTGTTAATTTTGCAGACTTGTTATCCACATCAAGTTTTATTTCAGATGTTTTATAAGATAAAGCAATGTAATGCCATCCTCCTGTAGCTAAATTGTCATTAGTAATTTCGGTACTTAAACCACCAACAGTTAGTTTCACCTTTCCTGCCCCATCACCTAGTTGTAAAGCTGCAATCGTTTTTGAACTTGTAGCTTTTTTAAATAAATAAGCATCAGCTACCCATTCATCTATATATATATACGTACCAAAAGTAAATTGCTTACTAGGACCATCCGGTGAATGAAGTAAACCATCACCTGCATTCATTGTTGCACTACCATTAAAGTATAACACACCATTTTTACCACTTTTTTCCGCTGCATAGGTAGCATTTCCCGTCAATTTAGCATCAGGTAGTTCAAAAGCCAGACTGCCATCAGCATAAGGACGACATGCCAAGAAAATCAAATCATTACAGGTAGCCATACTTTTGCCGGAAATTCGACCGGAATCATAAAAATCGCCACGAATATAAGAGCAATTAATCAGGCCCATCTCAGTTGGGTCATCCGGATCATCCGGTTCATCTTCACCAGGTTTTCCCGTAACTGCACCTTCGGGGGGAGTATCAGTCGGAACATCCACCCATTTTGTGTCTTTACAAGCTGTCAACGTTCCAAAAAGGAAGAGACAAAGGAATAGGAATTTGTTTCTCATAAATTTAATAATTAAGATTACCTTATATTTAATCATGTACTGCCTTATTTGACAATGACAGCAACAAATGTAGGTTATCTTAAAGATAAGGAATGTTCTATTTTAGCTACGATTCTTCCAATTTTGTCTAAAATCGTCCATTTCATCGATTTATTATAGTGTCACAGACATCTTTGAACATCTTACGAATCAAAAAAAGAAAACGGGAATATTCATTTCCGAATATTCCCGCCTCTTTTATATTTTAAACTAATGCAACTACAACAATTTTCCAACGAATATATATTATAGGTTTTCTATGTCAGAAGACTGAAGCCCTGTACATTGAATAATCATATCAATGGATATTCCACCCTCTTTCATTTTCCGGGCAATTTCAATTTGTTTCTTTTGCTCTCCCTTTTCCAACCCAGCTTTCATCCCTTCTTTCATCCCTTCTTTTATTCCTTCTTTCATTCCTTCTTTCATTCCTTCTTTCATTCCTTCTTTCATTCCTTCTTTCTTACCCGCTTGCATCCCTTCTTCAGCCGCTTTTCTTCGCATCTCTTCGTTTCTACGCCGTTCATCCTCCTCTACGATTTGATTGACCCTATACCGATCTAACGCCTTATCATAAGCGATACGGTTTTCTTCCGAAAGATCGGCAACTGCTGCCAATCTCGCCAGATGTTCAAACACTTGTTCTTTCAAAGCACCCGGCATTCTGTTCCAATTGCTCATATTCTTCAGTGCATAAATTAATTTATCATATAATGTATGGCAGTCCGACAAGTCCTTAGTGAAATAAGGAAATTGCAAATAAATTTGCCGGAGATGCGGATTGACAATCTTCCCAGTATCACGGTCGGAAAGAACCGTATCCGTACGGAATTTCGCCTCTAAGTTTTCCTCTTTGAAATTCATCAGGAAGATTCCATATATAGTAGGTAGTCTATATTGTTTTCCATAAGCCACAAGTGGTTCTCTTGCAGTCATCGGCTCTTCAGGAACAGGGACTTCTTTTGAAGAAGGAGATTCTATCTGCCGGCTCACAGCACGACAAACATAATAAAGAGTACGATCCAGAAAATTACTGTGCCAACGGTTCTGCATCTCCACAATAATATACTCACCACTCGCTGTACGACAATAAAGATCATAAATGATACCTTTATCACTCACATTGTCCGCATGATCTTCCTTATCGAGAAAAGTAAGTTCTGTAATATGATGTTCGCCTGCAAGTAGTTCGTTCAACAAAGTGATGAGCAAATCTTTGCTGGCCGGCTGACCAAAAATAATTTTAAATCCTATATCAGTAAAAGGATTAACGTATTTGGACATGATATTCTATTTTTATAGCAAAGGTAACTATTTAAATCCATAAATATGAGGAACAATCCTAATCTTTACGGATTTATAGTCTTTTATATTAAGTAGCCCCTCTCTCAATTCCTCAAAACAAATAAGAAAAATGTTCTATTTTTCAGATTAAGGCAGAAAGCAGGACTACAAAACAAAGTAAGCTAGAAATAAAACTATCCATATTATCACATATATATGCACATTATCGCCACAATATAGCATATATTTTCAGAGAATATGCGTTTTCTTTAAAGCGATAAGCAATTTTCCTCGGTGAGGAAGGGTGTGTTCCTCACCGAGGAACGACTCATTGCTCACCGAGAAAGCATTCCATACTTACCGACCAAGCCATAAAAGCCCTCAGAAAAGCCAGTTTATAGGCTAGTTCATCATTATATGTGAACAGAAAGAAAATGACAAAACAAACTATATACAAGCAAACAGGAAGCATATAGACAGAAAATGAAAGAATTGCCTGTTTTTTAGACAGGAATTACTCAAGACAACAAACAGCTCAGCATTCTTTCATCTAAAATGCAGAGCATTTTTTCCCTCATCACCAACAAATGACAGGTATATCAAAAACTGGAAGGATATAATATACAATTTTTCAGATCAGCACATTTTTAATCAACCCTCTCAACAACCATACTCTTTCAAAGCCTGCATCAATTTTGCCCCGTTAATAGGTTTTACCAAATAATCATCGCAACCTACTTCCAAAGCCGCTACCCTGTCAGCTTCAAAAGCATGGGCAGTCAGCGCGACAATCGGAATACGGGTATTGAACTTCCGAATCTCAGCGGTAGCAGTACGTCCGTCCATTATCGGCATTTTCATATCCATCAGTACAAGGTCAACCGGCTCGCTTTGTACTATTTCAACAGCTTTCTGACCATTTGGCGCATGCAATAGTTTACATCTATTTTTCAACAGCGAAGACACTAAAGAAAAATTGCTTTGAATATCTTCTGCTACCAGAATAGTCTTCTGCTCTTCCTTTTCTTCGTTGGCAGCCACGGCAGCATCTTTTCTTACCTTCCTTCCATTTTTCTGCAAGGAAATGACCATACCATCCTCGTCCAGTTCATCTATACAAGGCAGAACAGCCCAGAAGAAAGAGCCTTTTCCATATTCCGACTCAAATCCGATACTGCCTTCACATGCTTCCACGATAGCTTTACAGATAGACAGTCCAAGTCCTGTACCCTGGGCAAACTCATCCAGTTTCTCAAACCGGTAGAAAACCTTATCTTTCTTATCTTCCGGAATTCCGATTCCTGTGTCACGAACATAGATACGAATTCCGTCTTCCACCTTTTCATACCCCATTTCGATAGTTCCTTCCGGAGTATATTTGATAGCGTTTGTCACATAATTCGTGAGGATTTGGGCAAAACGTTTCTTGTCTAATTTTACCATACAGACAGTATAAGGATTAACAGAAATCAGACGGACCTGAGGATTCTTAATACGCCATTGCATGGAAGTTGCCAGTTCGTCAAAATAAACCGCCAAATCAAACTCCTCATACTTCAACTCTACCGATCCGGCTTCTATTTTAGAAAGGTCCAGTATGTCATTTATCAACTTCAATAGCAGCTCATTGTTCGTATTGATGATTTTACTATATTCTTCTTTCTCAGCCGGATTGTCAGTTATCATCAACAAATCTGAGAAACCGACAATCGCGTTCAACGGAGTACGAATCTCATGACTCATATTCGCAAGAAAGGCGGATTTCAATTTATCCGATTGTTCAGCCTGTTTCCTTGCCTTTTCCAGTTCACCTATCATCAATTGACGTTCGGTTACATCATCCACACGGATAACCACGCCTTCTATCTCCCCCAAATCATTATATACAGGAGTAGCGAACACTTCGATGGTGTGTTCATTATTGAGCAAAAACTGGATAGTCTCCACCTGACCGGATTTCCGGGCACGCTGCATCACGCAATTCTCACAAGGAGTAGTCCGGTTATGAGCAGTCTTATAGCAAGCTTCGCCCTTTTTGTAGGCCTCATAAGAAAGGCTTCTGCTGCAAAGTGACACGTTCTCCCACTGTACAATATAATCGTTAGTAATGTACGCCAGTCCGGAATTGGTATTGTTTAGTACCAATTCATTATGATGAAGCAGTTCCATCATTTTCTGCTCACTCTCGATTAGTTCTTTTTTCGAACGCAATGCATCCTCATAAAGGTTTTCATACTTACGATGCCATAAAATACGTTCGGTAACATCTTGAGTGATTACCAGATAGTTCGTTACCTTACCGTTTTCGCCGAATACGGAAGAAACCGTAATTTCAAAATGTTTGGTACCGGACAGATAGGTAGGAAAGCAACTACGTAGCCTGTCGAAATCATACTCCGCCATGAGATGTATGGTTTCTCCATTCATTATTTGCTGCTTGTCTTCGTCAGAAAGACTTGGGATGTTGAACAGGCTTCGTCCTAGAAGATCTTCCCTGTTTTTTATTCCCATTGATTGTAATTCAGTATGGTTAACTTCGACCATGAAGCCACTTTTATCATATAATTCCAGCCCTACGGATAAGTGCTCAAAGATATTATACAATAAACCATCAGTTGCCCCACTAATTAAAGCTAAGGGAGATTCATTTCTCATGCTACAAAATTTATGTAGTTCAACAATATTGTCTGTTTATCCAAGCAAACTTACATAAATCTTTCGTACTACAATAAAAAACAAGTCGAAAAGTCCCTTTAGGTATCTCCCTCTAGCACTTTGGTAGTATACGTGGCTATTTTAAAGGTTCAAACCTTTTACAAAATCTTCTGCCTTAGCCAATGTCTCCGGCTTGCCAATATCAATGAGGTGGAGTCCATCAGACAGATACCCAAAGAAGTCCGTTTGCCGACAGGTGGCAAGATAGAAATCCATAATAGAGAATTTACCTTCCCAGCATGGAGTATCCATCCACTGAAAGATAGCAGGAGAAAGAACATGGATACCACTGAATGCATACTCCTGATAAAGCGACTCGTCATATTGGAAACCTTCCGGTTTCACTTGCCCCGTATCTTTATTAATCCATCCGCAAAGTTTCTTCTCCGTATCAAAAAGCAGATAACGGGAAGTTTTACGTTGGCTGGCTAATAACGTAGCGACACCACCATTCTGCAAATGATAATCATAGAGTTCTTTCAAGTCAATATCCGAAAGAATATCTACATTGTGAACAAGAAAAGGTTCATTGGAATTCTCAAAAAAAGTGCGGGCTTTCTTTACTCCGCCCCCTGTGTCGAGCAACTGGTCACGTTCATCGGAGATATGTATAGTAAGTCCAAAATTATCATTCTCTTTCAAGAAATCAAGTATTTGCTCACCGAAATGATGGATATTAATCACTATTTCGGTAAAACCGGATGCTTTCAATTTCAATATTACATGCTCCAACATCGGTCGTCCGGCTATGGGAACAAGGGCTTTGGGCATTGTATCGGTCAGTGGTTTCAGTCGGCTACCCAAACCGGCTGCAAATATCATTGCTTTCATACAATATTTTTTATACGGTTGCTTCGAACGTGCGCTCTATATTCTGTTCGCGGTGCACCAGTTCTACTTTTACTCCGAACTTCTGATTCAGGCGTTCCGCCAAATGTTGTGCCGAATATACGGAACGGTGCTGCCCGCCGGTACAACCGAAGCAAACGGACAAGTTACTGAATCCGCGTTCCATATAACGTTTCACGGAAGCATCCACCAAAGCATAGACATTATCGAGGAAATGAAGGATTTCTCCATCTTCTTCAAGGAAAGTAATTACCGGCTCATCCAGTCCGGTGAAAGGTTTGTAGCGTTCATACTTGCCAGGATTATTCACGCCACGACAATCGAATACATAACCACCGCCATTGCCTGTCGGGTCTTCAGGAATTCCTTTTTTATAGGCGAAGCTCATTACTTTCACTGTCAGTTGACGCTTTTTCAAATCGTCCGTAAACTGTTTCAGTCCGGTAAGCTCACGCAATACTTTGCAGAGATACGGATATTCAGGATATTCTTCCTTCAACAGCTCACGCAGATTCTCAATGGCATAAGGAACACTTTGAATAAAATGGGGCTTCTTCTCAAAATAACCACGGAAACCGTATGCTCCCAATACCTGCAAGGTACGGAAAAGCACAAAGTGGCGAAGCTGGCTATAAAAATAAGACTCGTCAATCGGCTGGTATTTGCGCAGGGCTTCTATGTATTCCTGCAAAAGTTCTTTGCGAAGACTATCGGGATATTTCGCTTTGGCCTGCCACAAGAAAGAAGCAACATCATAATAGAACGGCCCCTTGCGCCCGCCCTGGAAGTCAATAAACCAAGGTTGCCCGTCTTTTATCATCACATTGCGGCTCTGAAAATCACGATACATGAAAGTGGCGGAAGAACTGCGCAGCAGGACATCACTCATTTTCTGGAAATCATCTTCCAGTTTGTCTTCCTGAAACTCCATTCCGGTAGCTTTAAGGAAACAATATTTGAAATAATTCAAATCCCAAAGGATGGAACGCTGGTTGAACTCCGGCTGAGGATAACAACGGGAAAAATCGAACCCGTCGGCTCCGGCAAACTGAATAGCGGGAAGCAGACGAATCGTTTTGCGAAGCAACTCTTTCTCTTCTTCAGAAAATACACTGGTGGCACGCCCTTTCTCAATAGCATGAAACAGCAGCGTGTCACCTAAATCTTCCTGTAGATAATAGGTTTTATCTTCCGACACGATATGAACTTCGGGAATAGGCAGACCGTTTTTGCGGAAATGCCCTGCCATATAAAGAAAGGCTTCATTCTCATCGACAGAAGTTCCATACACTCCGATTAATGTCTGCACACCCGTCAGCCGGAAATACCGGCGGTTGGATCCGGAAGAGGGTAATTCTGTTATATTTTCAGCGGGAACACCCGTATATGCCTGATAAAGTTTCTGTAGTTCTTCGGTAATCATAGTCGTATATTTTCGAGCAAAGATAGGGATAAAAACCAAAAATAAGAGTCCCGATTCAACTAATATTCATCCGAATATATTATCTTTGTTTCAGTTAAACTGACCTGATTCCATGAAAAAAAGAATCTTTATACTACTATGCGTAGCATTTATCACACAGTTTGCCGGCATTCTCCCCCTTCAAGCCGGACATTATTACTATAAACAAATCTCTCTGAAAGACGGATTGCCGTCTACCGTGCGGTGTATCCTGACGGATGAACAAGGCTTCATATGGATAGGAACACGCTCCGGACTGGGACGATATGACGGACATGAACTTAAAAAATACGTTCATCAAGCTGACAATCCTCACTCCATTCCTCATAATTTAATCTATCAGATGATAGAAGACGAACAAAATAACATCTGGATTCTGACGGACAAAGGAGTGGCACGCTATCAACGGCAGAGTGATGATTTCTTTATACCGACAAATGAAACCGGAAATAACATCATCGTTTATTCTGTTTGCCTGACAAAAGACGGAGTCTTGTTCGGTTCGAAAAACAAGATATTCTTCTATAATTACCAGGATTCCTCTTTCCGTCTCCTGCAATCTTTCGACCTGGAACCGAATTACAACGTAACCCTGCTGAGTCTTTGGGATGAACACACCCTGCTCTGTTGTAGCCGGTGGCAAGGCTTGCTCCTGCTCGACTTAAAGACCGGAAAATGCATCCGCCCGCCTTTCGATTGCGGAAAAGAAATTATGAACGTCCTTATCGACTCACAAAAAAAGATATGGGTGGCTCCTTACAACGGGGGATTGAATTGTTTCACCCGTGACGGCAAGTTACTGGCTACCTATACTACCCGTAATTCATCGCTAAGCAACAATGTTGTATTAAGTCTCGCCGAACGGGAAGGGCAAATATGGATTGGAACAGACGGGGGCGGCATCAATATCCTCGACCCGGAAACGGGACGTTTTTCTCTTTTGGAACATATCCCCGGAAGGGATAATTATTCGCTTCCCGCCAATTCTATCTTATGCCTTTACAACGACCGGAACAATAATATGTGGGCAGGCAGTATCCGCAACGGGTTAATCAGCATCCGGGAAGTTTCCATGAAAACCTATAAAGATGTGTTGCCCGGCAATGACCGCGGACTAAGCAACGCTACTGTCCTGAGCCTTTTCCAGGAATCTCAAAACCGAATATGGATAGGTACGGACGGGGGCGGCATAAACAGTTTCAATCCGGTTACGGAGAAATTCACCCATTACCCTTCGACCTGGGAAGACAAGGTGGCGTCTATCTGCGCGTTTACTCCCGGCAAATTATTGATTTCCCTTTTCTCGCAGGGAGTATTTATTTTCAATCCGGCAACCGGAGAAAAACAGCCTTTCACCATTGTCGATGCTGAAACAAACGCTCGTCTCTGCAACCGGGGAAAAGCCGTGAATTTATTACAAAACACACCGCATAGTATCCTATTTCTAGGGGAGCATATCTATAAGTACAACCTGAAAGAGCAAACTTTCAGCATCGCTACAGAACAGGAAGGACAGGATATCATCGGTGCTCTCCTGCCAATCGGCAATTACCAAGATTATACCTATCTAAGTGATACAAAACATATCTATGAACTGGATAACCGTACAAACCGGCTGAAAGCATTGTATTCTTGTCAGAAAGATACAATCATCAACTCCGTCTCACGGGACGAAGAAGGAAATTTCTGGATTGGAAACAACTACGGACTGATACATTATAATCCAGTAACAAAGACAGAGACTCCGATACAGACTTCCCTATTTGGCGAAATCACCCTGATAGTATGTGACCAGCAGGGAAAAGTATGGATAGGGGCCGACAGTATGTTATTCGCTTGGTTGATTAAAGAAAAGAAGTTTGTTCTTTTCGGAGAGTCAGACGGTGTTATTCTAAACGAATATCTTTCCAAACCTCAATTATTAAGCATACAGGGAGATGTGTATATGGGCGGTGTTAAAGGTCTGCTGCATATCAACAGCAAACTTCCTTTGACGACATCCGAGCTCCCTCAACTTCAGTTGTCGGATGTTATTATCAACGGCGAATCCGTTAATGATGAGCTAAGCGGCAACCCGAAAGGCATCTCCGCGCCCTGGAACAGTAATATTACTATCCGGATTATGTCGAAAGAGGAAGATATTTTCCGCCAAAAGGTATATAAATATCAGATAGAGGGACTGAACGACCAGCAAATCGAATCCTATAATCCAGAACTGGCTATACGCTCATTGCCACCGGGAAGTTACAAAATCATGGCTTCCTGCACCGCGAAGGACGGTAGCTGGATTCCCAGCCAGGAAGTCCTTGAACTGACGATTCTTCCACCCTGGTATCGCACGTGGTGGTTCATCCTTAGTTGTGCAGTTTTCATCGCTATTGTCATTATAGAGACTTTCCGAAGAGCATTGAACCGTAAAGAAGAAAAGTTGAGATGGGCAATGAAGGAACACGAACAACAAGTGTATGAAGAGAAAGTACGTTTTCTCATTAATATCAGCCACGAACTTCGTACTCCATTGACACTGATACACGCTCCACTCAGCAGGATATTGAAATCGCTCTCTTCCGATGACAATCAGTATCTTCCGTTGAAGGCTATTTACAGACAATCACAACGCATGAAGAACTTGATAAACATGGTGCTTGATGTACGCAAAATGGAAGTTGGAGAAAGTAAAATGCAGATACAGCCTCATCCATTCAACCAATGGATTGAGCACGTTTCACAGGACTTTATCAGCGAGGGTGAAGCCAAGAATGTACAAATCCGCTATGAACTCGACCCACGGATTGAAACTGTCAGCTTCGACAAGGACAAGTGTGAGACTATTTTAAGCAATCTGCTTATTAACGCCCTGAAACATAGCCCCGAAAATACGGAAATTACAATTACTTCTGAATTACTTCCCGAAGAAGGCAGAGTACGTGTCTCCATTGCCGACCAGGGCAACGGATTGCAGCAGGTAGATACCCGGAAGCTCTTTACCCGCTTCTACCAAGGAACGGGCGAACAAAGCGGAACGGGAATCGGGCTATCTTATTCTAAAATTCTGGTTGAGCTGCACGGCGGTTCCATCGGTGCCCGTAATAACCAGGAAGCAGGTGCTACTTTCTTCTTCGAACTGCCACTGAAACAGGGAACCGAAGAAATTATCTGCCAGCCCAAAGCATATCTGAACGAACTGATTAGTGATGACAAGAATGAAAATATACCGGATGAAAATAATTTCGATACAACTTCCTACACGATTCTGGTAGTGGATGATAATCCCGACCTGACGGATTTCCTGAAAAAATCATTAGGGGAATACTTTAAGCGAATCATAATAGCCGCGGACGGCGTGGAAGCACTGCAACTTATCAAGAGCCATGCCCCGGATATTATTGTCAGCGACGTGATGATGCCAAGAATGAACGGATACGAACTTTGTAAGAATATGAAGGAAGATATTACTATCAGTCATATTCCCATCATTCTTCTGACGGCAAGAGATGATAAGCAAAGCCAGTTGAGCGGATACAAGAATGGAGCGGACGGCTATCTGACAAAGCCTTTCGAAATAGAGATGTTGATGGAAATCGTCCGCAACCGTCTGAAAAACCGGGAATCTACCAAGAAAAGATATCTGAATGCCGGATTAATCCCCGCAGCGGAAGAAAGTACGTTCAGCCAGGCAGACGAAACTTTCCTGTTGAAACTGAATCAAATCATTCAGGAGAATTTGGACAGCAGTGGCTTAGATGTCTCTTTTATCTGTAAGGAGATAGGTATGAGCCGGGCTTCGCTTTATAATAAGCTGAAAGCGCTGACTGATATGGGAGCCAATGATTATATCAATAAATTCCGGATGGAAAAAGCGATAACGTTAATCACCGGTACGGAAATGTCGTTTACGGAAATCGCCGAGAAGGTGGGATTTACAACTTCACGCTATTTCAGTACGGCTTTCAAACAATATACGGGAGAAACGCCGACACAGTATAAGGAAAAGCGGAAACAGGAAAGGAAAAAAGACTAACAAGCAACTACACGAGAAATAAATATTATTCAGGCACGGATTACACGGATTTCACGGTTTTTGATTAATCAATCTCTTAAAACCGTGTAATCCGCGTAATCCGTGCCTAATAATTTTAATATATTGCAAGTTTCATTGCTTACTCAACCATTCACTTTCTTATAGTCTTCCAGGAATTTCTTCAATCCCGAATCCGTCAACGGATGATTCAATAAGCCCTTGATAGCACTCAACGGACAAGTAGCAACGTCCGCTCCCACTTCCACACATTCGATGATATGCTTCGTATTGCGGATAGAAGCAGCAAGTACCTGCGTCTTGTAATCATAGGTACGATACATACGTACAATATCACCGACAAGCCCTACCCCATCTTCACAAATGTCGTCCAAACGTCCGACAAAAGGTGAAACATAAGTAGCTCCGGCTTTAGCAGCCAATAATGCCTGTCCTACGGAAAAGACCAATGTACAGTTTGTACGGATTCTCTTCTCCGTGAAATACTTGATAGCTTTGATACCATCGGCAATGCAAGGCACTTTCACTACAATATGTGTATTAAGCGCAGCCAGTTCTTCGCCCTCGCGAATCATGCCTTCATAATCGGTTGCAATCACTTCGGCACTCACGTCGCCTTTGACAATCTCGCATATCTTGATATAATGTTCACGCTGGTTTTGCGTGCCCTTGATACCTTCTTTCGCCATGAGCGAAGGGTTGGTAGTCACTCCGTCAAGTACTCCGAGGTCATACGCCTCTTGAATCTGCTCCAAATTGGCTGTGTCAATAAAAAACTTCATACTTCTAATTTTTAATGGTTAACTATCTAATAGTCAAAGATAAGAATTTATTTCCATTCACCCGGGATTAAGCAATTGTTATTTCCGGGTCAAGATATACATCTTGGATGGTGTTCAATAACTCTACGCCTTCATTCATCGGTTTCTGGAACGCTTTACGTCCGCTAATCAATCCCATACCACCGGCACGTTTATTGACTACGGCAGTGATGACAGCATCACGCAAGTCTGATTCTCCATGAGATTCTCCACCGGAGTTAATCAATCCTACACGTCCCATATAGCCGTTGGCTACCTGGTAGCGGCAAAGGTCAATCGGGTGTTCGGAACTTAATTCGGTGTACATACGTTCATCAATTTTACCGAAGCCGATGGCTTTAAACCCACCATTATTAGTAGGAAGTTTCTGTTTCACAATATCCGCTTTGATAGTGACTCCCAGGCGGTCGGCCTGTCCGGTGAGGTCGGCAGCGGAATGATAGTCCACAGCACCTTTCTTGAAATCATTATTACGCAGATAGCACCAAAGAATGGTTGCCATACCCAGTTCGTGCGCATATTCAAAAGCCTCGGCAATCTCCACCAACTGGCGACGGCTTTGTTCAGAACCGAAATAGATGGTTGCTCCTACGGCTACCGCTCCCATATTCCAAGCCTCCTTAACCGTACCGAACATCACTTGGTCGAAGCTGTTCGGGTAAGAAAGCAACTCATTGTGATTCAGTTTCACAATGAAAGGTATTTTATGGGCATATTTACGTGCCACGGAGCCAAGAATACCAAATGTGGAAGCTACCCCGTTACAACCGCCTTCAATAGCCAGTTTTACGATATTTTCCGGGTCGAAATAAATCGGATTCGGGGCAAAGGATGCCCCGGCGGTATGTTCAATATCCTGGTCGACGGGAAGTATGGATACATAACCGGTATTTGCCAGACGTCCGTGTCCCAACAAGGTTTGCAGGCTGTTCAATACGCGTATGTTCCGGTCGGAATCAATCCAAACCTTATCTATAGTATCGGGAGACGGAACATGAATCAATGATTTATCAATGGTTTCGCAAGTGTGGTCCAGGTAATAACAGGCCTTATCTCTTAGTAATTCAACTACTTTACTCATAACTTTGTTTTTTTAATGTGTAACTATTCTATTTTTTCTTCCCCTGATTCGCTACCGCGTCCATCAGTTTCTTTATTTCTTCGGGATTACCGAGGAAATAATCATTAGCCACGTTCAGGTTTTCATCAAACTCAAAAACGTAAGGCACGGCAGTAGGCAGGTTCAGCTTTATAATATCTTCATCCGAAATATGTTTCAGATGCTTGATGATACCTCTCAAACTATTGCCATGAGCCACCACCAATAAGGTATGGGCTGTTTTCAGACTGGGAAATATATCCGATTCCCAATAAGGCATAATACGTTCGATGGTATCTTTTAAAGATTCGGTACGGGGGAGTTCGGCATCGGGAACTTCATGGTAACGGTAATCGAAACGCGGGTTTCTCAAATCATTCTCCGCAAGCGGATTAGGAGCAATATCGTAGCTACGACGCCATACGAGCACTTGCTCTTCACCATATTTCTCGGCAGTTTCCGCTTTATTCAATCCCTGCAACTCTCCATAATGCTTTTCATTCAAGCGCCAGTTTTTCTCTACGGGAATCCAGTCCAGGTTCATCTTGTCCAGTACACAGTTCAGTGTCTTTACAGCTCTTTTCAGATAAGAGGTATAGGCTTTATCGAAATTGAATCCATATTCTTTCAGCGTCACACCGGCTTTCTCCGCTTCGGCAACTCCTTTTTCAGTCAGGTCTACATCCGTCCAGCCCGTAAAACGGTTTTCCTTGTTCCAGACACTTTCACCATGACGAAGCAATACTATCTTTTTCATTCTTATAAATCTCCTTTCTTCTTTTTATATATACAACATTTTGTTTCTCCACAAAGTTCACCAGAAAATAAATAGTTATCAATACCCAAAAATGATGATTCTTTTCAGTAGTTCAGTAAAATATGGGGAACATGTATATAAAAAATAAACTCACCTTTCCCCGAAGGGAAAAGCAAGTTTATTCAAAAAGAGAGAGAATTTAATGCATAAAAATCGGTCCTAGTTTTGCGTTTTGTTTTAAAAGCCCTCTGTTGAAGCAGATATATCGGTATTTTTGCCGTAATATGCTTCTTTTGTCTTTTTAATGTCCCGCAGCAAAGCTGCATAATGACGATAATTCAAGTCACCTTCCTTGCAAACGGCAAGCTGTCTTTTCACATATTCTTCCACCTTGTCAAAGTGTGTTTCCACAAAGAGCAGGATATCAGAACGGCTGAATGTCGCATTCGCATTGGCGATATCTTTGCTTTCGGGATTCATCATGCGTCCGATAAATGTCAGATAAGACCGTTGCAACTGGCGACGGAGATTATTTTCCAACTCATTGGAAGTGTTCAAAGGTTTCCATATCGCAGTGAACACATCATTCAGATATTCATCAAGCGGATACGGTTCCGAACCGCACAAAGAAGACGAATAGATATTATACATCATTCCCGGCGCGAGCAGTAAAGTGACTAAGGAATTTTGGCGGTCACGAATTTCATCCATAGGTTTGACTCCCGTGCAACTCACCACCTTATCCGGATAGAGCCAGAGCGGAGCCTCGAACAGATTGCGTCCAAACCACTCTATCGCCTCTTTCTGCACACTGCGCGGCAGGTAATCATGAGGTTTCATCCCCGGCAGATTATTGGTATAACGGCCACCCAAGTTTCTCTGTACATGCATAGTGTATTTCAGATGTTGGGCACGGACTGATTTATAAATCGTATTCAGGTCGTCATAATGGCCGTCAGGCTGCGCTGTCCAGGTCATTATATTTTCCATCACCCTTTTCAGGTTCTTTATGCCATATTCATTCGCTTTCATATTGTTATCACCCAGATCCTCACTTTGGCTGCGCGGGTCAGCACCTTTTCCTTCATCACCGATAAACAACATACGACGGTCGTTCTGAAGTTTCTTCGTGACTTCGGCACGCAATGCCGCTTTCTCTTTAAAAGGGTCTTTAAATTCGGGACGATACTGGTAACCCCATTTGATTGCCCATTTGTCATAGTCGCCAATACGGGGGAAAAGTCCTTTCCCGGAAATCTTATCCTCAGGTTGCGCCACGTAATTAAACCGTGCATAATCCATTATCGACACCGTGTGACCATTGGCTTCCACCCAAGCTTTATCACGCAGTTTTTCTACCGGCGTAGCCGAACTTGCCGCCATGTTGTGACGCAATCCGAGGGTATGCCCTACCTCATGTGAGGAAACGAACTGAATCAATGTACCCATCAATTCGTCATCAAAGTTCATTGTCTGCGCACGTTTATCCAAAGGTCCGCACTGCACCATATACCACTTTTTAAGCAAGTTCATCACGTTGTGATACCAACAGATATGGCTTTCCATGATTTCCCCGCTACGAGGGTCTACAATACGCGGCCCGTAAGCATTCTCGTTTTCCGAAGGCAGATAACGCAACACGCTATAACGTGCGTCATCCAAACTCATTGTAGGATCGTCCGGCCATTCTTTAGCTATGATGGCATTTTTGAATCCGGCAGCTTCAAAGGCTACATTCCAGTCTTTCACACCCGCTTTAAGATAAGGTATCCATTTCTTCGGTGTTGCAGGGTCTATGTAATATACAATGGGACGTTTCGGTTCGGTAAGTTGTCCCCGGCGATAACGTTCCGGGTCTTTCGGCTCCAACCGGTAACGCTGGATGATAGATCCGCGCACAGTAACCTGCTGGTCGTCCGAAAATTCAGTTACCGGATTCTGGAAGAATCCCACCCGTTCGTCCGCCAGACGTGGCTGCATGGGTTCTTTAGGTAACATTACCATGCTGGTATTCAATTTCACAGTCACCGAACCCGTCGCAGCCGCCGGCAACTTGCCGGAAGTAATATTGTAAGTACGCAAGGTGGTCACCTCTACATTAATAGGATAAGTCTTGATAGTATCCATAAATGTACGATCCTGTACTAACGAGCCGATACCCAGAATGGAACGGTCACTTGATGTAAAGCCACATGTTTTGTTATCCCCCAGAAGAAACTTGGATACATTAATGAGCTGTGCCTGAGTTTCCGGATTCCTACCGATAACATCGAACTTACCAATAACCGGATTTACAGTTGATTGTTTCAACGCCTCAGCTATTTTATCCCCCGGACGGGCAAACTGTGACTGCACATACTCGCGCAGAAAGAGAGTCTTGTCATTATGCTGTTCCCAATAAACCACACTCCGGTTCACCTCTTCGCCACTAATCATCTTGAAACCCTGCGGCACGGCTTTAAACCGGGTAACAACCAACAGTAACCGTTCCAACAGAGAATCCGGTACTTCAAAATACCAGTCATCTTTGATATGACGTACTGTAAACATTCCCTCACATTCGCTTCCGCCTTCTTTCAGCAGTTTCTCATAAGGTGTAGTTTTCTTGGTAGTGTCCTCTTGGGCTACTAATTTCTTCTTTCCGCTATCAAGCAGACATTCACCGCCGATATGTGCTCCGACACCTTGCAAGGTAAGGAGCACCAACACAGCCATCATTAAAATCTTTCGCATGTTTTCCCTTTATTTTTTTATTCGTTAGTGTTCAGCGTTATGTTCGGGTTCTTTTCACGGGCATCTACCGGGAACGGGATGATATACAAGCGTGAATCCGGGCGCAGTGTGTATGTTTTCTGCTCAACGTCCGTAGAAACCAATGGAAACTTACGGGTGATTGTCTTCGCATAATCGGCTTCCGTATTGTATCGTTTCAAATCCCAAAAACGGCTGAATCCTGAAATCAACTCTTTGCGGCGTTCGTCAATGACTGCCTGCACCATCGCCCGTTCGGTAGCCGGTTCCGGCAATACGGCTTCCGCACCCCTGATTCGTTTTTCCCGCAACAAGTTCAAAGTCCCGACAGCACCCGATATATCCTTCAACCGTGCTTTAGCTTCGGCCAAAATCAGATAAACTTCAGCAGTACGCATACCTACGGACATCGTCTGGAATTTAGAGTAAGTAATTGAAGTATTCCATAAAGCAGCACCGGAGCCTTCATCAAAGTAATAGATACTGTTGCCGGTCGTTTTGAAGAATTGGTTCATACGTTCGTCATTCTGTCCGTAAAGTTGCACCAACTCCGGACTTGCCATACCATACGTGTAAGCCAAATTGTCAGAGTATCCCCCCATATAAGCATAATTCAAAATTTCCGGATTACCGCCTTTGGCATAAGTCGACACCTTGGTCGGGCCGCCTGCATCCGCTAAAGTCACATAATCAATCAAACTGCCGTTCCGTTTCAACGATTCTTCCGCAGCTTCTTTCGCTTTCTTCCAGTCTCGATGGAACAGATAAACGCGAGCAGCCAATGCATAACCAAACGCTTTGGACGGATGATATACATTTACCGGTTCTTCCTGCAAATAAGGAAGTGCATCTTCTATATCCTTAATAATGAAATCATAAACTTCGGCAACAGTCGATTTGGTCGGAGTAGCTTCCAAGTCATATTTACTGACGATGGGAATCCCGCCGTCATTCGCCGCCGTTTCCGGATTATAGGCTTTCGCATACGTATTCACTGCAATAAAGTGATCCCATGCACGCATGATCTTCGCTTCCGCTTTAGCCAGTTCTTTGGTGTCTTTGTCACCCTGACTGTCGTCTATCAATGAAATCACAATATTCGACCGCAAGATGTATGCATAACAGTTTGCATACAGATTGTTGTCACTCAATTCTTTTCTGTTGGCTTCCTCATTGAAAGTCATATTAATACCATCCCATGAGATAAACTCATTACCTATGATATTTGATTCCTTCGCCCATACATTATCACTCAACAAAGCAAAGGCTGACGGATAATAAGCCCGGTTGGGCAGTGCTATCAATTCGTAATAAGTTTGGGTAGAATCCACGGTTTTCTTGCCTGTGGGAGTTATATCCACATAATTTTCGCAAGCTGCAAACCCTATTATGAGAATAATCGGCAAAATATAAAGTAATTTACGCATATCCTATGTCTTTTAAATAGTTAGAAACTTGTTGATAATCCGATGGAGTAAGTTTTGGGCGAAGCCATACCACGTGTTCCACCATTCATATTGTAACTCTCGGGATCAATATCGCTCCCTGCCTTACACCAGGTAAACAGATTGTTCACTTGCACCTTTACTTTCAGCGAGTTGAGACGGAGATGCTGGCAGATAGTCAGTGGCAAAGTATAACCCAAACTCAGGCTACGCAATTTCACATAACCGGCATCTTTCACATTCATATCACCATACTGCCACCAATCCTGAAAAGTACCCGCATAAGATTTCACCTGCGACGGCATATCAAGATACATACGTACTAATTCATCCGGGGCATCCGCACTCCAACGGTTGGAAATTCCTTTCAGCGTCTGGCTTCCCAATTGGTCACTCATGCTCACTACACTGTTGCGCAGTTTGTTACCGCCGGCATACACGAAGAAAGCGTTCAAATCGAAATTCTTATAGTTAAGCCTGAAAGCCAGTGAGCCACTGAATTTCGGAGTCAGTGAACCAAGGTTCACCAAGTCGTCAGTACCTTTGAGCGATGAACCGCTGGTGATACTGGCTACCGTGCCGTCTTCATTGAATTTCACCAAATCATTGCCATCTTTATCTACTGCTACCGGATACCCGTTCTCAATGCGGTCTATACGGTAAGCCCATAGTGTATTATAGCTAGTGCCTTCCATGAAATAGTTCTGCGGACTCATAATAAAAAGTGACGCATAGTCCGATTCGCTGTGATCCACTTTCAGCATTTTGTTCTTATTATGGTCAAAGTTGAAATCTACAGCAAAATTCCAGTCTTTCTTGCGGACGATGTTTGCCGTGAGGGAAAATTCCACACCCCGGTTACGCATCTCGCCATTATTTACAACACGTGATTTCGCCCCTATAGTCGGATCCATATACCGACGTACAAGCAAATCGGACGCTTGGCGGTTGTAGTATTCCAAACTACCGTTAATCACATTATTGAACAGGCGGAAATCCAATCCCACATTGTAAGTGGCAGTCTTTTCCCAACGCAGTTTCGGATTAGGCAAATCATCATCATCGTACGTCAGATAGGTTGTTTTAATAGGATTGCTCTGTGTCTTTTGCTTGACAACAAAATAAGTGGTCGAACTTTGGTCTACGTTACCGTTGATACCATAAGTCATACGCACTTTGAGATAATCCAACCAGGAAATCTCTTTCATAAATGACTCTTCCGACAGGATCCAGGAAGCACCAACAGACCATAAGGGATGACGCTGGTTACGAATATCAAGACCGAACAAGTCGGTTTGATCCCAACGGATACTTCCCGACAGATTATAGCGGGACAGGTAAGAGTATGCTGCATTCGCATAAAAAGACGCATAACGATGGCGTGTCTCCTGTAAAGTGGTGGACAGCCCCGACAAAGTAATCGTATTGCCGGAAAGGGCACTGGTTCCTACGCCATCACGGAAGGTCTGCCAGTTCATTTGATCGGAAGTCAGCGTCTGCGGATCATAGCCATAAAGTAATTGACGAGTAGATTTCGGAATCTTGTTTTCACGGAATTCCAATCCGGCAATGGCAGTCACTGTATGATCCTTCCAGCTTTTGTCAAAATCTATCTGGTTTCGTACTGTATAGCGGTTACTTTCTACTTCTGTCTGATAAAATCGACCACCTTTCGGCAAATGCGATTTTCCGTCCGTGTCAACCATACCGTTATGCGACATACGCATCAGATAGGAATCTTCCGAGTCAAACTGCTCACTCTTACTCTTGTTCCATTCATATTGATACATAAAATTGTACTTAAACATCTTCAGGAAACGGGCCTGCAAACTGACAAATGGACGGATACTGACATTGTGCGCTTTCGTCTTGCTTTCATCCAGCATATCGAGCACATTGAAACCAAACGATTTGTAAGGTGAAACACATTCCGCCTGACTTACCACACTGCCATTATAAGCACTGTTCGGATAACCGCCTATATTGACGTAAGGAGACGTATAACGGTTGCCGTCGGCATCCAATATCCGTTCATACCTTTGCTGTATGGTATAGCTGGTATAGCTTGTATTCGGTGTGTCGCTGCGTCCCATGCGTACGTCCACGCCGGCGTTCACATTCATCCAACTCGTAATCGCATAGTTCGACTTGTAATACAAGGAAATCCGATTACTCTTACTGCTTATGATACGCTGATTGTCAGTCTCATAGTTGAAAGAAAGAAAGTGATTGTTATTTCCGGTCTTTTGAGATATACTCACGTTATAACGTTGGGTCACGGCTGTACGCCAGGCGTTGTCACGATATTCTTTATAATAGTCATTATTGCGCCATTGATTCAAAGTGGCATTTACCTCATCACTGCTGACACTTCCATTTTCCCGATCCAGATAAAGTTGGAACAAAGGGTTGTAGTATCCGGATTTAAAACCGGACAAGTATCCCGATGCACTCCCTATTTCGGCTACATTGGCATCAAATACAGCCGTTTGGTAATCAATGATTTCACTGGTAGAAGCCAGATTCAAGCTCTTGAAATTCGGTTTGGTAGTGATAAACCAGTCGGCGTTAATAGACACGTTTGTACCTTCTTTTGGAGCTTTCTTCGTAGCCACTACGATAACACCATTCGCAGCTAAAGCACCATAAATACTAGCTGCTGCGGCATCTTTCAAGACTGTAATACTTTCTACATTATAAGAATTTATCTCACTCAAAGTCAGGTCGGTCGGCATATCATCTACGACGATCAACGGCATTGTGCCTACCTTATCTGAGAATGTACCTACACCACGAAGGATGGGACTCATATCACCGTTATTCGGATTAATATTCATACGCAAACCGGCTATTTGTCCTTCCAGGGATGACACCAGGTCACTATGCATCTGCCTTGTCAGTTGTTCAGAATCTATAAAGCCAAAAGAGGCAGTAGAACGTTCACGGCTGATACGCTGATAACCGGTCACGACTACGTCACCTAGTTGTTGTTTGTCCTCATGCAAAATTACATTGACGCTGGTACGTCCTTTGATAGACACCTTTTCAGTCTGCATCCCCACATAAGAGACTTCCAATGTATGAGTGCCTTCCAGTACTTTGCAAGTAAAATATCCTTCAATATTAGAAATGGCTCCAAATGGGCTGTCGATTCCCCGGACGTTCGCACCCGGCAACGGATCACCTTTTTCATCCATTACCCGCCCCTCGACGTTTCTGACTTTACGAGTAGTCGATGCAGGCTTCACTTTACGGACAGTGATAAAATGTTGTTTCACCTCATATTCAAAAGGTTTCCCTTCCAGTATTTTCTGAAGTGCCGCCAAAGGTGCCAACTGGTGTATGCTGACGCTTACCCGGTACGCTCCGACATCTTCACTAGGAAAATTCACCTTATAACCGGACACATTGCTGAACTGCTTCAAAGCCTCTCCCAGTGGCGCTTCCTTTAGTTCCAAAGAAATCAATTTGCTGTCCGTATCTTGCGCCCGTCCATAGAGGGCAGTTACAAACATCAGCAATAAGAAGGCGGCTTTCATCCATACGACCTTTCTCATTGCCTTTTTGCGAGACAATGTAATTTGTTGCTTTTTCATAAGAGTTGTATTTGTAAAGTTATATATGTTTAATCGTAATAGTCCCGTCCTGATATTCTACATGTACTTTTTCCAGTTTATTCAGCAGTTCCACCGCCTCGTCCAGATGAGCGTTGCGGTTCGTCCAAAAGTTCAGGCGGATATTGTATAGTTCCACCTGTTCAAAGTCGACGTTCACGTTGTACCATCTGCCCAGAGAACTCATAATTTCTTCCAGTGACGAATCTTCAAAATAGAACATTCCTTCTGTCCATGCCGTATAGGTAGCTATGTTGACACGCGATATTTTCTCTTCTCCGGTTTCCGTATAAGTCAAGTCCTGTCCGGGTTGAAGTACTACGGATGTAAGGCTGTTCGTGTTGGTCACTTGCACTTTTCCCTGCACCAATGTCACGTGGCGGTCTTCTGTTGTGTATGAACGTACATTGAATTTAGTACCCAGCACATGGGTATCCATGCCGTCGGCACTTACGATAAAGGGACATTTTTCATCCTTTGCCACTTCAAAGCAGGCTTCACCTTTCAACTCTACCCGTCGTTCCTTCCCGTTGAATGCGACAGGATAGCGCAGGCTACTTTCAGCATTTATCCACACTTTAGTCCCGTCGGACAATACTAATAGGAAACTTTTTCCACGTGGTGTAGTCAACGTTTGACAGCAGGTGGTATCCGGCGTCAATGTTTTCCATTTTTTGATGTCCATCACACTGTCTTCCAACAGTTGTTGTTCATGATGACCGTCCATTTGCAGCATCACATGTTCTCCACTGACAGTTGCGGCAAAGAATCGCACCGGTTCCTCTTTTTTTATAAAGAAAGAAGGAAGTAAAGAAGGTATAAGAAAGGCCAAAACCAAAATGGCAGCCACAGCAGAAGCCGCTACCCAAATACGTGTTTTCGTTTTTGCCTTGCGTCTCCTATCCAGGCTTTCACGCATCACAGCTTCCTTGCAAGCCATCAGGTCAAGAAATAGTTTCTTGTTTTCAGGTACGCTAATCCACTGGTTGAACTCTTCCGTCTCCCTTAGTCTCGGTTCCTGTATCGCACGCAATGCATAATCTGAATTCTGGTCTGGATTTTCCATCATAATAATCAACTGTTTATCTTAATACGTAGAGCCAACCGAAATTAATGACACCTATGAGAGATTTTTTTTCTTGATGGAAATTCAGAAAGAACAAATGCTCTTTTTAGTTGCTTGCATAGATAGAATGACGTATTTTTATTGCAATATTATCGAAGAAAGATATTATTTACAGCATGAAACGTTGGCAATGCAAGATATAAGAGCTATATTCGCAGACAAATATAAACTGATAATACGAAATATTTAGATGTACAGTTCACAAAAGAGTGTCTTAATTCGCTTGTATGAGTCGCCACAAACGGTTTTCTCAATTGCAGGAATCACTCTTCTTCTTGGAGAAGAAAGAGAAGGCGTAATGGCGAAGCGTCTTAATTATTACGTGAAGGAAGGCAAGCTGCTGAACCCGCGCCGGAGATTTTACGCGAAGAAAAACTATAATCCCGAAGAACTGGCGTGTATGCTCTTCACACCATCTTACCTGTCGCTGGAATATGTGCTTCAGAAAGCGGGCGTGGTATTTCAATATGATTCTCGCCTTTCATCTGTCAGCTACTTGAGCCGCAGTGTGGAAATTGACGGCAAAGAGTTTTGCTACAGACGTATAAAGGGTGAGATTCTAGCAAACACAACAGGGATAATATGCAGGAACAACATCAATATGGCTACTCCGGAGAGAGCTTTCCTTGATGTAATGTACCTGAACGCCGACTATTATTTCGATAATCTGAGGGCTTTGGACTATAAAAAGGTGAAGGAATTGTTGCCTATTTATAATAACGGACGAATGGAAATGAGAGTGAAACGATTATTCAACAAGTAATAAAGACGATATGGACATAAATAAGCATAAGTTTTTCATGATGCAGGTATTGAAAGACATATATACGGATAAGGAACTTGCCAACTGTCTAGGATTTAAAGGCGGAACAGCCTTGATGTTTTTCTACCAGCTTCCGAGGTTTTCTGTCGATTTGGACTTCAACTTGCTAGATAGTGCCAAAGAAAAAAGAGTATATGAGAAAGTTCACGCCATATTATTGAAATATGGTAAAATATTCGATGAAGCCATGAAGTTTTACGACCCCATTATCGTACTTGATTATGGCATGGGCGAGCGGAAATTGAAAGTCGAAATATCCAATCGCATCTACGACAATCACTACGAGATAAAAAATCTGTTAGGCATAGAAATGAAAGTATTGGTACAATCGGATATGTTCGCTCATAAGTTGTGCGCATTGCTCGACCGTTCAGAAGTGACAAGCCGTGACATCTTCGACTGTTGGTTTTTCTTGCAGAATCATTCCGCTATCAATGCCGGTATCGTTGAGAACCGCATGGGGCTTCCTCTTGCCGATTACATACAAAAGTGCGTGGAACGTCTGGAACAGACAAGTGACAAAAGTCTGATAAGCGGATTGGGAGAACTGACCGATGCAAAGATGAAATCCTTTGTCAGAACGAAACTTCGTAAAGAAACCATCCAACTGCTGCAATTCTTCAAAGAGTTCCCGACTTTAGCGTAGAAACAGACGTTTCAGGAATAAGGTTACCAACAAGCGGATAAATCTCCCCAAAAGATCGATTATTCTCCGAACACTATTGACGATGAAAAAAGAAGAACTAATAATGTGTTTCCCTCTAAATTTGAAAGAGGATGTTCAAGTAGTCATTGATAATTTGAAAATCAAGGACGGAGATATTCATAAGAGGTCATATAACGTCAAAATTAATAATATCCTCTTAACAATACCGGAACGAATTTATTTTAGTGAGCCTGCGTCCGGGAATTTGACTACTATACAGAAATATATTTTAGACTGCATTTTCACCAAACATCATGATGGTTTTATTAGACAGAAGCATTTGCGCAATCTGTTATTCTGTACAGAGTATTGGATAATACCGTTCTGCTTTAGGTTATTAGGTGAATATGTAAAAGATATATTGCCTGACATAAAAGTTCAAATAGATAATAATATTGAAAATTACCTTTACTTTATATCTGAAAATAACGAGTTCTATAATAGAACAAAAAGCCAGATGATTAGCTATTGGAATTGTTATTATAGAAAGGAATATCCAAATCCTAAATCATATATAGGTTTTCAAATTTTTAGTGAGTTAGAAAAAGCATATAACAAACGAATAAATATAAATTATGAATATGAAATTTGAAGGAATTGATAAAAATAACGCTCACGCAAGAGCAATAGAATTGCTGACAGAAGATTTTTTCTGGAGTGCTTCAGATGAATTATCTCCATTTGGTTCAGATGAAGGACATACTGCCTTGTGTGAGTTCCGAAAATGGCGTAAGAAAAATAAAAAAATATCTGTTGGATATTGTATTGCCTGGGTTATAGAAAGTGTGGGAGAATTTGACGACTACGATGACTACAACGAAGAAAATCTTGTGGACGAACTCAAGATAAAAAGTCAAATAGATAATGATGAATTTGACGACCAACAATATATTTTCACTCTTGACTCCTCTGTCATTGCAACAGCATTAGGTCAATTAGTGGATGAAGGTTTGATAGAAGTTGATTACAAATATTTTGTTCAAGTGGCTATAAATCGTTTGAGAATTTGGGCTAACTTACATGAAAGTTGGAAGTATAAAAACGAATTTGTCAGACGGTTAAATATAATAGAGAAAGTACTTGAAAAAGCATAAAGCAATCAACAACAAAGAAGAAGATATTAAATATGGAAATAAAATTTACAGCCAATCATATAGTATATGAACTAACAGAAGATAATTCATATTTAGTGGGGTACGCAGACGATAAAAATGATACTGAAGAGTATGTGATTATTGAAAGAGCATTAGAGTTTGATGAACAAGATATTAGTTTAGGAATGAACTCGTACTATATCGAATATACAGATCAATCTAATTCTGGCTATGATATATGTAACAACGTTATCTTGCGTCAAAATGAAATAACCTTTTCTGTAAAGAATGGACAAATGGATGGCATTACTTCAATCACTGTTGCGTATAAGGAAAATCTAATTAAAGATATAAAGGAATATAGAAAAATGCTTTCAGATATTCTGGGAGATAGATTAATTATTGAATAGTTATTAACAAACAGCGATGCAACTTAAAGTTGCACAGTGCCAAGCATTAACAATAAAGTAAGACAAATAAAATATTATAAAATCATGTTGAGTAATAAGGTGATAGAATATTTGAATAAACAAGGCGTATATTCGGAAAAAGAAGATAAAGAGTACAAAGAGGCTTTGGTAGATTTAAAAATTGATTTGAATAGTGATTTTGCATTGTTTAATCTAAATACTACTGAAATAACATTTCGTGGACGATGTAGCGAAATCTACAATGTATGTTGGTTCAAAATTTACACAAATGATTTAACTTATGGGATAGAGAGACAAGCAATGTTAAACATTCCCACTGAATACTTACCTCTTGATAGTTTTGAAGGTGAAGGTGGTTTTTTCTATAACCGTAAGACAGGAGAAGTCCTCGAAATTGAATTGGGAGAAAAACTAATCAATTTTCAAAATGGAAAGTTATCGCCACAATGGAAAGACTTCAATTCTTTTTTGGAATGGTATTTTGAATTATAACAAGCTATATCAATGATAATGATATACAACTACCTATGCCACCTAACGGCTGTAAGCCGCAAACCACTAATAATAAAGATGAAAGATGAAGCCTATATACCAATGACAATAACACACAAATGAACTATTCCAACGGTTCACAGGTTTCACCATTGAGATGAACAACTATAAATCAGACATTTATGGTGAAGGGAGGCAGAAAAACAAAGCAAACAACCCTTCACATCCTTCACCTCTTTTTTCATATGCTATGAGCTAAAGTAAATATGCTATAAGCAAAAAAGAATATGCTATAAGCTAAAACAAATTAGCTTATAACAAATGACCCGTTGGGTATTAACTTTTGAGTTATCAAGTATTAACTCTTGAGCTATAAGGTATTAACTCTTGAATTATCAGGTATTAATACCTTGTTTACAGGAGATATATGCCGTGCGTATTGGACATATAGATCCAATATGCCAGACATATAGATCCAACACGTCAGACATATATGCCCAACAAATCCATATAAGTGCGTGAAGGATGTGAAGGGTTATTTACTTTGTTTTTCCTACTTCCATTCACCATAAATATCTGATTTATAACCATTCAGCTAAAGTGTGAAACCTGTGAAGAGCAGGATTCAACATTAAACTGTAATAAGTAAAAAGACACTCAATCGTTTACGGAGTATTTTCAAAGCCCGGGCAATATGGGTTCTGACTGTATTGTCACTGATATTTAATATTTCACTAATTTCCGCACATTTTTTTTCATTCAGAAAAAACTCTTCCACTACTATGCGCATTTGCGGCGCCATCTGGCGGATACTCTCCTGCATCCGGTCTATTTTATCTTCGTAGTCCCGATACTCTTTGGCAGTCCAACCGCTATAAAGTTCTTCCAAGTATCTTTCCGCATTCCGGTTCACTACATTCTGATGACGTATGTGGTCAATGCAACGGTTTTTCACCATGACATAGAATAAAGGCAGCAAATCAGTCTTCCCCTCAAACTGCTCGCTGTTTTCAAGTACTGAGCAAAACACATCACTCAATACATCCTTTGCGCTTTCTCCGTCATTCAGCAGATTATATGCATGAATATAGAGCTTTTGCCAATATTGCTTATACAATATGGCGATAGCATTTTGACTATTATCCATGTGTTTTGATTACTTTTTGCATTTAATTGGGAACAAAGATAGCCAATCAGTACAAAGAGTAATAATTCACGGAAGAAAGATTAGGAACCAAACTACTACACTGTGATACCTAATTTCTTTTCAAGAAGATGCGGTTTGTAATCGTATCCGGAAGTTCTGATTCATAATGCGTTACCATAATCATCGTCTTATCTTTACGTTTGCAGAAGGCTTCGATCACCTTTTTGACCCGACGACGATTGTAAGTATCCAATCCATGAAGCGGTTCGTCCAAAATCAGTAATTCAGGATCTTTGACGAAAGCACGTGCCAACAGAGCCAGACGTTGCTCCCCACTGGAAAGCTGCAAGAAAGGTTTGTCTTTCAAATCGGCAATGCCGAATATATCCATCCACCACTCACATACAGCCATCTGCTCCGGTTGGGGGCGTTTGTACAGTCCGATACTGTCGTGCAGTCCGCTGGCTACGATTTCAATAGCCGGCAAGTTTTTGAGATAAGCACGATGCATCTCGGGACTTACATATCCGATGTGTTTCTTGATTTCCCAGATACTTTCTCCAGTTCCCCGTTTGCGTCCGAAAAGGCTGATGTCGCAAGCGTATGATTGTGGATTATCCGCACAAACCAAACTCAATAATGTAGACTTTCCTGCACCATTCTCCCCGCTCAACGCCCATTTCTCCCCACGATGCACTGTCCAGTCCAGTTCGTTCAGAATAGTGCGGTCGCCATAGCGGATACTTACCTTATTCAGTTTCACCACTTCGTCCGAGTCATAGTTGTTGCCGTCATAAGGCAAATCAATAATCCGTTTCTGCAATTCATCGAAAGAAGTAGTTGCGTCTCTGTTGCGGAAAGCAGTCAGGTAGGCTTCGCGTTCCATCTTGGAAAACACTTCCATTTTATCAACAGGGATAACGTGAGTGATAAAGGAAGGTATATCATCCATCATGGAAAGCACCAGAATAATCTGGACGGACGACATTTTTGTCAGACGTTCAAGCAAAGAGAATAACAATTCGCGGGTAGGCGCATCCAATCCGATAAACGGATTATCCATTATCAGAACGCGGGGGGCTGTCAACAGTGTCTTTGTGAGCTGGAATTTACGCAGTTCACCACTTGAAAGAAGGATTATCTTTTTATCAAGAAGAGGTTCGATGCGGAAGAGCTCGAACAGTTCATTTTTCAGTTGTTCGTCTTTAATCTCTCCCAACATTTCGCGGACGTCCGGCGTTTCATCCTGGTCGTGCGCATTCCAACGCTGTTGGTAGTAATAATTGGCATCTGCCGCTCCATAAGTATCACGGAACGCGATATATTTCACATTATCATAAACAGTTTGAGTAGCGGAAGGGGAAAAGTCATACTGGAGTGTTCCTTCACGTAGCGGATATTTTCCGATTAATGTATCTACAAAAAGGCTCTTGCCACCCCCATTGGGACCTACAATGGCTATATGTTCGTTCGCTCCGATAGTTGCCGTGATAGGTTTGGCTAAACGCACAAGCGGGTTGCGTGCTACGCCCCCCGCCATGCAGAATGTATTTTGGATCATATTCTTATATTCTGTTTTATTTTTGACCGCAAAGGTAACAATTTTATCACAGAATAAGCACTTTTCTTGTCTATTTACAGGAAAAACGTATTAAAAGTTCCTTTTTAGCAATATCCCTTATTGAAATTTCTTATCTTCTTCAAGAAGCTCCTGGCTAAATTTCTCCGGCGATAGAGGGGTAAAGAGTTCTATAAGATTTTCTTCGGGGTCGCGCAGATACAAGGTACGCATCCCCCAATCGGGCATATCCGTAGGTTCACTGATAAACGTCACGCCTTTGGCTTTTAGGGTGGCAAAGGTTTCGTCTACGTTATCTACATAGAATGAAACCATTAATTTTTCACGCATCGCAACGGGTTGCTGCTTATCTGCATTGCCTACCGAAGACGCCATCCAGTCGGATACAAAAAGGGCGAAGCCTTCTATTCCGTCGGCTACTTTAAAACTGGCGTATCCGCTATTTTCATCTCCCCAAGCAGGTTTCAGTCCGAGTTGTTCGGTGTAGAATTTGAAGCATTTGGCGAAGTCTTTCACTAATAATCTTACGTTGCTGAATTTCATTGTTTACTGATTAATGGTTTGTTATTTGTTTCTTATAATCAAGATACAAATATAATCATTCTATCGGGTAAATCCGTAAGGCGGACATTCAAAATTAGTGATATTCAGTTTGTATTCCATCATATCTTTCAATTCATGCACCGGACGTTCCAGTTCATAAGGTATCGGCTGCTTGCTGAATTGCTGGAAATAGAGCAAGCAGGCATCTTTCCACCACACTGCGTCACGTGTCTGAATCTTCAACCGGTGCTGTACGTCACGGAATCGTTCCGGGTCGATGTATTTCTCCATAGGCGCCCATAACTTCTGGAAGTTTCTGGTTTCTTGCACCCCACGGTCATAAGCATAGCACAACTCCGCCCAAAGTGTACGCCCGCTCTTCATCCGATGATTCCAGGGAACATGGTGGAACCAAAGAAGCAGATTTTCGGGACAGGTATCTACATTATCCAGTTGTTCGCATAAAGGAGAGTGATATTGTGCGGTCGCATTGCTCCCTTTGCTGCTGCGGTCGAATCCGATACCGCCGTCATCTGCCCTATGGTAATAAGAAGGCATCCAGTCGGGACGGGCACCGGGAATATCACACCAAGGCTCGGGCCCGTAATGATGTCCCCATGCAAAGATGTGATGCAGTCCTAACGGCATCATATAATCTACTACGGCTTCCCTCGACTCTTGGAGAAGTTGAGAGTTGAGAAGGGAGAGTTGAGAGTGAAGTTGTTGTCTTTCCTTTTGAGATATTTCATTGACGGAGTTGCGGGATGGTTGTCCGGCAATAGGAAGGAAGGTTTGTTTCAGCCATTCTTCGCCTATCTCTTCGGATGAAAGGGAATGTTTCCATGCAAGACGCCCGAAGGCATACCAGTTGGCTTGCGCAAAAGGATGCCCGCACCAGTTTATATCGTCGCCGATGTTGGTTACTCCGGCAATGGCGGTCAGCGGATGAGCAAACAGGGAGCCGTCCGTCACACGGGCGATGGTAGAGCCTGCGCCTTGTACGTAGGTGTCGCTGTCCAGACATTCCTTCCACATGGGAGCGAGAAAAGCGAGGTGGTTGGAGAATCCCAGATATTCCTGTGTTATCTGAAATTCCGGCATCACGGGTGTTTTCTTCATGGCTCCGAATAATGCGCTGAACGGTTCGCGGGGTTGGAAGTCAATCGGGCCGTTCTTTATCTGCACAATCACATTGTCGCGGAACTTGCCGTCCAAAGGTTCAAATTCAAGATAGGCTTGTTTGGCCCGGTCGCTGTCCGTAGGCGAGTAAACGAAAGCACGCCACATGACGATGCCGCGATAAGGTTTCAACACATCGGCAAGCATGTTCGCTCCTTCGGCATGGGTACGTCCGTAATCACACGGCCCGGGTTGTCCTTCGGAGTTCGCTTTCACCAGGAATCCGCCGAAATCGGGAATCAGGGAATAAACCTCTTTCGTTTTCTTCTTCCACCAGGCAATGACTTCTTTATTCAATGGGTCGGAAGTAGGCAAACCGCCCAAGGCTGCCGGAGAAGAGAAATTAATGGAAAGATATACTTTCAAGCCGTAAGGACGAAATATATCCGCCAGTACTTTTACTTTTTGCAGATACTCATCGGAAAGAATCTTGGGACTCGCGTTGACGTTGTTCAATACGGTTGCGTTGATACCGATAGAAGCATTGGCACGGGCGTAGGCTTCGTAACGGGGAGAGACAACGGCAGGAAGCTCTTCCCACTTCCAAAGTGAATGTCCGGCATAGCCACGTTCGATAGTGCCGTCCAGATTATCCCAATGGTTCAGGATACGAATCCGGTAATCCGGTTTTTCTGAGATATTCAGTACCCTCAATTTTGAGTCCGAGTTTGTTGCGCTAGAATTCGATTCCGAAAGCTGTTCCGCAGCCTGCAAGCGGAGTAAGTGGTAAGCTCCATAAAGCACACCTTGTTCACCGGAAGAGGCAATGGTGATTTGCTTGCCGTCGGCAGAAGTACGGATGGTATATCCTTCGTTTCCAAGTGCACGCAACTCTTTTGTTGCGTTTACTTCCAAAGTCACAGGAAGACCGCCTTTCCAATATTTCTGTAATTCGGAAACGGCAATGTTTAATGTCGGCGATTGCTTCCTGCAATTAATTTCCGCCTTCGTACCTGTCGCATAGCGGAGCCACAGGGCACTTCCATCTTCCGCGCGGGACGAAAGACAGAAGGACAAGATGAATGTTAATATAGATATTATTCTCATAAGTATAAGTTCATAGTTTGTTTCATCAATGGAAACTTAATAGATAAAAGGGGAATTTTCAGGCACGGATTACGCAGATTTCACGGTTTCTAGAAATATGATTGCAAAAGCAACAGCGTAATCCGTGTAATCCGTGCCTAAATTAAAATTATCATTTATCTATTCCTTCAATAGTGATAATCCGCCCGTCCGCATCATATTGGAGTTCGCAGACTTTCAGGCTACGAAGCCATGTCTTCCCTTCGGACGGCACACAGTCGTGATGGAACAAGTACCATTTGCCTTTGAATTCCACAATGGCATGATGGGTAGTCCACCCTACCACTGGAGTAAGGATAACGCCTTGATAGGTAAACGGCCCGTAAGGATTGTCACCAATCGCATAACAAAGCAGATGGGTATCTCCCGTAGAATAAGAGAAGTAGTATTTGCCATTATATTTATGTACCCAGGAAGCCTCAAAGAAACGACGGTCGGTATCTCCTGCCGTCAACGGCTTGCCGTTCTCGTCCAAAATTATCACCGGACGGGGTTCTTCCGCAAATTCCATCATGTCCTCGCTCAAACGGGCTACGCGAGCCGGCAATGCATCTTCCTCTCCTTCCGGCAAAATAGCCGATTCCAACGCCTTATTATTCCGGTAACGTTGAAGTTGCCCGCCCCACAGACCGCCAAAATACATATAGAAAGTCCCGTTGCCATCATCCAACACGGCAGGGTCGATACTATAACTTCCCTTCATCGGATTGGCTTCCGGCACAAAAGGCCCGTATGGTTTATCGCTGACAGCCACTCCGATACGGAATATGTCATTCTGGTCTTTCAACGGGAAATACATATAATACTTACCGTTCTTGAAAGCGACATCGCAATCCCAAAGTTGCCGTCCCGCCCAGGGAATATCTTCCGTAGACAGTACGACCCCGTGGTCGATAATCTCACCGTTCATCACATCATCCGTAGAATAGACGTGATAGTCTTTCATATTGAAATGATCCCCGTTATCATTTTCGGCAATCCCGCTTTCCCAGTCGTGAGAGGGATAAATGTAGAGTTTGCCATCAAATACATGTACGGCAGGATCAGCCATATAATCATTGGGAACTAAATATCTTTTTTCTGTTTTCATGGTTCTATTCTTTTTAAAGTTATTATTATCGCCCGGACAAACGATTCATTTCCGCGCAGCTTCTTTGATAATCAGGTCGACTATCGGTTTCGGCTGATAGTTACGGTCGAAAAGCAACGGATAATCCGTGCGTCCATTCATCGGCCAGTCGTTACGCCAGGAGTTGTGGTCGGCCACTCCCCAAAGAGTAACCCGGGTTATTATATCCTGATGTTTCAGGAAAAGACGGAAAAAGTCATTCATTCGTGCCGTCCATGCTTTTGCCACTTCTGCAGGCAGTTCCTTCGGATAGGGATTCATCTCTTTATTATATTCGAAAGAAGCGGAGACTTCCGCACCGACATTGGGATTCGGTGAGGGAATAACTGTCAGATCCAGTTCCGTTATCATCACCTTCACGCCTGTTTCGGCAAAAGCAAGCATGCTCTTTTCAAATTCACTGATTTTCGGATAATCCATGCCGACATGTCCCTGCATACCTATGGCATCAATGCGGATACCCCGTTTTTTCAGGTCTTTCACCAATTTCACGACAGCCGCCCTTCTTCCCGGAAGAGCCATCGAATAGTCGTTGTAGTATAATTCGGCGTTCGGGTCGGCTTCGTGTGCATACTGGAAAGCCAGAGGAATATACTCTTCTCCCAAAATCTCATAAAATTTAGTCTTGCGATACTCTCCGTTGTCTTCAAATGCTTCATTCACAACGTCCCAGCCTTTGAGACGACCTTTGTAGCGTTTCACGACGGTAGTGATATGGTCTTTCATCCGCTTCTTTAAGATTTCGGGAGAGACATTCTTTCCGTCCTTGTCTACACAGAACCAACGCGAAAGTTGCGTATGCCATATCAACGTATGTCCCGTAACCGTCTGGTTGTTTTTCTCACCGAATGTTACAAATTCATCCGCCTGCGTAAAGTTATAACGGTTCTCTTCGGGATGTATCTCCTGGCTTTTCATACAGTTCTCCGCTACAATGGCACTAAATTGTTTCCGTATCACCTCTGCCCCTGCTTTATCCTTACCGGATGCCTGCTGTGTATTAACTGCCGTCCCTATCAGGAATTTATCTTTCAAAGCCTCTTTCAAGGTGTTTTTCTCTTGCGCCAAGGCTATTGAAGAGCCTGTCATCAAGACCGCCATAGCCAAAAGGGAAGTTACAGTTGTTTTTGTCGAAATCTTCATATAGTCTCTAATCTATTAATTAATAATCAATTATTTTCCAGTCTTCGTTTTGCCAGGTCTGCCTGAATATGCTCGTTCAATCTCTTTGAAATCGGATAGAAGAACAGGGCAATCACTCCGATAAAGAATGTAATAGCAGGAATCACGCTCGATGTCAGGCGGATACCCAGAATTGCACTCTCCGTCTGCGTCACATTGGATATGAAACCGAATGAATCGACAATCGCGCCGCAGATAGCTCCGCCGATACCCAGTCCCGCCTTCAAGGCAAAGACCACTCCTGCAAAGACAAAACCCGTAGCACGACGATGGTTCACCCACTCGGAATGATCCGCCACGTCACCCATCATCGCCCAAAGCAACGGGATAGTAGGCGCATAAGCCAGACTCTTCAAACAGTTTATGGTGAATATCGTGCCAATGCTTGTCGGTTCTACCACGAAAAACAAAGCTGTAAACAATGCGGTCAGCGCCAGACAAATCAAGAACACATTCCGCTTGCCAAAGATATTGGAAAGATAGCCGGAAAGCAAAATTACGCCCGCTAAAGTGATAATCTGACCTATCATATTGAACAAACTGAAACCTACGGCAAATACATTGCTATGGTCGGGCTGCGCTATCAAGCCGAAAGCATCCAGAAAAGTATGCCACATGCCATACGTCTCTCCTTCTACCCGCACGAGTCCGAAGTTCTGCAGGAAGTCGAAAAGGGCAGTCTTGTCTACGAAGTAATTAAAATAGTAGGACATACTGCTGCCCCACATGGCTAATGTCGTAAACAGGAATAGAGTCAGGACAAACATGGACTTCCAGGGACGGCTACTTATGATATCTACAAAATCCTGCTTTACAGAATTCTTCTGTCCCACAGGCGGAGTGATACGTTCCTTGGTAGAAAAGAAAGTGATAACCAAAAGAACAACTCCGATGACGGCAAACAAGGTGATTGTCAGGAACCACCCGCGCTGGTCGTCTCCCTGTCCGAATTTGGAGACTAGCGGCAAAGTCAGTCCTTGTACGACGAAAGTCGCTATCGTAGCAGTGACGAAACGGACGGATGAAATGCTGGTACGCTCCTTTATATCACTGGTCATTACACCACCCAGGGAAGAGTAAGGTGTGTTATTGAAAGAGTAAATGGACATTAATAAGGTATAAGTGATACCCGCATAGAGAATCTTACCACGCTCACTGAGATCGGGTGTCGTAAATGCCAGGATGAAGAATACAGCAAAAGGGATGGCCGTCCACAATAGCCAGGGGCGGTATTTCCCCCAACGGGTATTGGTTCTGTCCGACAAGATGCCTACTACGGGGTCGACGAACGCATCGAAAATGCGTGCGACCAGCAATATCATTCCCGCCGCCGTTGCTTTGATTCCGAACACATCTGTATAAAAGAAGAGTTGGAACATCATCATCATCTGGAAAATCAGGTTCGCAGAACCATCTCCCAAGCTATAACCGATTTTCTCGGCCATCGACACTTTTTGAGTCTGTGTTTTCATGGTATTATTATCTATTATTAATTAGTTGCTCCTTTGTTGAAAGACTGCCCGGGAAAGCCGTTGTCCCAAAGTCTTTTTGTCCAATGGATGAATATCATTCCACTCGCCCAAGTCACCGTTCTTAATTAAAGTGACATTGGCATTTGTATCGGCTACTTCCGCCTGTACTTTTCTGAATTCCGCCCAGGCAGCACGTCCGCCTTTATCTTCAGGAGACAGGAAGTCCGCCAGTTCGATAATATAGAAAGGCATTTCCGGTCGGTTCCAACGTCCCCGCCAGTCGGTTATCATGGCAGACAGCAGCGCTTTGTATTCATTTCTGCGTGATACATTCGATTCGCCCTGATACCAGATTATCCCGGATACCGTATAATTCAGCAAAGGGGCAATCATCGCATTATAAAGCCCTGCCGGTTTATAATGGAAAGCCGTTTGTCCTGGAGCAGCCGGCATGGGAGCACCCAAACGATATTTCCAGTTGCCTTCCAGACTTATCTCCAACTCCCCTTTTTCCGGTTGGCCTTTTCCGAAGAGAATCTTATAAGGTTTCTCTTTTACAAAATGAGGACGACCGCCATAGCTGAAAAGCCGGATTGTCACCGTATTCTTTCCTGCTTTCAGCAATCCGGCTGGGATAGTGTAAATACGGGGCGGGTATTGGTAGGAAACTGTTCCCACAAATGTACCGTTCACATATACAGAATCCGCGTCGACTATACACCCCAAGCGAAGAGTAGCTTGTTCTCCCGCCTGCTGTTCGGAAACCTGGAAGTCCTTGCGAAACCAATGAGAGCCATTAATCGGATTCAATCCGTTAGTCGCCCAACCGGATGCAAACAGTTCGGTTTGTTGCCAGTCGCTGTCGTCATAACCGTCCGCATACCAGGGGGTAGCTTCGTGCATTCCTTTATCCCCCTGATACAACGCCACATTCCAGGCATGGCTTTTCTTTCTTTCCTCTTTCTTCATGGATGCAATCAAGTCGTCCGATTCGTAGATGCGCTTTTCATTCAAATAAGATGGAAAAGGCCTCAACGCTTCTTCACTGAGCCATGCTTCTACCGGCGAACCGCCGACACTGGAGTTTATCACTCCTACCGGGACTTTCGTTTTCTGATAGAAATCTTTGGCGAAGAAATAAACCAAAGCGGAGAAAGACATCACATTTTCAGGGGTCATCGCTTTCCAGGAAATTCCCGGAATATCCGTCTGTGGAGCGTGGAAGTCATAGAGCAATGGCGTCTTTATATAACGGACCATCGGATAATTACTGTCAGCGGTTATCTCATCCCGAAAACGGTCGGTAACCCGTGCCACCGGTAACTCCATATTCGACTGACCGGAACATACCCAGACATCCCCCACAAGAATATCCTTTAATTCAATATCGTTGATGGTCATTGTATAAGGTCCGCCCGCTTTCAATGCAGGCAGCATAAGTTTCCAGTTGCCTTGTGCGTCGGCAACGGTCTTATATTTCTTTTTCAGGAAAGCCACATTCACCGTTTCACCGGGAGCTGCCGTTCCCCAAAGATTCACTTGTTCCCCGCGTTGAAGTACCATACCGTCGGAAACGAGAGCAGGCAGTTTAACCTTTGCCCCGCCTACCACGGCGAAGCAAAGGAACACAACTACTAACCCAACCTTATAAAACCAATACTTATTCATTCTGTATTTTCTTTTATGACTTTGCAAACTTAAGAAGTTTATTCCCCTTCGCCGAAGATTTACGATTCAGATTGTTTCTTGTCTGTTACATCATCGTTTGTAAATGTTACAAATATGTTTTATCATGTTACATCCAAGCTGAAACCGGCTTCAGGAAGGGGAAAAACGGAGCTATTTGATTAATATCCCGGATTCTGATAAGCCTTCTTTTCCTCTTCGGTCATATCCAACGTATCGATAAATGTTTGCGGTATCGGACGCAGATAGAACTTGCTGTCCGGCTCATTTTCGATATTGGCAAGTCCCGGACGGGTGATTGTATTTCTCGGCTGTATCGCGTCGGCATTATAATCGCGGATAGAATATGTCTTTGCACGGCTCAGCTTCTTTGTACGGACAAGGTCTGCCCAACGCAGTTGTTCGCCGTACAACTCTCTCGAACGTTCGTCAAGGATATAGTCTATATCTATATTTGCCGGAGTCGCGGCAAGTATATTCGTTTTTGCAGTCTCATTCTGAGCTTCTGTATTGGCAGAGCGGTAAGCGGCACGTTCACGGAGAACATTAATCAGTTCTCTAGCCGTTTTCGTACCGGTAGCTCCCATTACAGCCGCTTCGGCAGCAATCAGATACACTTCCGACAATTTGGCGACATTAAACGGACGCAAGGAAGAGGAGTTCGCATAACCGGAAGCATTGTTAGGACTGTAAGGCCCGAGTTTCCACAAGGACGGGAAATGCTCACGTGTCATATATTCGGGAGTGAAGACTGCATAATTCTGTCCTGCAATCGTCTGTACGGGGAAGTTGCCACTAGCTAGCTTAGTCGGAGCACTTGCGCCCGGAATTTCATAACCCGGCATATAGTACACCACATCGCCCAATGCAAACGGAGTGTTCAAAGCGCCGTTCGAAGTAGAAGCGTTCTGGTTTGCGAGCCATTCCTTTTGAAAAGTTCCGTCATAGCGGGAGTCATTGGTCTTATCTGCGAATGTATTTGCAATCACTTCATACGTCGGCGCGCATCTTCTCCACGGACGGCCATAATTCTGAAGCGCGGAACGTCCGCAAGGAGCACCACCGCCATTGAAAGAGGTATCAAACCAACAACGCATGGCATAGAACGCAATATTGCTCTTTTCGGCTTCAGTACCCCAGCTCTCACCTTCCGAGAAATCAAATCCTGCGTCATCGCTGCGGTCGGCATAGAGCAACACTTCTATATTACGGTCGTTCTGAGCCAGGTTCACCTGGTAATAATCCTGCAATAGTCCGAATCCGTTCGCTCCGGCTGCGCCGTTCACTCCCGATTTACTTATCACACCCATAGCTGTATCGTATGCTTTCTGGAAGTAGCCGTCGGAACCTGATTTATTGTTGTTCTTCAGCCACCATCCGTAAGTCAGATATACTTTTGACAAAAGATAGCTGGCATAAGCCTCTGTAACTACACCTTTGAAACGGTCGTCTCTCTTCGTGCCGTTCAAATCAGCGGTCGCTTTTTCCAAATCTTCTATGATAGAAGTGTACGTCTCTTCTACTGTGTTTCTGACAGATTTACGGTTCGGCAACGTGTTATATGCATTCTTGCCCGAACCTAAATCAAGCGGAATACCGCCATAGAACTGTACCAGCAGGAACTGGTCGTGCGCACGCATCACCCGGGCTTCGGCAAGCAGGCGGGAGTCTACCCCGTTCGCTTCCCCGATAGAGATGATTCCGTTACAGGTGTTGATATAGGCAAACGTATTGCTGTTCCAAAAACAGCCCGGACGTCCGGTGGTCGCCACAATATTGTAATCGTCCATTCTGCGTTCGTCATCGCCCGAACCTACCAGTCCGCCGTAAGTCGTTTCATCCGTACCGTACTGGAAATTGTACCAGGGATTGACCGGCCCGTAGAGGAAGCGCAAGTGAGAATATACGGAAGTGAGCGCAAGCTCCACCCCTTGATTGGTTTGCATCAACTGCGGAGTTATCTCAGAACGAGGTTGTTCGTCCAGTATATCTGAACAAGAGGTCAAAAGCGCAAAACCCGCTATCAAAGTTCCTGCCAGGAATTTATTGGTTATTCTTTTCATAATGAATCTGTTTTTATAGGTAATAGCATTAGAATGTCAAGTTAAGCCCGAAGATAAAGTTACGGGTAGAGGGCGTGTTCGTACCGATAGAAAGGAAACGTTCGGGCAGTCCGCCAGTAGTCGCACTGTTTTCTCTTACGTAAGAGTTCGGTTCCGGATCCAGTCCTGTCTCGTCATTATACGGAGAGAACAGGACGAACGGGTTCTGGACGGTGAAGTAGAGACGCGCTCTGCTGATGCCGACATTATTCAGCAACTTCTCCGAGAAATTATAGCCCAATGTGATTGTCCTGATTTTCAGATAAGATGCGCTAAAGTAAGCCAGAGTAGAAGCGTATGCAGGGGCATCGTTACCACCTGTTGTTCCACCCGGAGTAGGATATGCGTTGGTCGGATTATCTTCCGTCCAGTAGTCCACTTTGATATTTCCACGACGTCCGCTCATCATATTCAGATAGCCTTGCGGTGAATGTAGTGTACTGATTAATGTACCACCATTCTTGAAAGCACCGACAATGCTTAAATCGAAATTCTTGTAAGCCACCGTAGTATTGAAACCACCTTGGAAGTTCCCCTCTGCCGTTCCAATCACCTGACGGTCACTGGCATTGATTTCTCTCGAAGGCACTCCGTTCGCGTCAAATGTGACAGGATCTCCATCTACCAGGTTATAAGCCACTTTTATATCACCCGGTTTACCGCCTGCGTAGCTTGCTGCGGCAATGGCTTCTTCGCCTTTTTGGAAAATGCCGACTTTCTTATAGTCATAAATCGCGTCAATGGGTTGACCTTCGAACCAGCCGTTACCGGTGTCACGCCCCGACTCGCCTGCCAAGGCTACAATCTTATTCTTGTTTCCGTAGATATTAAAACCGACGTCCCAACTCCAGCCGTTCTTATTTTCGAAGATGATTCCTTTCAAAGACAATTCCCAACCCTTGTTAGAGGTTTCACCGATATTCTGCCAGTAAGCCGACGCGATACCGGAAGATGCCGGTAATGACAATTGCATCAGGATGTCTTTCGTACGTTGGGAATAGTATTCAAAAGTACCGCTCAAACGTCCGTTGAACAATCCGAAGTCAATACCATAATTCCAGGTGGATGAATATTCCCATCCCAGGTTTTCATTAGTAACACTGTTGGGGAAATAGCCGGTGATTCCCGTGGAACCGGTTGTGTAATATACCGCTTTCATCGCTCCCAATGTAGCATAAGGGTCGATAGCCTGATTGGACGTCTGTCCGTATCCAACGCGAAGTTTCAACGAACTCAGCCAGTCGATGTCACTCATAAATGATTCGTTTCTGAGATTCCATCCTGCCGATACTGCCGGATAAGTGTGCCATTTCTTGCCTTTTGCCAGTACGGAAGAACCGTCGGAACGGAATGTTGCGGACAACATATAACGATTATCGTAAGAATAAGCCGCACGTGCCATGTAAGAAAGCAAGCCACGTTGCCAGTATTTCTGCTTGTTCGGGTCAATGGTCACTTTGTCCGAGTTCAAGCCTAAATTATGATATTGCACCGCATCTGCCGTAATACCCGTGGCGGATGCCGTTGAATAGCTGTAAGTAGTACGTTCAGCAGAGTACATGGCAACAGCGTTAATGCTATGTTTGCCGAACTTCTTGTCATACATCAACATATTTTCTACTGTCCAGTTGGTTGTCAGTGCGTTAGAGATGGTCGCTTCCGCCAAGTCCGCATTATATGCCATATAAGGAGTGCCCGGAGCATTGAACTTTCCGTAATTGCTCTGGCGATAGTTCAAACCCAGATTGAGCCTGTATTTAAGACCGTCCATAAACTTCACTTCGGCATATGCGCTGTTGTAAGTAGCAAAAGTCTTGCGGTCGTCCGCATGTTTTTCGCCAACGGATTTATACAGCAACGGGTTCAGGAGCTTGTCCGAAGAATTCAGTTCGATGACTTCTTCCCGGATGCTGCCATCGCTATTGTACGGGCTGATGGTAGGATTCGTTTGTAGGATATTATAGACAGGCGCGCTTTCTTCACCTTCCGTCTTGCTATATGAGTTCTGGGTGGTAATACCTACCTTTATGTATTTACCGATTTCCTGGTCGATAGAACCTCTCAACGAAATACGTTCAAAACCCTGGTCGGGAAGAACGGAAGTTTCTTTATAATAGGTAGTACCGAAGTTGTAAGAACCTTTTTCAGTTCCTGCGGAAACAGAAAGGTCGTGGTTCGTAGTCATGCCGGTCTTGAAAATCAAGTCCTGCCAGTTGGTGTTCACTGAAGGGTCGTCCATCGTTCCCATTGCTCCCCAACTGGAACCGTTGGCTGCGGCAATCTCTCTGAACTTCACAAATTCGGGGCCGTCCATCATCGGATATTCGGAGAATAGCGTAACGATACCGTAATATCCGTTATAAGTAACGGTTGCCTTGCCTTGCGTTCCTTTATTAGTAGTAATCAGGATAACACCGTTGGCACCACGTGAACCGTAGATAGCAGTCGACGAAGCATCTTTCAAAATATCAATCGTCTTGATGTCGTTAGGGTTAATATCACTGATATTTCCCGGGAAAGGAATACCGTCGAGAACGATAAGAGGGTCGTTACTTGCATTCAACGAACGGGTTCCGCGGATACGTATCTGCTGTTCCGAGCCCGGTCTTGATGAGGTACGGTTGATTTCGACACCGGCAACGCGGCCTTGCAGCGCCTGAGTGAAGTTCTGCGAAGGAATCTCTTTCAATGTCTTTGAGTTGACGTTGGCGATAGAACCCGTCACGTCCGACTTCCTCGCCGTACCATAACCTACTACCACCACTTCGTCCAACGCCTGTGTATCATCTTTCAAGATTACCTGTATGGAAGTACGTCCGGCAACGTCTATCGTCTGAGACTGATAACCGACAAAAGACACTGTAAGCTTTGCATTAGAAGGTACTTTCATTGTAAAATTACCGTCAAGGTCGGTAATCATACCATTGGTTGTGCCCGTTTCGATAACGCTGGCGCCGATAATCGGTTCGCCGGTAGGATCTTTCACTATACCTTTCACGGTGATAGTCTGCGCCAATGCCCATAGAGGAATGAAGCATAGCATAACAAATAGACTTGATAGTCTGAGGTAACGATTCGTGCTTTTCATAAACTCATTGTTTAATTTAAAATTTGAGGATTAATACTTTATAGTCTTATATTAAGAATAAGAAAGGAACTGAATTATGTTTTCATACAGTACTATTTTTAAGGTGTTGAACATTCAGTGCGATTCACTAATGCAAACATACGATTTTATTTTTTAGCACATCATAAGAGGCGTTCCATGATGTTGACCGGTCGTTACATTGAGTCGTACGACTGTAACAGAGGTTTTACCGTACGTTACATAAGTGCCCAGGAAGGTATCACAGCCCACTATTACGCTTTTACTCAAGTAAATAAAAAAAACGTCAAACAGGTAATATTTTCCGGGAATCCTTTATCTTTGTCCGTAGTTAATAAATCCTTCTCCTATATATGAAAACACTATTTTCCTTTTGTTGCCATTTGATTTTAGCCGCATTGACATTGGTCAATGCCCAGACCGGAAGATTCTACTCTACTGATAAAGAACTATCGAACAGTCTTATCAATAAGGTGTATCAAGATAAACGGGGATTCATATGGGTGGCAACGGAAGACGGGCTGAACAAGTTCGACGGAAACCGCTTCATTGTTTATAAGAAAAACAAGAACGAACCCGACGGCTTGATGAACAATTATGTAAAAACACTGTTCGAGGACAGCAAAGGACGTTTCTGGATAGCCTGCATCAACGGGATACAAATCTACGACCAGGCGACAAATACTTTTCAAACTATCCCCATACAGCACAACAGGGATAACATGGCACCGCAAACCTCTGCCAACATCATCGAATTACAAAACGGGGAAATATGGCTGGGAACATATGGCGGCGGTATCATCTCACTGAAAGACAATAAATTTATCCCTCAGGAAGAACTGAACCGGAAAATACAAAGTTATTTCATACAGACCATCTACGAGGACTCCAAACAGAACATATGGATTGCCACGGAAAACAAGGGCTTATTCTGCTACACCCCTTCCAACGGACAGGTACAGAACTTCACCGCCCCCGGACAACTGACTTCGGAAGACATATCCTGCTTCTGCGAAGATAAGGAAGGCACTTTATTCATAAGTACCCTGAATGGCGGATTGATGAAGTTAAACCCGTCAAGCCATCACTTCACCCCTATTCCTTACAAGGGAAACAACCGGCTTAGTATCAAGACACTGACCATCGACAAGAATAACAATCTCTACATAGGAACCGAAGGATTCGGACTGAAGATATACAACCGGAATACGAACAGCATAGAAGACTACGATGTACACAACGGTGTATTCGACCTCGGTTCTTCCAAAGTACATTCCGTCCTCGAAGACAAAGACGGCAATCTCTGGCTAGGTATCTTCCAGAAAGGACTGCTGATGATTCCTTCCATGCCGAACAAGTTCAACTATTACGGCTACAAGTCGTTCCCGAAAAGCGAAATCGGTTCGAGTTGTGTAATGAGTATCCTGGTAGACCGTCAGAATGTCGCCTGGATAGCCACGGACAACGACGGACTGTATGCCGTGAACGATGAAGGCAAACAAATTCTTCACTTCAAAGAAGAAGGAAACAACCGTTCCGCTCCCCGCAACATCATCTGCCTGATGGAAGACTCAGAGCATAAACTATGGATAGGCTCTTACCTGAGCGGGCTGACGCTAATGAACAAACAAACCGGCATATGTACGCCTGTAAACGAGCAACTGTCCACCCCGACCGCATCCGACAATAAGAAAATATTCTGTATAGCCGAAGACCGAAACCGGCATATCTGGGTGGGGACTTATGGTTCGGGAGTTTATAAGATGGATATCTCCGGCAAGGTAATCAACCAGTACCAGTCTTCCAAATCGCAAAACGAGAACTGGAAAGTGAACAAACTCTGCAACGACTGGATTAACTGTATCATCGAAGACAACGAAGGTTTATTGTGGATAGGCACCTGCAACGGATTAAGTTGCTTCAATCCCCAAACGGAAAACTTTATCAACTATCTATCACAAAATAACCTGCTCCCCAATACATTCGTGCACACGTTACTGCAAGATGACAAAGGACATATTTGGGTAGGGACTTCCGAAGGGCTGTACAAGTTTGACAAACACACACAGAAGTTCAGCCTTTACACCACCCAACAGGGATTACCCAGCGACGTTATCTGCGGCATGGTGCAGGATGACATGAATAACTACTGGATAAGCACCCACCAGGGAATGTCCAAACTCATAGCCGATACGGAAACCTTTATCAACTACACCGCATCCGACGGCATACAGGGAAACGAATTTACACGCGGCGCATTCTACAAAGACCACCGTGGGAAGATTTACTTCGGCGGGACAAGCGGCGTGACCAGTTTCTACCCGAAAGACATAGCAGAACCCGATAAGAAGCTCCGGATAGAGATTACCGATTTCATACTCGGCAACCACTCCGTCAAGAAAGGTGATATGTTGGGGAAACACGCCATCACCGATTCTGATGTGATGGATGCCACCCGCTTCACGCTGACTTACGATCAGAACGCTTTCAGAATGGAACTTTCCACACTGGACTTCGCCAACCCGGAACGAATAATCTATCAATATAAGATTAAGGAATTGGAAACGAACTGGCTGAATACCAGTCCGGGAATGAACCGGGTAAGTTATGCCAACCTGTCTCCCGGCAGGTACACGCTGATGGTGAGAGCCAAAGACAATAAAAGCACGTCCGATATACGCACCGTAGAAATAGTGGTCACTCCGCCCTGGTATAACACCTGGTGGGCGAAAGTGTTATGGAGTTGCCTGCTTGTATTGGTTCTCTATGCCCTTACCATGTATGTCATATCCCGTATCCACCGCCGCCAGGAGATAATGAAGCAACGGCACCAGGAGCAAATCAATGAAGCCAAACTCCAATTCTTCATCAATATATCGCACGAGATACGCACTCCGATGACCTTAATCATCAGCCCGCTGGAGAAGCTGATTGCCGAACATTCCGAAAAACAACAAGCATATCTTATGATTTACCGGAATGCACAACGTATTCTCCGCCTTATCAACCAGCTCATGGATATACGGAAACTGGACAAAGGACAGATGCATCTGAAATTCCGTGAGACGGATATGGTAGGATTTATCGAAGACCTAATGCAGACCTTCAATTATCAGGCTCAAAAGAAAAATATCACGTTCACTTTCGACAAAGAACTTCAAGATGCGGATTCGCTCAAAGTATGGATTGACCTGAACAACTTCGACAAGGTCTTGATGAATGTATTATCCAACGCTTTCAAATATACAAGGGATGGCGGAAACATTCATATCCTGCTGAAAACCGGTCATAACAGCACCTACCGGGGTGCGTTGAAAGATTATTTTGAAATCAGCGTGACGGACAACGGAATAGGTATCGACAAGGACAAAATCAAGCAAATCTTCGAGCGTTTCTATCAGATTAATAATGATATGACGCAATCCAATTTCGGTACGGGAATCGGTTTGCATCTGGCGCGTTCGCTTGTGAAACTGCATCATGGCCTCATCATGGCGGAAAACCGGGAAGACGAACAGGGAACACGCTTCATTATCCGCCTGCCTCTGGGAAGCGACCATCTGAAAACCGACGAACTGGAGAACCCGGATGAAGCAGGAAACGACTTGCTTATGTCCCAACTTTCCAAAGATACACTGTACGAAACGGAAGATGAATACGCAACGGCGGACGATGCCAAAAAGCCTAAGTCCAAAACGCGTTATCGTGTACTGATTATAGAGGATGACGACGAAATACGCCAGTATATGCGGAACGAACTGAGTACGGACTTCCGTATCAGCGAATGTACAAACGGACGGGAAGGACTGGAAAACATCCTAAAGGAAAAGCCGGACTTGGTAATCAGTGATATTATGATGCCGGAAATGGATGGAATCACTCTTTGCCGCAAGGTGAAACAGAATATCAACGTCAATCATATACCGGTTATATTATTAACCGCCAAATCGAAAGCGGAAGACCGGATAGAAGGACTGGAAACCGGCGCGGACGCTTACATCGTAAAACCGTTCAATACGGAACTGCTGCGCACCACCGCGAGCAACCTGATAAGCAACCGGGAAAGGTTGCGCGGACAGCTTATCGGCGAACAGCAGGTGGAAGAGAAGATTGTAAAAATTGAAATGAAGTCGAACGACGAGATATTGATGGGCAAAGTGATGAAGACCATCAATGAACATCTCACCGACCCTGCCCTCAACGTGGAAATGCTGGCAGCCAATGTCGGCATGAGCCGCGTACATATGCACAGGAAGCTGAAAGAGCTGACCAACCAGTCGGCACGGGATTTCATCCGTAATATCCGGCTAAAGCAGGCGGCTACCTTGCTGCGGGAGAAAAACCTGACTATCTCGGAAGTCGCATACGCCACCGGGTTCTCCAATCTGTCGCATTTCTCCAATTCCTTCCGGGAATTCTACGGCATCTCGCCGACCGAATACAAGGAACAACCGGACGTTCCGCAGGAGTAGCAAGGCTTACTTATACATAATCAGCGCAGACTGACCGGGAACAATCACTTCCGGCCCTGTTTGCGTTCCCAGTCCGCGGACGTCTATCACGCCGTCTTTGCACACGACTGTGTATTTGCCGGCAGGCACTTCAAGACGGGCGGGAGTAGTACGGGAGTTATAGGCTACGACAATATCGCCCCAACGATCCCCGTTCGCATGGTCTTTCAGGCGGAACGCAATCAGATTCTTGCCCTCTACGGGAAGAAATTCCAAATGCTTCCGAACCTTGTCCGCATCTCCCATACGGAAGGCAGGATGGGATTTACGAAGGTCAATCAGCCGTTTGTAATACATGAAAACGTCTCCATTCGTTGTCTTGCGTCTCCAGTCAATGGCGTTGACTGCATCCGGGCTTTTATAACTGTTGTCCACTCCCTGTTTGTCACGCATCACTTCCTCGCCGGCATAGATAAACGGGATACCTTGCGAAGTAAAGACTACCGTCTGCGCCAATTTATCAAGACGGACAAGCTGTTCGGGAGTAATCCCCGGCATACTCGCTTTCAAGCGGTCTGTCAGGCATAACCCATCGTGGCAGGAGACGTAGCTAATCATTTGAACAGGCTGTTCCGCCCACGGCTGCTGACTGTAATTCACTGAATCATAATGTATCTGCGGATGCTCTACGGCTCCGACAATACCGAACTTAACGCTATTTTCTCCCCCCGGAACGCCGGCAAGAAAAGCTCCTTTGGTCTTCTCCCAAACCGACCCGCAGAGTCCGTCACGCAGTTCGTCGGAGAAAACAGCTATTCCGGGCATTTGCGCGACATTTCCTTTCATTGCCAAGGAATCAGCAGGATATTGGGGAGTCTCGGCTGCCCAACCTTCACCGTAGATACAGATAGTAGGGTCTACTTCATTCACCGCTTTGCGGATTTCGTTCATTGTCTCAATGTCATGGACTCCCATCAGGTCAAAGCGGAAACCGTCGATATGGTATTCCTTCATCCAGTAGAGAACGGATTCTATCATAAACTTACGCATCATGGGTCGCTCGCTTGCCGTCTCATTGCCGCATCCCGAACCGTTCGCCAAAGTACCGTCTTCTTTCTGGCGGTAAAAATAACCGGGAACGGTACGTTCGAAGTTGCTCTCCGCCGTATTAAAAGTATGATTGTAGACTACGTCCATTATCACCCGGATACCGGCTTTGTGCAATGCCTGCACCATTTGCTTGAATTCTCTCACACGGGTGGCAGGCTGATAAGGGTCTGTTGCGTACGAGCCGTCCGGGACATTGTAGTTCAGCGGGTCATATCCCCAGTTGTACTGGTTTTCGTCCAGTTTTGTTTCGTCTACGGAAGCATAATCATAGGAAGGAAGGAGATGCACGTGTGTCACGCCTAACTCAATCAGATGGTCGATGCCGGTCAGCAGCTTATCCGAATTCATCGTGCCGTGTTCGGTCAGCGCGAGGTATTTTCCTTTGTTCTTTATTCCCGAAGTAGAATCGACGGAAAAGTCACGATGGTGCATTTCGTAGATAATCATATCGGCAGGAGATTTCAACGGCGGACGCTGGTCGCTCTCCCACCCTTCGGGGTTCGTCGTTTTCCAGTCAATGATAGCGGCACGTTTTCCGTTCACTCCGACGGCACGGGCATTGATGCCCGGTGTGTCTCCCTGCCATTTATCGTTGATTTTCACGTTGAAGGCATAGAATTTATCGAGCAAATCCTTGTTCACTACGGTCGTCCAGGTTCCGTTTTCACCAGGTTCCATCTTTACTGTTTCGTAGGCATGACCGCCTTCGCCTTCATCATAAAGCATCAGGCGTACTTCTTCGGCTGTCGGCGACCAAAGAGTGAACTTGGTTGCTTCCGGCGCATATTCCATTTCGATAAGACTTCCCGGGCGAACCGGATATAGCTCGAAGGAAGCATATTCCTTTTTCGCGGAAGAACAACTCATCACTGTTGCCACTGTAGTCACCCCTAATATTGCTGAATAATTAATTCCCATCTTATACTCTCCTGTTCCTGTGATAACGATTTTCGTTTGATGATTATCTTCTATAATCCATTAGTTCACTTTACCTTATTAAGTTCACTTTACCTTATCCGGATTCTTCGCTATAAAATCCTTCCAACTGCTATATCCTTTCTCTACGGCAGGACGTCCCATTTGCAGAAAATGGCAGTAGGCAGCAGCGAGACCATCCGTTGCATCCATGAAGACAGGCATGTCCTCTTTCGAGAGACGAAGCATCCGCTGTAACATATCCGCCACCTGCTCTTTCGACGCTTGTCCGTTTCCGGTAATAGCCATCTTTATTTTCAAAGGGGCGTATTCGGTGATAGGGATGTCACGGCTCAATGCTGCCGCCATCGCTACCCCCTGCGCACGTCCCAGCTTCAACATAGACTGGACATTCTTACCGAAAAAAGGAGCTTCAATAGCCAGTTCGTCAGGCAGATAACTTTCTATAATGCCCAATACCCGTTCGTGGATATGGCGTAGTTTCAAGTAGTGATTGGCAAACTTGCGCAAGTCGATAATCCCCATAGCAATCATTTCCGGTTTGGTTCCTTTTATTCTTAGAACTCCATATCCCATGATTGTCGTACCGGGGTCAATTCCCAGAATTATCTTTTCCTTTACCGGCTGAATCACTCTATTATCTCCATTAATGTCGGAAATCCGATTACCTTGTCTTTAAATATTTTTGCCAGTTCGTCATTCAAACGCGTCCCCTGTTCCAGATGCCAACGATGCAACAATCCGCTGCTCTCTACTTCCCACTGCAAAGAATATGAAGTTCCATCTTCCCGATGACTCAGGATCCGGCAAATGCGCGGCGTTTTCAGCGTTCCGTGTTTTTGTACTTCGGGGATATAAGACTCTTTTAGCCAAATCAAAAAATTATCGTGGATGGCATCGTCCACCTGAAAAGTAGTATTATAAATCAGCATATCTTTTTTTTCAAACGATTATTTACCGCAAACATAGCAATTATTTCAGAATATTGCATTATATTTGCGGCAACAAAAAAGGATTCGTTTGCAAACGTTATCATATAAGGTTGAAAAGGGGGGTTAGCTCATCTGGCTAGAGCGCGACACTGGCAGTGTCGAGGTGATCGGTTCGAGTCCGATACTCTCCACTTAAAAAAGAGCAATTCTAAAAGAGTTGCTCTTTTTTGATTTTCTTCCTTTAATTAATTATATTGCGACACGAATTGAAAATCTAAGTCGTATAGTAATATGGAGCGTAAACTTACCATTCGTAACTTTGGAGCAATCACTTCAGCAGATATTGTCTTGAAGGATCTCAATATATTCATAGGTGAGCAAGGAGCCGGAAAAAGTACAGTAGCCAAATTGATCACTCTATTTGAGAATTATGAAAACCAGCCCTCGGAAAAAGAATCAGACAGTTTAATGACAAAGTTTGCCGAGTTCAATATCATTTCATATTTCAACCCGGACAGTTATATCAATTATACTTCCGGAAAAGGCAGCATCACTTATGAAGAGGGTTCTTTTAGATTCAATCTTCTGACGAATCCGGTTAATCATAACTTGTACATTCCGGCAGAACGTTTTTTTATCAGCACATTTTCCCGTTCCATAGCTACTTTAGTCTTGGCTAAGGCTCCCATACCATTGACATTATTGGAATTTGCTTCACTTTATGAAAAAGCAAAGAACCAATTTGCCAACTACCAGATTCCAATCTTCAATATGATATTTCAGGTTCGGGAAACAAGTGAGAACCTGGTATTAATAGACCACGATAAAGTTATCCCGTTCAAAGATGCGTCGTCAGGCATTCAGTCTGTCATACCTTTATTAATGGTTATAGATTACATAACCAAAGAACAGCCGAATACTCATTTTGTAATAGAAGAGCCGGAACTTAATCTTTTTCCTGAGACTCAAGTTAATTTATTGCATCACATGGTAGATAAATGTCGCCAACTGACAGTAACGACACACAGCCCATATCTATTATCCGCTTTAAACAATATGATAGAAGCCGGCAATATACTTAAATTACATCCGGAAAAAGAAGAAGAAATTGCAGCAGTCATCCCCAAAGAGTGTTGGGTTGACTTTGACAGAATCACAGCCTACAAGATAGAAAATGGAACTATCGTATCTATTTTAGATGAAGAGTTTGCTATCATTGTCGCCGACCAGATAGATGCTACTTCGGATGAACAAAGCAGGATTTTCTCCGCATTATTAGATTTAGAATAAAATGGCAATATTCAAGCAAGCCTGTACACGGGAAGTTACAGATAAGATAGTGGTAGTAAAAGAAAAGAAATGCAAATGTATTTTCTCAAATCCCAACCAACACTTACTGACAAAAGTAAAAGTGGACGGATGCCAGATGACCGAAGGAATCAAATGTGATTACCTGATACTTGACCATTGCCGCAATGAGTACTTCGTTGAACTAAAAGGGAAAGACCTGCCACATGCCGTTGAACAGTTAGAGGCTAGTATCCAGCAATTATCTGCTAAAAACAGTACTGTCAAGAAGCAGGCTATCATTGTATCAAGTCGTTATCCTTCCAGTGATACTTCCGCACAAAGGGCAAAAGCCTTATTTAAGAAGAAATATGGGATAGAGCTTATTTCAAAGAATATACAAGCAGAAATCATTATCAAGTAATAAAACCAAAAAAGACCTTTATTCAAGGTCTTTTTTTATCACTTCATCCATTTCCTTTATACGTTTCTTACGATCCTTGATAGGACCGTCTTTCGTATCATTCTTGAACACATTGTCGGCACGGTCGGCAACTTCGCCGCTCCATTCTTCAAATTCGTTCGTAGCCGGACGACCATTCGGTTCGATATTCTCTTCAGCAATCGAATCATGTCTGTTAATCATATCATCCATAAGTTTTCATTTTTATAGGTTTATGGCTATAAGACAATTAGGAGCAAGAAATGTTTGTTGTTTTAATGATTTTTGAAGAAAGCAGAATTGTTATTATACTGTTGCAGCATTCAAACTTACCCAATGAAACGAAGTGTTTCAAGCAATGAAACATTTTGTTTCAAGCCTTTGAAACTTTAGTTTCAAGCGTTAGAAACTAAAGTATCCAGCCTTAGAAACTCCAGTTTCCTACCGCAGAAACTAGAGTTTCGACCGTTGGAACTGGAGTTTCAACGCAGGAAACGAGTGATTCGCCCACATGTTTTGACTTTTTGAGAATAGCAAGTGATTGACTGTTCAATTAGAAGCGAATAGAAAAGTAAGGTTGCAGATACTTTATCTGCAACACATCTGCCACAGGTATCTGCAACGCTATAACCATCTACAGTCCAACTGTTTATTTCAATTTTGTTGCAGATGGCAGATGTGTTATGTTTTTCAAACTTTGTGTAGAGGATATTTATTTGGCACGATAGCTCTTTGGTCGGAAAGGAATATACAGGGTATAATTGCTATCCGAGGGCTTTCCCCCGACAAGTGCAGGTGACCATTTCGGCATCCCTTTTACAATACGGAGAGCTTCTTCCGCAAATTCCGGATGGGTGGAGCGCAAGATATGAGGACGAAGGATAACTCCCTCTTTGTCAATAGTAAACTCACACAGGACATAACCCGAGACATTCTTTTCTAAAAGACTTTCCGGATAAATCATTTGACCGGCAATGTATTCTTCCACACTCATGTCCGAGAAGTGAGCCAATTCTTCCACATCTTTTCCGGAAAGTGTTTTTGAACGGGGCCCTACCTGATAAATACCGACATACATCGGTTTCTTGTAAGCATCCGGTTCTGCGTTGCTGCGTTGTTGCAACGTTCTCAATAAGGCGGCAGCTTCTTCCGCCAAAGTCGGCTCCGAAATATTCTCACCTTTGGACAACATATATGCCGACTGGCAAACCAACACAAGGCGTTCCATCAAAGTTCCTTTGGCAGGCGACCACTTTCGCCCCATCTGCTCTTTCCCTTTCGCGTCAGTAGAAAAGAAATAATAGACAATTCCGTCCAAACCGGTGCTGGAACCATCCAAATCCTGTATTTGCTCGGTGACTAGACGGAAAATAGCTCCTAAAGACTGATAAAGGGATGCACTGATTACTACCGATTTAGTATCCACTCCCACTGTCCCTTTCTCCGCTTGCCAGTAGGTGCGCGACAGCGTATTTGAAATCAGGGAATAACGCCCGTTCTTCTTCTCGACCGACATTGCATATTCGGGAGAAAAGGAAGGAATAGCTACAAAACGTCCATAGGGTTGTTTCTGAAAGCCTGTATTTAGTAAAGAAAACACATTACGATAATATTCGCCCAACTCACCTTTGTAAGTAGAAAAAGGTCGCACCGGCTCCAAATAATCAATTTGAGCCACAAGGCGGAAAGAGAGGGTCAAAAGCAGAAGAGTGAAAACAATCTTTTTCATAAGTTGCCGGATTTTCGGTACATATCGGCAACAAAGATACAAAATATTTCGATGGTTCATGAGAAAATTATATCTTTGCACGGTTTTTACTAAGAAACTGAATAACAATAGATCAAGAATATGATAGCTAAGATTGAACAACTTCTGAAAGAGGTGGAAGCCTTGCATGCCTCCAATGCCGAAGAACTCGAAGCTCTCCGCATCAAATTCCTTAGCAAGAAGGGAGCCATTAACGATTTAATGGCGGATTTCCGTAACGTAGCCGCCGAACAGAAAAAGGAAGTCGGCATGAGACTGAATGAACTGAAAACCAAAGCGCAGGATAAAATCAATGCGCTGAAAGAGCAGTTCGAGAGTCAGGACAATGGTTGCGACGGACTGGATTTGACACGTTCGGCTTATCCCGTGAAACTGGGTACACGCCACCCGCTTACCATTGTAAAGAACGAAGTCATTGATATTTTTGCCCGTTTGGGATTCAGCATCGCTGAAGGCCCTGAAATCGAAGACGACTGGCATGTGTTCTCGGCACTGAACTTTGCCGAAGACCATCCGGCACGCGATATGCAGGATACTTTCTTTATCGAAGCTCACCCGGACGTAGTATTGCGTACGCATACTTCTTCTGTGCAGACCCGTGTGATGGAAACTTCAAAACCTCCTATCCGCATCATTTGCCCGGGACGTGTATATCGTAACGAAGCTATCAGCTACCGTGCACACTGTTTCTTCCACCAGGTAGAAGCTCTGTATATAGACAAAGATGTATCGTTCACCGACCTGAAACAGGCATTGCTGCTTTTCGCCAAAGAAATGTTCGGCGCGGATACGAAGATTCGCTTGCGTCCGTCCTATTTCCCGTTCACTGAACCTAGTGCCGAAATGGATATTAGCTGTAATATCTGCGGTGGAAAAGGTTGTCCGTTCTGCAAGCACACCGGTTGGGTGGAAATCCTCGGTTGCGGTATGGTAGACCCGAACGTGCTTGAATCCAACGGCATCGACAGCAAAGTGTACAGCGGTTATGCCCTCGGTATGGGTATCGAACGTATCACGAACCTGAAATATCAGGTGAAAGACCTTCGTATGTTCTCCGAAAACGACACACGCTTCCTGAAAGAATTCGAAGCGGCATACTAAAATAAGTTGAGAGTTGAGAGTTGAGAATTGAGAGTGGCTATGCAGAATAGCGCAGCTAACTCTCAATTCTCAACTCTCAACTCTCAACTTCTCCAACTATGAAGGATAGACTCATTACTTCCAGTTATTGTTTTATCTTGGCAGCCAACTTCCTGCTCTACTTCGGTTTTTGGTTGTTGATTCCTGTTTTGCCGTTCTATTTATCCGAATTCTTCCAAGCCGGAAACTCGACTATTGGTATCGTGCTTTCCTGCTATACGGTGGCAGCACTCTGCATCCGTCCGTTTTCCGGTTATCTGCTCGATACTTTTGCCCGCAAACCTCTCTATCTTTTCGCTTACTTCATCTTTATGATGATGTTTGGCGGTTATCTCATTGCCGGTTCGCTTACCTTATTTATTATATTCCGAATCATACACGGCGTTTCGTTCGGGATGGTCACGGTAGGTGGAAATACGGTGGTAATCGACATTATGCCTTCTTCGCGCAGAGGGGAAGGATTAGGTTATTACGGGCTTACAAACAATATGGCGATGTCCATCGGGCCGATGTTCGGATTGTTCCTGCATGATGCGGGAGTGTCTTTTTCCACAATCTTCTGTTATGCGCTCAGTTCCTGTATTTTGGGCTTTTTATCCGCAAGCTTGGTGAAGACGCCTTATAAGCCCCCTGTGAAACGGGAGCCTATTTCACTCGACCGCTTTATCCTGTTGAAGGGAATGCCTGCGGGACTTAGCCTGCTATTGCTTTCCATTCCTTACGGTATGACTACCAATTATGTGGCAATGTATGCCCATGAGATAGGGCTTCGCACACAAACGGGATTCTTCTTTACCTTTATGGCAGTCGGTATGGCCATCTCCCGGATATTCTCGGGGAAACTGGTAGACCGGGGGAAAATCACGCAGGTAATAGTAGCCGGATTATATTTGGTGGTTTGCAGCTTTTTCCTGCTTTCGGCCTGTGTGTATCTGATTCAGTGGAATGATACGGCCTGCACGATTCTGTTTTTCGGTATCGCACTGTTGATGGGTGTCGGATTCGGGATTATGTTTCCGGCATTCAATACGCTGTTTGTGAATCTTGCGCCCAACAGCCAGCGGGGAACAGCCACTTCGACCTATCTCACGTCCTGGGATGTGGGAATCGGTATCGGTATGCTGGTCGGGGGATATATTGCGGAAATCAGCACATTTGACAAAGCCTATCTCTTCGGAGCCTGCCTGACGGTGGTTTCCGCTATCTATTTTAAAATCAAAGTAACGCCTCATTACCATAAAAACAAACTACGATGAGAAAGAAAGAACGTTATGAGAAAGTAATCGCCTGGTTTCAGGAAAACGTGCCCGTGGCCGAAACTGAATTACATTACAATAACCCGTTTGAGTTGCTGATTGCCGTAATTCTTTCCGCACAATGTACGGACAAGCGGGTGAATATAATCACTCCGCCTTTGTACAGAGATTTCCCGACGCCGGAAGCTCTTGCGGCCACTACGCCGGAAGTGGTTTTCGAATATATCCGAAGTGTGTCTTATCCGAATAATAAGGCTAAACACCTGGTGGGAATGGCGAAGATGCTGGTAAATGACTTCAATAGCCAGGTGCCGGACAATATGGAGGACTTGATAAAACTACCTGGTGTGGGGAGAAAGACGGCGAATGTCATTCAGTCCGTGGTATTCAACAAGGCTGCCATGGCGGTGGATACGCATGTGTTCCGCGTCAGTCACCGCATCGGGTTGGTGCCGGACAGTTGCACGACTCCGTTCAGTGTAGAAAAGGAATTAATGAAGAATATTCCGGAAAATATCATACCTATCGCCCATCACTGGCTCATCCTGCACGGCCGTTATGTTTGTCAGGCACGCACTCCCAAATGTGACACCTGTGGTTTGCAAATGATGTGCAAATATTTCTGCAACACTTATAAAGTTACAAAAGAGACACCAAAAGGCAAGAATAAATAACGATTTAATAGCAGAGAACCGAAATAAATAGTAACTTTGCGGTCGTTCTAAAAGAAGAATTTTAAAACACTTTTAAATAAAAATAGAGTATTATGCAGACAATTGACAAATTCAATTTTGCCGGTAAAAAGGCATTTGTTCGCGTGGACTTCAATGTGCCCCTGGACGAAAACTTCAACATTACAGATGACACTCGTATGCGTGCAGCTCTTCCTACTTTGAAGAAGATTCTGGCAGACGGCGGTAGCATTATCATTGGCTCTCACTTGGGCCGTCCGAAAGGCGTTGCCGATAAATTTTCTTTGAAACATATCATCAAGCACCTGTCTGAATTACTGGGCGTTGAAGTTCAGTTTGCTAATGACTGCATGGGTGAAGAAGCTGCTGTAAAAGCTGCTGCTCTGCAACCGGGCGAAGTTCTGTTGCTCGAAAATCTTCGTTTCTATGCTGAGGAAGAAGGCAAACCAAGAGGTTTGGCAGAAGACGCAACAGACGAAGAAAAAGCTGCTGCCAAGAAGGCTGTAAAAGAAAGCCAGAAAGAATTTACCAAGAAATTGGCTTCTTACGCTGACTGCTACGTAAACGACGCATTCGGTACTGCTCACCGTGCTCATGCTTCTACAGCATTGATTGCTAAATATTTCGATGTGGACAACAAGATGTTCGGTTACCTGATGGAGAAAGAAGTGAAAGCTGTTGATAAAGTATTGAACGACATCAAACGTCCGTTCACTGCTATCATGGGTGGTTCTAAAGTTTCTTCTAAAATCGAAATCATCGAAAACCTGTTGAGCAAGGTGGACAACCTGATTATCGCAGGTGGTATGACTTATACATTTACTAAAGCTATGGGCGGCAAGATCGGTATCTCTATCTGTGAGGACGACAAACTCGACCTGGCTTTGGACTTGATCAAGAAAGCAAAAGAAAAAGGCGTAAACCTTGTTTTGGCTGTTGACGCCAAGATTGCTGACGCTTTCTCTAACGATGCAAATACCAAATTCTGTCCGGTTGACGAAATTCCTGACGGATGGGAAGGTCTTGACATCGGTCCTAAGACTGAAGAAATCTTCGCTAACGTTATCAAAGAATCAAAGACTATTCTTTGGAACGGTCCTACGGGCGTATTCGAATTTGAAAACTTCACTCACGGCTCACGTACAGTAGGTGAAGCTATCGTTGAAGCAACCAAGAACGGCGCTTTCTCACTTGTTGGTGGTGGTGACTCTGTAGCTTGTGTCAACAAGTTCGGTTTGGCTAGCGGTGTATCTTATGTTTCAACTGGTGGTGGCGCATTGCTCGAAGCAATCGAAGGAAAAATTCTTCCGGGTATCGCTGCTATTCAAGAATAACAAGCAGTGTTGCAAGACACTACTTCTAATTTCTTTTAGGCACGGAGTACGCGGATTTCACGGATTTATATTACAAAAGCCGTGTAATCCGTGTAATCCGTGCCTACTATTTACCATAAAGGTATGAAAAGACCGACTCTCCTGTTTTACCTTATCTTTTTCTTCCTTTGCTCCTGCCAGAGTAAAAAAGGAGAAAACTCTTTTTTGCCTCTATCCGAACTACAACCACTCACTCTGGGCATGATGCCTACCTTGGAAGGATTGCCTTTCCACATAGCCAAATCCGAAGGCATCTATGATTCATTGGGACTGGATTTAACCATTCTTCCATTCAACTCCGCCGACGACAGGGATGCCGCCTTTCAAACCGGACAAATGGATGGGATGATAACCGATTACCCCAGTGCAATAGTACTTCAAGCCATTCATCACACTGACTTGGGACTTATCCTGAAGAATGACGGTTATTTCTGCTTTATCGTTTCCAAAAAGAGCCGTATCAATCAGTTGGAAGAACTTGGAAACAAGAATATCGCCGTATCCCGTAACACTGTTATCGAATATGCGAGCGACTTGTTATTAGGTAAAGCCGGCATGAGTTATACGGAAGTGAATAAGCCCGAAATCAGCCAGACTCCTCTCCGCCTGCAAATGCTACAATGCAATCAAATTGATGCTTCATTCCTGCCCGACCCTGCCGCATCTATTGCGATGAACAGCAAGCACCGTTCATTAATAAGTACACAGGAACTGGGAATTGATTTTACCGCTACTGCCTTTTCACGGAAAGTTATCGACGAGAAAAGAAGGGAAATCGGGCTGCTTGTCACAGGCTATAACCTGGGAGTGGATTATATAAAGATGCACCCGCAAAAAGAATGGGAGCATGTATTGATTGAAATAGGTGTGCCGGAGAGTCTGACAGGACTTATCGCACTCCCCAACTACCAAAAAGCGACACGTCCTTCGGCTGAAGGCGTAGAAAAAGCCATGCGTTGGTTGAAAGAAAACCGGCGGATACCTGAAACTTATTCGGAAAAGAATCTGATAGACACTACTTATACCCCCAACAGCGACCATAATCAAATAACAACAATCAAATAACAACGACTTCATGCGAAAAACACTTCTCCAACTATCCATCTTCATGTTCTGCGCAACGGGCATACAAAGCACGCTCATCGCGCAAGAGAAAACCTCATTGAATCAGGTTGTCAACACACTGAAAGAACGTATCAGCCTTGCCGGATATGCCCAACTCGGCTATACATATGATGATGCGGCGAAGCCGGACAATACTTTCGATATCAAACGTATCATTTTCATGGCACACGGGAAGATTACCAAACGGTGGACATGCGATTTCATGTATGACTTTTATAATGGCGGTATGTTGCTGGAGGTATATACTGACTATGAATTCCTACCCGGTCTTACGGCACGCATCGGTGAGTTTAAAGTTCCTTATACCATCGAAAATGAATTATCACCGACTACGGTGGAGTTAATTAACTGCTACTCGCAGTCTGTCTGTTACCTGGCGGGAGTAAGCGGTAGCGACAAGTGCTACGGCATGACTTCGGGACGGGACATCGGTATGATGCTTCACGGAAAACTGTTCCATGACTTTCTGCAATATAAGGTGGCTGTAATGAACGGACAGGGATTGAATACAAAAGATAAGAATAGCCAGAAAGATGTTGTCGGAAATCTGATGGTTTATCCATTGGAGTGGTTGTCCGTAGGCGGTTCGTTCATTCGCGGAACAGGACATGCGATAGCGGATTCGGAATACACCGGGATTAAAGCCGGAGAGAATTATGCCAAGAAGCGTTGGAGTGCGGGAGCGGTTGTCACTACTTCCAAATTCAATCTGCGTTCGGAATATCTTGGCGGAAAAGACAGAAATGTAAAAAGTGAAGGATTCTATGCAACAGGCAGCATTCGTTTTGCGCGAAACTTCGATTTCGTTGCTTCGTATGACTATTTCAACCCGAATAAGGCTGCCGATTTCAAACAGAATAATTATATTGCCGGCGTACAATACTGGTTTTATCCCAGATGCCGCCTACAAGCACAATATACCTTTTGTGATAAAAAAGGAGACGGACAAAAGGACTCCAGTCTGATACAGGCACAGGTGCAGGTAAGATTCTAATTTAACTAAGTCTTTTGCAAAATAATCTTATATTATTAGGCACGGATTACACGGATTAACGCTGCTGTTTTACATATTCATCATTCTAAGAACCGTGAAATCCGTGTAATCCGTGCCTAAATTTATTACATAAACCAATTAATAACAGAAACTAAAAAATCATGGAACACAAAATCGCCGAATCCAACGCCCGAGTAGACGTTGCCGACGTATTAAGAGGATTAGCAGTCATGGGAATTATCCTCTTGCACAGTATCGAACATTTCAATTTCTATTCTTTCCCAAAAGAAGTACCTTTTGAATGGATGAAGTTCACCGACCAAGCCATTTGGAGAGGATTATTCTTTGCGTTCAGTAATAAGGCATATGCCGTATTCGCTCTGCTCTTTGGTTTTAGTTTCTATATTCAGGATAACAACCAGCAACGGAGAGGAAAGGATTTCCGCCTGCGGTTCTTATGGAGATTATTTATTTTATTCATTATCGGACAGTTCAATGCGGCTTTCTTTACGGGAGAGATATTGACGATGTATGCCATTCTTGGAATTATCCTGCCGATATTCTGCCGGATGAGTGACCGTACTGTTCTTATATTTGCCACTATACTCATTCTTCAACCTATCGACTGGGTAAAGCTAATCTATGCTTTATGTAATCCTGACTATGTGGCAGGGGAAAGTCTTGCACGCTATTATTTCGGTATCGCATTCGATGTGCAAAAGAACGGAACATTCCTCGAAACGATTCGTATGAATATGTGGGAAGGACAGATGGCTAACATGACCTGGGCTTTGGAACACGGACGCATCCTGCAAACACCGGGATTATTCCTGTTCGGTATGCTTGTCGGACGCCGTCAATATTTCCTTTACAGTGAAAAGAACGAGCGTTTGTGGCTGAAGGCTTTGGCTTTCTCCCTTCTCTGCTTCTTCCCTATCTACGGACTCAACAATATGCTGCCGGAATTTATAGAACGGAGTGCGATACTTGTTCCTTTGCAGCTTATTCTAAGTTCATTCAGTAACCTTAGCTTTATGGTGTTGCTGGTGACGGGATTATTACTGACTTTCTACCACGTGAAAGACCGCAGTTTCTTTATGCGTTTCACAACTTATGGAAAAATGAGTTTAACTAACTATCTCGGGCAATCTATTTTCGGTTCTCTTTTGTTCTATCATTGGGGATTCGAACTGGGGCGGTATTTAGGTATTACATACAGTTTCCTTTTTGGCATCCTTTTTGTTCTATTACAAATGGCATTCTGTTCGTGGTGGCTCCGACACCACAAACACGGTCCTTTTGAGGGTCTTTGGAAACGTCTGACCTGGATTGGAAAAAAATAAATAATTAAATCACAATGAACGAAAAAACGATTAATGAACAATACGCATATATACGTACTTTACTTGAAGACAAAAGACTCAAGGAAGCCTTGATGCAACTGGAATCCTTGTTGTGGCAATGTCCTGACTGGGATTTACGTACGCGCCTGGAGCAATTGCAGACCTCATACAAGTATATGCTGGACTATATGAGACAGGGAGCAAACGACCCGGAACGCTGGAATCTGTATCAGAAAATGGTAGCGGACACGTGGGGAATTGCCGACCAGTCTCGATTGCTTATGCTGGATAACGCTTCTTCAAGGTATTATCATGAGGTGCGCCGTACTCCCGTGTCATCGGAATTGTCGGACTACGGCATTAAAACGATACTGCATATATTGGAGTCATTTAATGACGACTTGGCAGTCAGCGGATTGCTGTCTGACGAAAAGATGGACGAAGTCTTGAAACGGCATGAAGATACACTCAAATTTATGTTCATAAGAACTTGGACAAACAGTGCATGGAATCCGCAGGATGAAGAAGAAGCCCAAGCTATGCTGGTATCGGAATTACTTCCGGGAGATGATTTATGCTTGTTCGTCAGTGCTGTCACCTTGAGTTTGATGGAGTGTTTCGACTTACGGAAAATCATGTGGCTGCTCGACGCATACCGCCATCCGGATGTCAACGTCAACCAACGGGCATTGGTAGGTACGATGATTATTTTCCACATTTACAGAAACCGGCTCACTTTCTACCCGGAACTTATCAAGCGGGTGGATCTTATGGAAGAAATTCCTTCTTTTGTTGATGACGTCGCACGTATTTATCGTCAGATGTTACTCTGCCAGGAGACGGAGAAAATCGACAAGAAGATGCGGGAAGAGATTATTCCCGAAATGCTGAAGAATGTTTCTTCGATGAAGAATATGAGGTTCGGCTTTGAGGAAAACGACGAAGAGAATGATGATAAGAACCCGGATTGGGAAGATGCTTTCGAAAAGTCGGGACTGGGAGATAAATTGCGTGAAATGAACGAACTCCAGTTGGAAGGAGCCGATGTATATATGAGCACGTTTGCCGCTTTGAAGAATTATCCGTTCTTCCGCGAAGTACAGAACTGGTTTTATCCGTTCAGTAAGCAGCAGTCGAACGTGCTTAAATCGCTGAAACAGGCGGGAAACCAGGGAAGCAGCTTACTGGATTTGATTCTCCAGTCGGGATTTTTCAGCAATAGCGACAAGTATTCGTTGTTCTTCACCATCCATCAGTTGCCACAGGCGCAGCAGGATATGATGTTGAGCCAGCTCAACGAACAGCAAGTGGCTGAATTGGCGGAGAAATCGAATGCTGAAACAATGAAGCGGTTCAATGAACGCCCGGGAACGGTCAGCAACCAGTACTTGCATGACCTTTACCGTTTCTTCAAGCTCAGTGTACGCCGTCAGGAATTCAGAGATATTTTTAAAGAAAAGCTCGATCTCCATCATGTTCCTGCACTCGATAATGTGCTGTCTTGGGAAGATGTATTATTCCCTATTGCTGATTTCTATTTGTCAAAGGAACGGTGGGACGAGGCTATCGAGATTTTTGAGGAACTGGAAGCTATTGGTGGTTTCGAAGGTGACAGTGCGGAATATTATCAGAAGTTCGGGTATGCATTACAGAAAAGAAAGAAATACGCAGAAGCCGTCCAAGCCTATCTGAAAGCTGATACGCTGAAACCGGATAATATCTGGAACAATCGCCATCTGGCTATTTGCTATCGATTGAACAGGAATTATCAGGCAGCCCTCACTTATTATAAAAAGGTGGAAGAAGCCGCGCCCGAAGATGTGAATGTAACTTTCTACATCGGTAGTTGTTTGGCTGAAATGGGGCAATATGAGGAAGCGCTGAATTACTTCTTCAAACTGGATTTCATTGAAAGTAATTGCGTAAAAGCATGGCGTGGCATCGGATGGTGTTCATTTATCAGCCTGAAATATGAGCAGGCAATGAAGTATTACGAGAAAATCATCGAACAAAAGCCATTGGCTATCGACTATATGAATGCCGGACACGTTGCATGGGTGATGGAAGATATCCAGAAGGCTGCCGTTTTCTACGGAAAGGCGATTACAGCCAGTGGGAACCGGGAACGATTCCTTGAAATGTTCCATAAAGATGAAGAATCTCTCCTCAAACAAGGTGTTCGAGAAGAGGATATTCCTTTGATGCTGGATTTAATCTAGTTTCCGTTTTTCCTGAGATTCAGAATTTCTTCCTAAGGTTCGGAATTCAGCTTATCAACTATAATTTCTTTAACTCCCCGTACAGTTTCTGTATGGGGAGTCCCATTATATTGTAGAAGCTGCCGGAAATAGATTTTACTCCGATATAGCCGATCCATTCCTGAACGCCATAGGCTCCCGCCTTATCCAAAGGCTGGTAACGGTCAACATAGTACTGGATTTCATCTTCGGACAAGACATCGAACTGTACATCGGAAGAAGCGGTAAAGCTCTTTTGCCATTCGGTAGTTGTCAGGCAGACACCCGTAAATACCTGGTGGGATTTTCCCGAAAGCGTACGAAGCATTTCAACAGCCCCTTCCCTGCCCTCCGGCTTACCCAGGACTTTTCCGTCCAACCAGACGATGGTATCCGCCGTTACTAAAAGTTCTCCCGGTTTCATCATGGCGCGATAAGCATCGGCTTTCTCACGGGCGATAAATTCAGGGATTTCTGCACCAACCAATGTATCGGGATACGATTCATCGACATCAGGTAATGTCCTGACTACATAGTCTACTCCCAAACCTGACATTAGTTCTTTTCGGCGGGGGGAATTGGAAGCCAGTATGACCTGGTATTTCTTTAGATTATCAAGCATTGTTTTATTTACGATTGGATAATTTACTATTTACAATTGAAAATACTGTTTGTTGATGTCAGTCAATCCTATAATTAATTTTATCACCAGCCAAAAGCGTCTTGTGCCATCCATAAGCCATGGACTTTCAGGACTTGTTCCACGACATCACGTCCGCAGCCACAGCCACCATCTGCATAAGAGATGTATTTCGCAACGGATTTTACTTCCGGCACAGCATCTTTCGGGCAACAGGGAAGTCCGCATTCCCGCATCACTTCAATATCGGGTACGTCATCTCCCATATATAATATTTCATCGTCAGCCAATCCGTATTTGTCACGGAAGGCACGATAATCGTGTATCTTCACCGCAGAGCCCATATATAAGTCCTTCACTCCCAAGCCTTCAAAACGGATGCGTACCGCTTCTGTCCGCCCGCCGGTGATGATGGCGATATGAAGTCCTTTTTTCACTGCCAACTGGATAGCATATCCATCCTTGATATTCACAGTACGCATCGGCTCACCTGAAGGATGCAGCGGAACTGTGGTGGAACTCAATACTCCGTCTACATCAAAAGCTAATGCTTTGATACGGGATAAATCATAATTGATGGTGCTCATGGATACTTTTGCTCATTAATTTATATATTTCCTGTAATGCCGGCGAGTCTGCCAGCATGGCAAGATGATTGCTTATCACATTTTCATCATAACGCACAGCCGGACCGGTTTGCGCATCACGGGGTGCCAGTTCGTGTACCTTACGTGCCGTTTCATCAATCAGCGGAAGCATGACATCAAAAGGCAGATTATATTTTTCAAGCAAATCTGCTGCTAAAGCATACATATGATTGGTGAAGTTACAGATAAAGACTGCCGCGAGGTGAAGGCTCTTGCGTTGTTCGGAAGTTGCTTCATAGACATTCCCGGAGAGAGTGGCGGCAATTGCTTTCAGTAGTTCCACGTCTTCCGGCCTTTTGGCTTCAATAAAGAATGGTATCTCCCGGAAATTGACTTCACGCTGTTTGCTGAATGTCTGCATCGGATAGAACACTCCGTAGCGTTCCGCATATCCTTCCCATATACTCATCGGGATGCTTCCTGCCGTATGTACTAACAAGGCGTTTTGTTTGCCTTCTGTTATTTGGGGCAGTAGTTCCACAAAAGCGGCATCTTTCAGGGATACGATATATAATTGGGCTTCTTTGGAGATTTCCTGTAAGTCGGTTGTATATTCCGCTTCCACTTGTTCGGCTAAGGTGCGGGCGGATTCCTCAGTCCGGCTATACACTTGCACGATACGGAAGCCTTTATGATAAAGTGCTTTTGCCAGGTTGGTAGCCAGGTTTCCGGCACCGATAAACACAATCGGGGTATCTTCTATACTTCTATTCATCGTTTCTTTACCGTTTCTTTATCGTTTCTTTATCGTTTCTTTATCGTTTTGCAATCCAAAATAAAATAATTCCGATAATAAGCAGTGTCAACGGCAGCAAATATCCTGAAAGTGAACCCAGCAATGACATTACCAGACCGATGTTCATCACCAGCCAAAGCCCCAACAATACGAAGCCAATGGATTTATCGCGCTTGAAAATAAGGAAACAGATAGAAGCATACAGCAGCATGTTATCCTTATTCATCACCCAAGGCAGGCCGATGGAAGAAAAATGAATCAGTTTATCAATCAGATATAGTGCTCCAATTACCATAAAGGTAACGGCAGTAGCCATGTAGGTATCTTTGCTATTATTAGCTTTGGCAGCTCCCATCGTTATTTTCCTCCGAACTTGTTAATATGAATTTTCTCCCACTGAAGATGTTCTTCGTTGAAGGGTTTGCGTTCCATTGCTTTGTGCCCGATGGCTATGACGGAAAGAATCTGAAGTTGCAAAGGTATATCCAGTATGCCATGTACAAATTCATCGGAAGGCATTCCGGTAGCAGTGAAGCGTTCGCGTACCTGTACCCAGCAGCTCCCCAGCCCGAGGTCTTCTGCCTGCAACTGTATCATAATGGAAGCAATAGCAGCATCTTCAATCCAGACATCACTCGCCAGCGGGTCAGCCATTACGACAATCGCCAAAGCGGCATCGGCTATGAAGGAAGAAGCCTGTTCTTTGCAATGGGACAGTTCTTTCAACATTTCTTTATCATCGACTACCACAAATTGCCAACTGTTACTGCGCTTGGAAGAGGGGGACATCAAGGCTGATTTCATCAACGTAACAACTTCGTCCTGTGTCAGCTCTTCATCGGTAAACTTGCGCATACTGCGACGGTTCTTTATCAATTCACTGAAATTTTCCATATTGTTTCCGGGTTTCATTTGATTAATAATTGCAAAGATAGTGCAAAACGGGCATAATCGAAAATAAAATAGTATCTTTGCACTGACAAATAATATCATAGTATGAAAAAGCGAATTACGCAGGACGATTACATTAAAGCGAATCGTAAAGCAAGCCGGGAGGCTGAAATCGAGATGTACGGACACCCCATTTGTCATAAACGGGTGCACCAGTCAAAGAAAGTTTATAACCGCAAAAAGATAAAGGCAGCTAACAAAGAGCTGCCTTATTTTTTATACTGTTTCCGATTATATTTGATTCAAAAAAGCCTGTTTACACAACCCTGCTTAACTCTCCAGTCATAGAATCAATAATAAATCCGTAGACTTTTACATCTGCCGGAATCAAAGGATGGCGCACTATAAAATCAACAGTCCCTCTCACCGACTTCTCTGTATCTTCAAAGCCGTCCAACCAGGAATGAAAGTCAACTCCGCAAAAACGCATCATGTCGATATAATCAGGATTGATTCCCCGCGCTTTCATTTTTTCAAGCATTTCTTCGCTATGCATATGGCAAGCTCCACAGTCAGAGTGTGCAATCACCATGATTTCTTCCACTCCTAACTCAAAAATAGCCACAAGCAAACTACGAATCACACTACCGAAAGGATGGGAAATAACACCTCCTGCATTCTTAATCATCTTTACATCTCCATTCTTGATGCCTAATGCGGCAGGCAGCAAAGCTGTCAGTCGGGTATCCATGCAGGAAAGAATAGCAATTTTCTTATCGGGATACTTGTTTGTAATATACGCTTCATATCCCTTGTTCTCAACGAACTTTTTGTTGTAAGCAAGTATTTCTTCTAACATAGCTTTTTGTTTTATTTGATATGTAACCATACAAAGATAAAGAAAAAACAAGAAAGAGGGATATATCATCACGGATATATCCCTCCTTAAAATTAAAATTTAATCGACATCTATTTTTTTAATAAAAAAGAGCTTCTTAATAATTTGGATTCTGATAATTCACCCCATTCTCTATTACATCTGTAAATGACTGCGGGATAGGGCGTACAGTATGAGTATTGTCCTGAAAATACTGACCGATATCCGGATTAGTTTGTTTCAAGTATTCCGACGATAGTTTGCCGGTTCTCTTCAAGTCAAACCACCGGGTACTCTCACCTGCCAACTCTCTTGCCCGTTCATCTAAAATATACTGGATATCCACCGTACCATTATATATAGAGGCTCCTGCCCGGCTACGCACCTTGTTTATATATTTGTTCGCATTAGTTCCGCCCGTCAGATAAAAATCTGCTTCGGCAGCTAACAAATAAATTTCAGCCATACGCATCGTTATAATTGAAGCATTACTTCCATAACGTCCCTTACTCCAGTTAGAGACTATGACATTTGTCGTATTAAACTTGGATAAAGACGGATAGAAATAATAAAATGGATTCAAGACACTTTTGCCGTCACTTTGACGAGTATAATTCATCTTTACCTTTCCATTATTATCATACAAATCTTCAATGTCCACAATCATATAAGGAGCATTTAACTTTTGAGCTTTCAAAGTTGCATAATCAGTTTCTTCCGAACGGATAATACGAATAGCATCATCGCCTACTTCCAAAGATGTATTGGTTGTCACATTACTAGTCCTGTCCATCTCCTTAATTTTATCCTCAGACCAGGTAAATTCCTTATTAGCCTTCCATAAGGTTTTGAAAGAAGAAGAATAACGAGGGTCAAGTGTATTATCGGATTCTACATATAAGTCTAATAAATATTTGGAAGGCATAAATTCTCCTTCAGGATTGCCGCCCCATTGTTTAATTCCATCTTCGGTCTTTTCAATAGCAGGAAAATAATAAGTATTGCAGTAAAACTCCATCCAGCTTAAGTTATTCTGCCACTTGTTGACACTACCATACAGGCTACTACAAGCAATGGAAAACATCGACTCTTTATTATTCTGATTGTTGGCATCAGTAAATACCTCTTCGTAAGAAGGATACATATAAGTACCCAGATTTGCCCCGCCAGCTTCACAATCACGAATCAATTCATCTGCCAAGTCTTTGGCTGCCTGCAAATAATCGGAACAGCCATATTCTTTAGTTGTCAGATAGGCTTTCACTAAATAGGCTTTGGCGGATTTTCGTAAAGCACGTCCCTCTTCTTCCGGACGGGATACTGGTAAATAAGTAGCGGCGAATTCCAGGTCAGGAATAATACAGCTCTTATAAACTTCCAAAGGTTCAACCCTGCCCGGAGCCATGTTTACACTTTCGGTTTTACCAGTAATAAGAGTAACTCCGCCAAATGTTTCAACCAAATTATAGTAATACAAAGCTCTTAAGAAATGAGCCTCTGCAATAGTTGCATTCCTTACCTCTTCCGACTCCCAATCGATAACCTTATCGGCTTGTGCGAGTGCCAAATTACACGAGCCAATTCCATCATATCCAGAGTTCCAAATACTTTGAGCCATATTCAGGTTCATTGCTCCTCCTTCTGCATATTTAAAATAATTAGCATTCGTGTTTGAGTTTTGCTTCGCTGTCCACAAATCAGTACCGGCTTCTGACAGTTGAATATAAATTTGCTTGCCGTTGAAGCTGCGTTGCAACCCAAAGTAGCAATTGTTAATAGCCAACTGAAAGCCATTCTGTGTGGTCATTAACGACTCAATATCCGAACCACCCGGATTGTATTCGTCCAAAGAACAGGATGCTCCCCAGAAAATCCAGACTGTAGCTAATAATACATTGTATATTTTTCTATTTTTCATAATTCTCATTAATTAAAAGGTTACATTTACACCAAATACAAATCTCTTGGTCAATGGGAAATCCGATGCACCATTACGCTCCGGGTCAAGATCTCTCATTAATTCCTCCTTAGCGAAAATAAACGGATCATAAGCGGTAGCATATACACGAAGCTTTTCCATACGAATCTTAGCAAGCCATTTCTTTGGAAGGGAATATCCTAAAGTAATATTTTTCACTTTGATATATGAACCATCCATATAAGCCAAAGAAGTGAAGCCGGCATAATTACTTTTTTGCTCGTGAAGTCCCGGACGAGGCAAATAAGCTCCCTGATTTTCAGGTGTCCAATAGTCGATTCCTGTCGGTGAATTATCCCAGCTTGTAGTCGGGTTATAACGGGTGATAACATCATTGTTAACCATAAATCCCCAACGAGCCATTACGAAGAAGCTCAGGTCAAAATCACGATAGGTAAAGTTATTCTGAAAACCGAGAATCCAGTCCGGTGTTTTCTTGCCCAAAATGAAATAATCTGTTTTATTACTGTATGTATGGATGCCTTTATCATTGAATGAACCATCTGTAGCAAGTTTGATATCGCCAGGTTTACAGTTATACCGGGCAGCTTCCTCTGCCTCAGCAGTTGACCAAATGCCCGAATATTTATAGTCATAGAAAACACTGATCGCTTCTCCTTCAAATAGTTTTTCATCTTTCACATCTCCGTCCGGCAAAGAAACGATCTTTTCTTTATTAGCAGTAAAAGTTATATTGGAAGACCATGTAAAATTCTTCTTTACTATATTCTGAGTATTCAATGATATTTCGACACCTTTATTATTAGTCTCGCCGAGGTTCTGCCATGCTTTTAACGGTGAGCCCCAGCCCGATACTCCTGAAGTAATCGGCATCGTGCGTGCATACAGCAAATCTTTCGTATCTGTATTGTACCAGTCGAGAGTCAGATTAACTCTTCCATTAAACAATCCCAAGTCAATACCGATATTTGTATTGTAAGACTTTTCCCAGCCTACATCGGGATTACCATACGTCCCTCCGTATTGGATATGTCCGGCCCCGTTATTCCCGAAACCAACACCGGTAGTATAGGTAAAACTTCCTGTTGTGGAAGAATAGGCAGCATCTTTACGACCGGAATTTCCGGTCACACCATAGCCTGCGCGAAACTTGAGATTAGACAGCCAGTCCTGTGTCTTTTCCATAAAAGCTTCATCACTAATACGCCACGCGATAGCCGCAGCCGGGAAAGAATCCCATTTATGTCCGACAGCCAAATGAGAAACCCCATCCCAACGATTAGAGAAAGTAAACAGGTATTTACCTTTATAGCTATAATTGAAACGAAGCGCGTAAGACATCGATTGCGTCTGTGAGAAGCTCGATCTTACTACTACTTTTTCCGTGCCGGCTCCCAGGTTATGAAACGACTGTGAAGCAAGTTCCTGCCCCTGTGCATGACTTTCGTTCGCCTCATTCTGATTTTTCGACCAGGAAGTAATCCCCGTTACACCTAAATTATGGTCTTTAGCCAACGTAAAATTATAAGTCAGCACATTCTCCCATCTATAAGCATAAGAAGAACTGTTATATATCTCTGCAAGAGGCGCCTGATAACCGGAAGTTATATTGGCAATAGATTTCTTTCCAAAGAAAACCCCATTACGGGCATTATTCAACGTAGTCCCAAGCACTGATTTAAAAGTAAGCCCCTTTAATGGAGTCAGTTCCAGGTAAGCATTGCCTGCAAAATAGGTACTACGTGTATTGTTTACGTATTGATCCTTGGCCTCATCAGCCATCGGATTCACCTTTTCCCCGTCTTTACAATATTCATAGTTTATATTTCCTGCTGCATCATACACGTCACCCAATGGCAGGAAAGTCAATGCATTTACAAAAACACCTTGATTACGTGAATTGCTATCGGTATATGTCAAGTTAGTATTGAAACCTATTTTGGCCCAGGAAAAAATAGATTGGTCCAGGTTCAGACGCATGCTATAACGCTTACGATCATCGTTTTTAATCAATCCTTCTTCATTATTATAATTCAAGGAAGCAAAAATCTTCGTCTTTTCCGTTCCTCCTGTCACTGACAGGTTATAATTCTGCTGAACACCGTTTTTCCCCATTACTTCGTCTACCCAATCAATCCATTTGCCGGCTTCATAAGCCTCAAGCACTCCCGGTTTATTGAAGATTGTAGACATAAATTCCGGATACTCTTCGTTATTTTTCGTCCGCCAGGCTTCTTTTTTCAGATTAACATATTCATCACCAACCATTCCATGAGGATATTTGGCAAAGCCACTGATTCCGACATAGGCATCAAAGTTAACTGTAGTTTTTCCTGTTTTTCCTTGTTTAGTAGTAATAATGACAACGCCATTGGCTCCTGCCGAACCATAAATAGCTGTCGAAGAAGCATCTTTCAGCACTTCAATAGATTCAATATCCGCCGGATTCACTTGATTATAGCTGCCCTGAATTCCGTCGATAATAAACAAAGGAGTGTTAGAACCGTAAATCGAACGAGTTCCACGCAATTGGATATCCACATCCGCGCCTGCCTTACCGGAAGATTTCATGATATCCAAACCTGCGACTTTTCCTTGAAGTGCTTCCATAGGATTGTTAACCGGACTCATCGTGATTTCTCCACTTTTAACGGAAGTTACCGCTCCTGTCAAATCACGCTTCTTCACTGTACCATAACCGATTACCACCACTTCATCCAAAGCTTGGGTATCTGCTACCATCTTCACATTGACTGGCGCACTGCCAGTAACAGTAACCGTTTGCTCTTTATATCCTATATAAGAGATAACCAATTCTTTCTTTCCTACCGGAAGATTGATAGAAAAGTGACCGTCAAAATCAGTAATCGTACCTGTACTCGTTCCTTTCACAATAATAGAAACCCCAATCAGAGGCTCGCCATTTTCATCAATAATAGTTCCTTGTACAGTTTTTGTTTGTGTGACAACCTGCACCATAGTATTAGAAACTCCATCTTCCGCATAAACCGAAAAAGACAGAGGGGCACATAATAACGAAAGCCCTAAAATCATAGAAGTACGACAATAGCATGTCTTCCACGCTTCAACAAATGCATAATCTTTCATTCATTCTAATTTAAAGTTAATATTAATTATCTCAGTTTTACATAAAAGCAGTTGATTATTACCAATTAAAAAGACGATTATTATTTTAAGAAGTACTCACTTTTGATACTATATTTCTATTTTTCAGCACATTTTTTCTACTAAAGATAGAAAACTATATTGTCCGTCACTTTAAGTATCCCCAACAAAATCTCTATTTTATTGTTGAATGAAGAATAAAAAGTGTAAATTTGTACCTAGATGCCACTTAAACTAACAACATATTATAAAGGAAAGGATATTCCTGATTTATCAGGAAAGAATACATTCCACTCCAAAGAGCTGTTTCAGATTTATGAAGCAACTCCAGGGTATACACCTTTATTAATAGTAGCGACAGAAGATGGTAAACCAGTGGCACGCTTACTTGCCGCTATCCGTAAGGCAAAGAGATGGCTTCCATCCTCTTTGGTGAAACATTGTGTGGTATATAGTGAAGGCGAAGCTTTGGATGAAACTCTCTATACCAATAAAGAAAAAGCGGAAGAAGTGTTCGGCGAGATGCTAGAGCATCTTACCCAGGAAGCATCGCGCACCTGTTTTCTTATTGAATTCCGTAATCTGAATAATTCTATGTTCGGTTACAAGTTTTTTCGAAGCAATAATTACTTTCCGGTCAATTGGTTACGGGTGCGAAATTCATTGCACAGTATGAAAAAGACTGAAGACCGATTCAGTCCGTCGCGTATCCGTCAGATAAAAAAAGGGCTTAATAATGGAGCAATAGTAGAAGAAGCACATACCGCAGAAGAAATACGCGATTTCTCACGAATGTTACACAAAGTATATTCTTCCCGCATACGCAGATACTTCCCTGCCAATGATTTTTTCCGGCATATGAATAGTATGCTAATCAAAGGAAAACAGGCAAAAATATTCATCGTAAAATATAAGGAGAAGATTATCGGCGGCTCTGTTTGCATTTATTCCGGTGACAGTGCTTTCCTTTGGTTTTCGGGTGGGATGCGAAAGACTTATGCATTGCAATATCCCGGTGTACTCGCTGTCTGGAAAGCTCTGGAAGACGCTCACGAACGTGGATTCCGGCATATGGAATTTATGGACGTAGGACTTCCGTTCCGCAAACACGGTTACCGTGATTTCGTACTTCGCTTCGGTGGAAAACAAAGCAGCACACGCCGCTGGTTCCGCGTCAGTTGGACTTGGTTGAACAAACTTCTAGTCAAATTTTATGTCTAAATGTAATCTCAAGATTGCAAAACGACTTCCAGTGCTCCCTTCCAGCCATTTTTTATGCTTTATAACCCAACAATTAAATGCAGAAATATTTCTTTATTAGGCAAGAAATGTCTTTCTTTGTGCTGTTTTATGCCGTATAAGCACATAATTAAAACCAAATAAAAAGTATAGTTATGAAGATTTCACACATTGAACATCTGGGCATTGCTGTAAAAAGCATCGAAGAGGCCCTTCCTTACTACGAAAATGTATTAGGTCTGAAGTGTTACAACATTGAAACAGTGGAAGATCAAAAAGTAAGAACCGCTTTCTTAAAAGTAGGCGAAACAAAAATCGAACTGTTGGAGCCGACTTGCCCTGAGAGTACCATTGCTAAGTTTATTGAAAACAAAGGTGCAGGTGTTCATCACGTTGCATTTGCTGTTGAAGATGGCGTAGCTAATGCTTTGGCTGAAGCTGAAAGCAAAGAAATCCGCCTTATCGACAAGGCTCCGCGCAAAGGTGCAGAAGGTTTAAGCATCGCTTTCCTTCACCCGAAATCAACTCTTGGCGTGCTGACAGAACTCTGCGAACATTAATCATAAACTCTAAAACTAACAAGAACTCATGAGTAATCAACTTGAAAAAATTAAAGAGCTTATTGAACGCCGTGCCGTAGCACGTCTCGGGGGCGGCGAAAAAGCAATTGCGAAGCAACATGAAAAAGGGAAATACACAGCACGCGAGCGTTTGGCTATGTTGCTGGATGAAGGTAGCTTCGAAGAAATGGACATGTTCGTTGAGCATAGATGCACGAACTTCGGCATGGAGAAAAAACATTATCCAGGTGATGGCGTAGTAACCGGTTGCGGTACTATCGAAGGACGTCTGGTATATGTTTTTGCACAGGATTTCACTGTTTCTGCCGGTTCACTATCCGAAACAATGTCATTGAAGATCTGTAAGATCATGGATCAGGCAATGAAGATGGGTGCTCCATGTATCGGTATCAACGACTCGGGTGGCGCACGTATCCAGGAAGGTATCAATGCCCTTGCAGGTTATGCAGAAATTTTCCAGCGCAATATCCTTGCTTCCGGTGTTATTCCGCAGATTTCAGGTATCTTTGGTCCTTGTGCCGGTGGTGCTGTTTATTCTCCGGCTTTGACGGACTTCACATTAATGATGGAAGGTACTTCTTATATGTTCCTTACCGGACCGAAAGTTGTAAAGACTGTAACAGGCGAAGATGTAAGCCAGGAAAACCTTGGTGGCGCAAGTGTTCACTCTACCAAGTCGGGTGTCACTCATTTCACTGCTAAGACAGAAGAAGAAGGTTTCGCACTGATTCGTAATCTGTTGAGCTTCATTCCTCAAAATAATCTTGAAGAAGCTCCTTATGTAGATTGTACAGACCCAATCGACCGTTTGGAAGATTCTTTGAATGATATTATCCCTGACAGCCCGACTAAACCATACGATATGTACGAAGTAATCGGTGCTGTTGTTGATAATGGTGAGTTCCTGGAAATCCAGAAAGACTATGCCAAGAATATAATCATCGGTTTCGCACGTTTCAACGGACAATCCGTAGGTATCGTTGCCAACCAGCCTAAGTATCTGGCAGGTGTGCTCGATAGCAACGCATCTCGTAAGGGTGCACGCTTCGTTCGTTTCTGCGATGCATTCAATATTCCTATCGTGTCGTTGGTAGACGTACCTGGATTCCTTCCGGGAACAGGTCAGGAATACAACGGCGTTATCCTTCATGGTGCTAAATTGCTGTATGCTTACGGCGAAGCTACCGTACCTAAAGTAACTATCACATTGCGTAAGTCCTACGGTGGTTCTCATATCGTGATGAGTTGTAAGCAACTTCGCGGTGATATGAACTATGCATGGCCAACTGCTGAAATCGCAGTAATGGGTGGTGCAGGAGCAGTAGAAGTATTGTACGCACGTGAAGCAAAAGATCAGGAAAATCCGGCACAATTCCTTGCTGAGAAAGAAGCAGAATACACGAAACTGTTTGCCAATCCTTACAATGCAGCTAAATACGGTTACATTGATGACGTGATTGAACCACGCAACACACGTTTCCGTGTCATCCGCGCTTTACAGCAGTTGCAGACTAAAAAACTGACCAACCCGGCTAAGAAGCATGGTAATATTCCGTTGTAATCCAACTTTTCACATTAAAACAAGAACGATTATGAACAAAACCAAAATCGGAATATTCCTTTCTTTGCTGTTGCTGATTGGGCTGACTTCTTGTGGAGAGAAAAAGTCTAACAATAAGCTGGTATTGAACGAAATCCTGATAGATAACGAAAATAATTTCCAGGATGATTACGGACTGCACAGTGCATGGATTGAAATATTCAATAAATCATTCGGTAGCGCCGACCTGGCAGCTTGCTTGCTGAAAGTAAGTAGCCAACCGGGCGATACAGTTACTTATTTTATCCCGAAAGGTGATATACTTACGCTAGTGAAACCACGCCAGCACGCTTTATTTTGGGCAGACGGCGAGCCTAACCGCGGTACTTTCCACACCAGCTTCAAGCTGAATCCCGAAACTGCCAACTGGATTGGCCTATTCGACTCCGGCAAAAAGCTGATGGATCAAATTGTAATACCGGCAGGCGCTCTCAGTACTAACCAATCATATGCACGCATAAGTGACGGTGCAGCAGAATGGGAAGTAAAAGGAGCAAGCAGTGACAAATACGTTACTCCGAGCACCAACAACCAAACTCTTAACAGTAATGCTAAGATGGAAAAGTTCGAGGAACATGATGCTGACGGTGTCGGTATGTCTATTTCTGCTATGAGTGTGGTATTCTGCGGATTGATTCTTCTGTTCATTGC